>CAZERR010000124.1:0-1546 GCA_964514785.1 uncultured Ruminococcus sp. | reverse complement strand
TTTGCTATTCGGCCGGTGCGGGATTGGGCTTCCAGATTTCGACTGGCTTCTTCGATACGATCCCGAGAGCGCTCGATGAAGCCGCGACAATCGACGGCGCGAATAAGAACCAGATTTTCTGGAAGATCATTCTTCCGATGTCTAAGCCTATCGTTGTATATACCGTACTTACCGCCTTTATCGGACCTTGGACAGACTTTATCCTTGCAAAGATTATTATGGGTGATAAAATCGATAACTACACGGTTGCAATCGGACTTCAGAAAATGCTCGATAACGACCATCTCGATAAGTGGTTTAAACGCTTCCTGTCAGGTTCGGTTCTCGTTGCGGTTCCGGTTACACTCCTGTTCCTCAAGATGCAGAATTATTACGTTGAAGGCGTTACTGCCGGCGGCGTTAAGGGTTAATCCCTTTCTAACAAAAGTTTTAAGGGCGGCTTCTGCCGCCCTTTTCTTTCTGATAAGGATATAGTTTGAAAAATTACACTATAATTTTATATTGTCCGCTCAGTATGTCCCTGCGGGACAACGAAGAATGACGAAATCGCCACTTTACGCCTTATCCGCCCACGGTAAGGTTGTAAATAACTTTTTGTGGGCGGAAAGGCTATTGCGATTATTATGAAAAGAATTTTTGCAATTATACTAACCTTGATCATAACGGCTGCGGCGCTGTGCGCCTGTAAGCCTGAATATAAAGATCCCACCTCCGATATTAAGGTAACTAAATCTACCGATAAGTACCGCAACTTCTATGAGATATTCGTAGGTTCATTTAACGACAGCGACGGTGACGGTGTCGGCGACTTAAAGGGTATTATTGATAAGCTTGATTATCTAAACGACGGAAATCCTAAAACCGACTCCGACCTCGGTGTTGACGGGATATGGCTGACTCCGATTATGCCCTCGCATTCCTACCACAAGTACGATGTAAAGGATTATTTCGCGATCGATGAGAGCTTCGGTACTATGAAGGACTTTGATAAGCTCGTCAGTGAATGTCATAAGCGCGGTATCAATATTATAATTGACCTTGTACTTAACCACTGCTCAAAGTTCAATCCGCTGTTTGAAAGCGCGTGCGAGCAGGTCTTAAAGGGTGATTTATCTCACGACGCGAAATATTTTGAAATTGTACGTTCCGACAGCCTGCCGGGCGACGGCTATACGGCTTTAGGAAGCGGTTATTACTATGAGTCCAATTTCTCGCCGTATATGCCCGAATGGGATCTCAGCGCTGATTGCACCCGCGAGTATTTTAAGAAGATAGCTTCGTTCTGGCTTAAAGACCACAGTGTCGACGGCTTCCGCCTTGACGCTACGAAGTATTATACTTCTAAAACAACTGACGGCGCTGAGTTCTTGAAGTGGTTTTACAGCGAGAGCAAAAAGATTAAATCCGACGTATATATGGTCGGCGAGAACTGGACGGGCAATTCCGAGATCTGTGAGATGTATAAGTCGGGAGCGGACAGCTTCTTCGCGTTCGGCTTTGCGGATTCTTCGGGCGCGTTTGTAAACGCTGTAAGGATCAGTAACGC
>CAZERR010000123.1:0-1609 GCA_964514785.1 uncultured Ruminococcus sp. | reverse complement strand
ATGATAAAATTTAAATAACAAGTAATTTTTGAAAGGATGATTTCGTTATGAAAAAAGTTACTTCTTTAATATTAACTTTTATTATGGTAATCGGTATTGTTATAATCCCCGTAACAGTCAACGCCGCTACGACGTCCTTTAATCTTGTAATAGGACAGACTTACGGCGGAACGATCGAGGAGGGCTCTTGGCTTTCTCAGAATTCTCATGAATATACATTTACCACGGATAAGTCCGCCAATGTTGCAATCGCCGTTTATTCCGAGAACACTTCAATGACGTGGTCACTGGCCAGCACCGATTACAGCGTATATATAAGTACACAAAAAGTCCCTATGGCCGGGCTTTGCTATCTTCCTAAAGGCAAAACCTATAAGCTTACCGTTTCGGGCGCAGGTCAGTACGCGCTGCAGCTTAAAATGAGCGATCCCGATAAGATCTCTATGAAGGGAAAGTCCTGCAAGCTTTCTACCACCAACCCTAAAAAGGTTCAGTTTAAATTCACGGGCACAAAGGATTATGCTAAAGATAATCTCAGCATAAAAAACAGCCATAAGAAAGTTGCCGACGCGTCCTTTACGATAGATTCCGCTGACAGCGGCACGCTCACTATCAAGCCTAAATATATCGGAAAAACCGTAATCACCCTTAAAATGGCAGGCAGCAACAGCGTTAAATACACGGTTCACGGCGTTCACGGCTACTGGTTTATCGCAAAGGGCGATAAAGCCAAGGCTCCGAAGCCTGCGGGCGTTAAAAAGCCGAAATGGAAATCCTCTAAAAAGAGCGTATGCGTTATCAATAAAAAAACAGGT
The DNA here is from genome assembly GCA_964514785.1 of uncultured Ruminococcus sp. Lineage (GTDB taxonomy): Bacteria > Bacillota > Clostridia > Oscillospirales > Acutalibacteraceae > Ruminococcoides. The sequence continues at coordinate 794 of CAZERR010000123.1, read as the reverse complement.
AAGGTTAAGGCTAAGAAGGGCGGCAAGGTTACTCTCACCGCCAAAAAGGGAAAGGTTTCCTATAAGCTCACCACGGTTATAACCGATTATATCAAGCTCGGAAAGAAAACCTACAAAAAGATAAAAGAAGTTGTAAATAACCCCGATAAGCTCAAGATTTATAATGTATATACAGGCTACTCCAAGCAGATCGACACCAGCCGTAAGGTTCCGGTTGTAGTAGTCGATTACGGCAGTACCAACGAAAACGGAGCTATGGTAAGAAGCAAGATTATGGCTTTTTATGACGAGGTTATGGAGCCGCATTTCACCAGCGGCTGGAGCATTGACAATATCATCAGCAGAAAGTCAATCAGCCCGAGTAAAATTAAATAACGCTATTAAAGCCGATTCATTCATATGAGTCGGCTTTCGTTATTATAGACAATTGTTACGACGCGTTTTTATGCAAAACGCTAAAATAAAAAAATTTTCAAAATTATTGAAACTTTTTCGGGAGAAAACGACACTACTAATATGAAAGTTTTAAGTTATAGGTTTTAAGTTTTAAGAACAGACAATAATATAAAAAGAGATTTATGAAAACATTTTGTCCCAAAGGAGTGAAAGGATATGAAAAGATCAGTAGGCTTATTATTAATCACGGCGGGCGCGGTTCTCGGTACCGCGGCTGTCGCGTGCTGTATGAATTTTATTCTAAAGTAAACAATACCGAGTTCACCCCTGATTCGAAAAAGGGTTGATTTATATATATAAGTGAAAGCGGCGGCTTGTTTAAGCTGCCGCTTTTGCTT
>CAZERR010000122.1:0-1734 GCA_964514785.1 uncultured Ruminococcus sp. | reverse complement strand
GCGATAGCGATTTTTGACTTGTTTTTATAAAGCACGATAATAAGAGGAAAGAGGGAGCGTTATGGTAAAAGAATTCAGGATCAATACGCCGATCGATACCGAGGCAGTTGTTGAGAAAATAGAGATTTCCGATATTAGGGAATTTCCCTTAGCGCTCGATTGCGCGGATAAACTAAAGCTCAGCTTTGATCTCGGCGCTGACGATATGATTTTCGGGCTGGGCGAGGCTGTGCGCGGAATCAATAAACGCGGATGGGTCTACGAGAGCTGGTGCAGCGACGAAACTAACCACACCGAGGATAAACGCTCGCTCTACAGTGCTCATAATTTTATTGTAGTTAGCGGTAAGAAAAAGTTCGGGCTCTTTATCGATTATCCCTCAAAAATCGTCTGGGACTTAGGCTACAGCGCCCCCGATGAGTGTGTTATTACCCTCGATAAACCCGAGGCGGATTTATATTATATTGACGGCGAAACAGAGCTTGATATAATCCGTCAGTTCAGAAGAATTATCGGAAAAAGCTATATCCCTCCGCTGTGGGCGTTCGGCTATCAGCAGAGCTGCTGGGGTTACGCGAAGCAGGAGGATTTCGTAAACGTGCGTGAAAATCACCGCCTAAACAACCTTCCTCTTGACTGTATCTATATGGATATAGATTATATGGACGCTTTTAAGGATTTTACCGTCAATAAAAAGCTGTTCCCGGATTTCAAGGCGTTCGTCGGCGAAATGAAGGAAAACAATATTCATCTCATCCCGATCATCGACGCAGGCGTAAAGAAGGAAAAGGGCTATTCCGTATACGATGAAGGCCATAAAAACGGTTATTTTTGTACTGATAAAGACGGAAAAGAGTTCGAGTGCGGCGTATGGCCGGGTATAGTCGGACTTCCCGATTTTCTTAATAAGGACACCCGCGAGTGGTTCGGCAGTCAGTATAAAACGCTCACCGATTTAGGTGTTGACGGTTTTTGGAACGATATGAATGAGCCGGCGATCTTCTACTCTCTTAAGGGGCTCGAGAAGGCGTTTAATAAGCTCGATAAGATACGCGGTGAGGAAATCGGGATTTGGGGCTTTTTTGAAACGAAAAACGCTATGCTCGGTCTCCAGAACAGTATGGAAGATTATAAGAGCTTTTATCATAATATAAACGGAAAAAAGGTCTGTCATAAGGACGTGCATAATATCTACGGCGCGTTTATGACTAAGGCGGCAGGTGAGTTTTTTGAAAAAGAGTTCGGCAGGGAAAAGAAATTGATTTTCTCCCGTGCGTCATATATAGGAGCTCACCGTACGAGCGGAATTTGGTTCGGCGATAATTTCAGCTGGTGGTCGCATATTCTTTTGAACCTTAAAATGCTTCCCGGTGTTAATATGTGCGGCTTCCTTTATTGCGGAGCCGACCTCGGCGGTTTTAATAATAATGTCACCCGTGATTTGCTTCTCAGGTGGCTTGCGCTCGGAGTTTTTACTCCGCTGATGCGAAATCACCGAGCTCTCGGCACCCGCGCTCAGGAGGCTTATCAGTTTGGCGACTGTAAGGATTTTGCGGACGTGCTCGCGGTACGCTACAGGCTTATTCCGTATATTTATAAGACCTTCCGCCGCTGCAGCGATGAGAACGATATGATGTTCCGTCCGCTCGCGTTCGATTATCCCGAGGATAAAATCGCGCGAGAAATTGAGGATCAGCTTATGCTCGGAGAGGAGTGTATGATAGCTCCCGTGTA
>CAZERR010000121.1:0-1763 GCA_964514785.1 uncultured Ruminococcus sp. | reverse complement strand
CGCTCGGCGTAGAAAGACTTTTCCTCGCGATTATGACCGAGGCTTACGACGAGGAGGAAATCAGCGAAAAGGATAAGAGAACCGTGCTCAGGCTTCACCCCGCGCTCGCGCCGTTCAAGGCGGCGGTGCTTCCGCTTTCCAAGAAGCTCGGCGAAAAGGCGACCGAGGTGTTCGACAGTCTTTCAAAGGACTTTATGGTAGATTACGACGACGCAGGCTCGATCGGCAAGCGTTACCGCCGTCAGGATGAGATCGGAACCCCGATTTGTATCACCTACGACTTTGACAGCTTAGAGGACAACTGCGTAACAGTCCGCAACCGCGACACTATGGAGCAGGAAAGAGTCGCTGTTGATAAGCTCAGCGAATATATAGCAAAGCTTGTAAAATTCTGATAACCGAAAAGATAAACGTCAGTATGATCCACTCATACTGACGTTTTTTGCTGCCTGTTCAGCCGCGCCCCGAACGCACGCTCCTTTATAGAATCAGTGTGAAATTTCACACTGATTCCCACTTATATTCCCTATAGGAAACAGTCCAGTATTTTTTTCGTCCGTACTTTCGTTTAGTTCTTCTATAGAATTTTTCGGCGCCTGCCGGCTCGGCGGTCAGGGAGATTATTTCACGGTCGTTCTTCCATTTCTCACTTATTTCGGCGGTTAGCTTACAGGTCGCGTCATACCGCCAGCTCATAACCCGGATATTATCCTCGAAAGAGTTATTGCTCACACCGATAAGCTCGTCTGCCTCATAAACAGGTATGTTCTTATATTCCGATACGGGGACAGCACCCGCGGAATAATAATAATTTTCACGCGCGCAGTACAGATCCACCCGGACTGCATGAGCGAAAAAGTCCTGAACGGTATGAAGCGCCAGCCCAAGCAGTGCGTCAGCCTGAAAATCCGGAGCTTTATTATTAACGAGGCTTAAAAAATCATTTTGAGCCCTGAGCGTTTTTTCGGGATCCGTCTTACTTTTATACTTTAAAAAGGAGATCGGGATCTTCCCGTCTTCACCGCTGAAAGAAAATTCAAGCGGTTTATCGGAGAGCTTTGCCCTTAAAGCTAAATCATAAAGCTTTCGTCCGATCGATAAGGCATCGTTCCTCGCGTGAAACGGAGCGCTGTAATACCGGCTGCTCTTACACGGGTATTTATCAGCCCTTTTAGACCACTTTCTCACAAGCGCGAAAGCCTTACCGCCGAAGCCGTTTTTTTCGCATATCTTCGGGTGAGTGGTAGTCGGAAATAAACTATCAAAATCAAACATCATACTATTCTGTCCGTAACAAAGAGAAAGGGGCTTGACATCGCAAGCCCGCTTCTTTTTATACTGAAAATTATAATTTCTCACAAACAGCGTTGATCTCGCTGGGGATATCCTCCTCGGAAGCGGAGATAAGAACAACGAAGTCGGCGCCTGAGTTCTCGCTTAAGTCCTGGAGCTTCTTTGTGAAGCTGTCGAGACCGTCTACAGCCTCGGGACAAATCTTGAATGTAGAGTCGATAAGAATATCGGTAACGTCATAGTTACCTGCGCAAATTCCGCTTAAAAAGCCGAACAGCATATCATAGCCTTTTATCTGATACTGGTCGGTATCAATAAGACGAGCCTTTGAGGTAATATCATAAGTAAGCTTAGCTCCCTTTTCAATAACTACTACGTTACCCTGAGAAGCGGCAACCGCCTCGTTAGCGAGCTGGATAAGCTTTTTTGTTTTTCCTGAACCTTTTTTTCCGATAAGTAAAGTAACCATA
>CAZERR010000120.1:0-1824 GCA_964514785.1 uncultured Ruminococcus sp. | reverse complement strand
TCCCAAACCAAGCACTCTACCAAACTGAGTTACACCTCGAAGTATTATTTACAGCCCTATAATTATATAGCAAGCGATTTTAAAAGTCAACACTTTTATTGCCCGGAGAAATATGGTATCATACTTTTAAGAAAACAATTCAGAGGGATAAATATGAAGCATAATAAGATTGACAACGGAAACGAATTCGACTTCGGGCGCATTTCCCGTGAATACTCAAAATTCAGGGACATCTACCCCGTAAGTATGTACGAAAAGCTCATATCCCTCGGAATCGGAAAGCCCGGTCAGGAAATCCTCGACCTCGGCAGCGGCACAGCGGTATTGCCGATCAATCTGAACCGTACCGGGGCGCATTTCACCGCGACAGATATCTCGGAAAATCAGGTACAGTCCGGCAAACAACTCATTCAGGAAAAAGGTCTGGATAATATAGACTTCAAGGTATGCTCCGCCGAAGATACAGGCTTTAAGGAAAATAGCTTTGATGTCGTTACAGCGGTGCAGTGCTTTCATTATTTCAACGCCGAAAAAGCCACCGAAGAAATAGCACGGATTCTGAAGCCCCGCGGTATTTTCTGTAAAATATTTATGGACTGGCTGCCGTACGAGGACGAGGTTATCGGCGAAATGGAGCGGCTTGTCCTTAAATACAATCCCGACTGGAGCGGCTGCGGATTCAAAGAATTCAACTACGAGTTCCCGGAATGGGCAAAGGGGAAATTTGAGATTGATACGGTTTACTCTTATGACGCAACCCTTGAATTTACAAAGGAACAGTGGACAGGCAGGATCATCAGCTGCCGCGGAGTAGGCGCAAGCTTGTCAAAGGATAAGATACGCGAGTTTGAAGATGAATACCGCGGACTGTTAAGCAAATACAGCGAACCGCTGCGGCTTAAACACCAGATACATATTGAAAAGTACATATCGAAATGATAAAAGGCAGGAAGCTCCTGCCTTTTTAATATCCATAAGTTAGTATTATCCATTTACCTTTTGAGTTTTTAGCGAGATACCAGCTCCATGTATAATCGGAATCCGGCTCCCATGCTCCTTCCGCGTCCTTATCGGTATGGAAAAACGAGTCAAACACCATACATTCCTTAAAATCGGGCTCGTTTTTTTCCTTAAGATTATTGCAGTAGCTCAGCTGTGATTTTGAATAGTCATCGCCCTTATAGGTCAGTTCATAAAGCGTACCGGCTCCCTTTTTAAAGGAATCAAGCTTTTTGCGAAAGGAATAAAACTTTTTGCGGATCTTATCTACGCAGTTGATTTGGATATCCTCTTTTGAATAAAGCTTTGACTTACCGTAATCAACCTTTATTCCGTAATTCTCGCAAACCGAAACAAGCGCGCAATTACTCTTTATCGGATATCCGTAATCCGACTCCTCGTCAGTTTTAAAGAAGTATTTTTCATCTTTTTCAGCTAGATATCCCATACGGTAATAATCTTTTCTTCCCTTAAAAAGAACGTTTATATCAAGCCCAAAACCGCTTGCGCCGTTTTTAATTTTTATGTATCGGGCGTTATCATATATATCCTGAAGCTCTTTTATAAGCTCCTTATCCGGGTAATTATATATATCCCTGCCTGTTTCATAATCGTGAATCAACACATTTATAATCTTCAGGTTATCGTCCTTTACACTTTTATTATCAGACTTATTATCCGAGCAGGAGCATAAGGATGATACAAATAAAAGCGATAATAAAATAATTAAAAACCTTTTCATAATTTCCATAGCCTTTCCGCCCACAAATTTTTTTAAGTTATTTTACGACCTTACCGTGGGCGGATAAGGCGTAAATGGAAATT
>CAZERR010000119.1:0-1834 GCA_964514785.1 uncultured Ruminococcus sp. | reverse complement strand
GCTCATCTCCGCGTTTTTTAATATGCACTGTAACATTTCTTCGTCAGTTATCATAATTTACCTCCGTGAAAATAATTGTTATTATTATTTCCGAAATGTCTATTGATATACAATTCAAATCGTATTATAATCATTACGAGGTGAAACCTATGAAACTCAAAAGATACACCCTCGGCGAGGAAATATTCAGCTCGGTTACGCACGGAGTGGGAGTTCTGCTCTCAATCGGCGGAACCGCGGTTTTAATCGTATTATCGGCAATTTACAGCGACGCGTGGTCGGTAGTCGGCAGCGCGATATTCGGCGCGAGCCTAATAATACTTTACTGTATGAGCACGCTGTATCATTCGATCACCAACGAAAAGGCTAAAAAGTTTTTCCGTATAATGGATCACAACACAATATTCTTTTTGATAGCAGGCACATACACTCCGATCACGATTTCGATTATGCGCGGAGTTATAGGCTGGATACTTTTCGGCGTGGTATGGGGCGCGGCGATAATCGGAATCGTACTTAACTCAATCGACCTCGAAAAATTCCGCAAGCCGTCGGTAGTTTGCTATATCGCGATGGGCTGGGTAATAATTTTCGCTATCCATCCCCTTTTAAACGTTATGAATTCGCTTTGCCTGTGGCTTTTAGTCGGCGGCGGAGTGTTCTACACCGTAGGCGTTATCTTCTACGCGATTAAAAAGGTAAGGTACTTCCATTCAATCTGGCATATCTTCACCCTGCTCGGCAGCGTGTGCCATTATTTTTCGGTACTGTTCGCTATAATTAATTTACCTTATTGACAATTGAAAGTGATTAGCGGCTAGTGGTCAGTGATCAGTGCTTTGGTCGGGAAGATAGGTTGATTTATTATCAACGTTATCCTCCCGGCTGTATTAATATTGCAATCATTTTAAAAAACTATAAAAAATCACCCTAAACCTATTGACAAGTTTACTTGGCAGTGATATTATAGTGTTGCAAAGTAAACTTGGCAGGAGGTAAAGTTATGAATAAAGAAGAAATACTAAATAAAAGCCGTAAAGAAAACAGCGGAAAAGACTTAGCGGATATGGAAGCTATAAACAAAGCGTCAAAATACGCGTTTTTAGTTTTCGCCGTAGTTTCGGGAGCTTTCGCAATTTACGGAGAAATTGCGTATAATCTTCGCTTTATACTCAATATGTGGTTTGTTTCGCTTTTTGCAAGCGAAGCGGTAATGTTTTTTGTGAAATATTTTTATATCAGAAAAAAGCATGAATTGATAATCGCAATTATGTACTCAGTATTTTTAATAGTCGCTTTGGGGTTAACGATATTATGGATGATGCTCTAGTTCTTAAAAACAACCTGAAAGAAATCCGCACTCAGGCGGGTCTATCCCAGCAGGCTTTAGCCGATATGGTCGGCGTATCGCGCAATACGATAAGCTCAATTGAAACGGGACAATTTAACCCCACGGCTAAATTAGCTTTGATACTCTGTATCGCGCTGGACAAAAAATTTGAGGAAATTTTCTACTTCTGATAAAAGAAAAGCGGTAAGTACGAAACTTACCGCTTGATTTTTATATTCTGACCGCTAGTCACTAGCCACTAAAACGCGAAGCGTTTTCAAGGAATAATCTCTCCCTCTACGTTGCCTGCAACGCCGGCTGCGTTAGCCTCGTCGGTATCAATGTGCATAGCGGGAGCGAATTTCTCGCTTACACGGCATACAACGTCGCCGAAAATTGTCTCACGAGCGCCGGGAGTACCGACCTTAACGGAAACAATCTGCTTCTCTTTAAGTCCCATTTCCTCAGCGTCCTTCGGAGTAAGGTGAATATGTCTTTTAGCTA
>CAZERR010000118.1:0-2169 GCA_964514785.1 uncultured Ruminococcus sp. | reverse complement strand
AGGCTGCCCTTTAGGGACAGCCATTACCTTCTTCTTCTGCGCGGATTTGTACTTAAAATACTCTTCTCGCGGTTTGTCATTCTGCCCTTCGGCGGTTTAACGCGCGCGTTGTAACGCTGGCCGCGCGTCGGGCGAAGATTTCTTTCCTTCTTTTCCGTTTCGGCGGTAAACTTAACGGCTTTTTCCTCCTGCTGCTTTTTATAGCGGAGGATAATATCGTCGAGCGCCGCCTCTTTTTCCTCTTTAAAACCGAGGAGCGACTTAATAAATATTATTATCTCGTTAAAGAACGCGAGAATAATCAGCAGGATAATGCATATAAGCCCCCACGGAGTCACGAAAAAATCGTACAGAGCCGTAAGAACGGTCAGCTTAATCTCCATTTTACCGAGCACATGATCAACACTTATCGGGGAATCATCGGCGGGGTTGTTATCGCCGCGGGTAACAATATAATAATCGCCGCCGTCTAGGTACGGTTCCTTTACGACGCGGTGAGTAACGGTTTTTCCCTCGAACTCACCCGAAACGCCCTCGTAGGTTACGATATCGTTAACCTTCAGCTCCACAGGGTCGCATGCCCGTGAAAGGATAACATCTCCGACCTGAAGCGTAGGAGCCATACTGCCCGAGCTGATGCGGTAAACTGATATACCCATTAAAGACGGCGCTTTGCCGCTAACTCTCGAAAGCATTGTGACTATCAATATAGCCACAAGCAGCGTGAGTATAACGGCAAAAAAAGTATTTTTTATTATTCTTAATGCGTTTAGCAACCTGCTTTCCCTGCTGTCTAAATTCCTTAAAAATTCAATAAACTTAAACATCAGACTGTCCAGAAAATCTCGGTTGCAATATTACCGGTTGTGCTTGATTTATTGATTACATACCAATAAACCTCAACCTTTTCGCCCTTTTTAACGGGCATATTTTGAACTACAGACGCCTGAGGCTCTATGGATTTAATATTTACATTCGTAGTAATTGAGTAGGAATCACCGAGCTCTCCCGTAATTGTAGTGGTAACCGTCTGGTTGTCGGCGGCGGTATTCCCTGCTGTAACAAGACCGTCAGAGTTAACAGTCAAATTCGAGGACGTAGTCGAATATGATATATTCGTTCCGTAGTAATCGGGAGTAAATTCATCGTCGTCGGACGGGCTTTCCTTCAAAAGACCGATATCGATATATCCGTTAAGGCTCAGCGTTACGTTGCTGTAGTACTTGTTCAGCGCAACAAAATCAACATTGTTTATCGGCTTTACGTCATAAAGCTTGTAGGAGTTATCGATATTCTTACCCGTTAAGCGGTAAAGGTTGCCCGGGCTGAAGTCGGTAATATCGGGAGTACGGTTCCAGTCCTTATTTTCGTCATTCGGGTCATAATAGTGGTTAACAAAATAGAACTTTGTGGAGCCCACGGGAATATCATAATAATAGATATATGCCCATGTGTTGCTGTAGCCGCTCGCCGCGTCCATATACTCGCTGGTGGGGGTACCGTTGGGACACGCAATCATTTTATAGGTAGTCTCCGTACCCTCGCCGTTAGTAATCCTGATAAGCATATCATAGAATGAACTGCTGTAGGTTCTGTTAGTCCAGTAAGGATTATATTTCTCGGTTGACTGGAAATAAACACGGGTATAAGAACCGGCTTTTGGAGTTTTCGAGTTGATAAAGCTCTTCTCGTTAATTACGGGGGATTTTACGCCGATTTTTACGTTAGCGTCACGCTTAACGTTTTTAAGCTCAAGGTCGGCGAAAACGTCGCCCGTACCGCTCGTATTATCGAACGTAGTTTTATAATACTGGATATTAGTACTTGCGCTGGCAAAGTTAACCGTACTTACGCTCGTATTGCCCTCGCCGTTCTCATCGGTTTTAACCGTTGATACGGAAAGTCCCGAGGAACCGGAAACGGGCAGCTTATCTTTTGAATAGTAGAAAGCGTTGCCGTTAGCCGAAGCGTTGTGGTCATACCACGAAAACGTGGAAGGCATCATAGTCATTAAACCTAACAATGCCACAAGACACAGCACTAAAAGCTTTTTAGTTGTATTCATGGTAATCACCACCTTACTCCTTATATAATTAATTAGTTGGCTGAGCACCTTGATCAGAATAGATTGCGTAATGAGAATTGCAGTCATAGTAGAAACGGTAAATA
>CAZERR010000117.1:0-2262 GCA_964514785.1 uncultured Ruminococcus sp. | reverse complement strand
AGTAGCAGTCGTAAAGAAGCTCGGGGGTGATTTCGGCGATAGACTCGACCGTACCCGCTATATCAAGCTGAACAGGGTGGTTCTTATACATATTCTTTAAAAGGTTAAACATCACGACCCACTCGGCGGAATCGTCGTACATACGGATTTCCTGACCGATTATTCCCTGCTCCTTTGCAACCGTTTCCTCGGTGAAATACGGACGCTGTACAAAGTCGAGCAGAATATCGAAGCTCTCGTCAAAATTCTCGGTACAGCTGAAAAGGTAACACGTCTTGTTGAACGACGTATAGGCGTTGGCGTTAGCGCCGGTTTTAGCGTATTTCGCGAAAGCGTCGCCGTCCTCGCACTCAAACATCTTATGCTCAAGATAATGAGCTATACCGTCCGGAACCTTTTCAACATCTCCGCCGTCAAGCGAAAAGGCGTTGTTTACGCTTCGGAAGTGAGTGCCGAAAATCGCGTACTTAGAGTTATAATCCTTCTTCGGGTAAAGATATATCGCAAGTCCCGAATCGTGTTCAATTTTATAATACATATCGCCCGTGCGGGCGGATTTCACTTCAATAACATTACTCATTTATTCACCTGCTTTAAGAACAAATATAGTATCGAGCAAAAGCTTTTTCGCGGCGTTTACGATTTCTTCCTTCGTAACAGCCTGAATTTTTTCGCACGCCTGCTCAGGCGTATCGACCGAAGCATCCATAACCTGAGAGCTGTACCAGTTAGCAAGTCCCGTTACCGTATCGGTTACGCCGAGGGTGCTGTTCACTATCGCGAGCTTGGCGGAATTTATCTCAAAATCGGAGATATTACCGTTTTTCATATCCTCAATCTCTGCTAATATCGCCTTTTTAGCCGCCTCGATATTTGCGGTTTCAACGCCCGACTCAACTACCATAATGCCCTTTAAGCGGTAGAAACGGCTCATACAATAATAGCATAAGCTCTTCTTCTCCCTGACGTTGTTAAAGAGCTTTGAGGAAGCAGTTCCGCCTAAGATTACGCACATAAGTCTCGCGGCAACAGTTTCGGGCTCAGGCTCGGCGCAGGCGGTTCTGAAGCCTATTTCGAGCTTCGACTGAGCGACGTCCATTTCCTCGACAACATCCTTTACCCCGAACACGGAGTAAACAACGTCGGTCGAAAGATCTACGGGCTCTCTTTTTATTTCTTTAAAGGAATTTTTAATAACCTCCGCGGCATTATCGGGATCGCTCTCCCCTACGAAAGTGATTTCAAAATGAGCGGTTTTAAGCATATTTTCCCACGCCACATAAAGCCTTTCGGGAGTAACTGCTTCAAGCTGTTCTTTAGTACCGCACCATTTAAGTCCGTAAACCTCGTCCTCACACATAATCTCGGTGAGGCGCTGGAAGGCGTATACGCGCTTATCGTTAAAATCGGAATCAATCATATCGAGAATCTGGCGCTTTTCCTGAAGCATTTCATTCTCAAAGAACTTTTTATTTTCAACCTTAGGATTAAAAACAACCTCGCATAAAAGCGCGGAAAGCTCGGCGGAGATTTTTTCGCCGTTAATTGCGTACTTATCGGAAAGTCCTCCGATATCAATTTTAAGGCATTGCATATCCCCCATTTTAGACACCGTTCCGTTTACTTCGGCTCCGTAGAGCGAACCGAGCTTGCGGGACATCTTTATCATATCGGGGTACTTTTTACAGCACCTCACAAGAACATAGCAGAGCAGCGCGTTAACCGACGCGGTCTCCTCGTTTAAAGGTAAAAATATATTAGTCATCAGCTTCATAGTCTTGAAGCGGTTATCATAAATACTGTTGAAAACAACGCCGTCGGCGAGCTCAAGCTGTTTTACGGGATTCATAAATTCAACTCCTTATTCACATACATAGAGTAGTATAACACAAACGAATAAATTATAAAAGAGTTTATTTACAAATAATAGAAACTTTGTTAAAATAAAAACGAGGTGATACCAATGGATTTACCAAACGACAGAATGATGCTTTTATCCGTAATCAATACAAAACTCAGGGATTATTACAAAAACCTTGACGAGCTGTGCGAGGATCTAAACGCGGAAAAAAGCGATATTATCTCAAAGCTTAAAGAGATTGACTGCGAATACAGCGAGGAACTGAATAAATTTATATAAGAAAAAACAAAAAAAATATTGACAATCGGATAATTGAATGATATAATCTAAAAGCTGTCAAAAATTTAATACGCGAGTGTGCTGGAATAGGCAGACAGGCACGTTTGAGGGGCGTGTGTCTT
>CAZERR010000116.1:0-2457 GCA_964514785.1 uncultured Ruminococcus sp. | reverse complement strand
TTACTGAAATTCGCCATAAGCGTTTTTGTGCCCTTTGTTTCAAAAGAGATCTCGAGCATTGTATCGCTGCCCATTTTCTCAGCCTTTACGATCATTCCCTTTCCGAAAACCTTATGGAGAACCCTGTCGCCGACGTTGTATTTTACGCCCGGATTTGAAGCAGGCTTTTTGAACGCGGGAGTAAGAGCCGGGTTTAGATTATAGGACGGCTTATCGGGAATTGAAACTCTGCCCGTAGATGATGAGGGTGAAAACGAGGAAAAACCTCTCTCTCCCGTTGTCCTTATAAACTCATCCGGAATTTCATTTACAAAACGCGATGGCGCGTTGTGGGTAGTTGAACCGAAAAGCATCCTGCTCTTTGTTTTCGTTAGATACAGCTCCTCTTTAGCTCTCGTAATTCCGACATACGCCAGGCGGCGTTCCTCGTTAAGCTCGTCGGGATTTGAGTAGATCGCAACTCCCGGGAATACTCCCTCCTCCATACCTGCGATAAATACAACGGGAAATTCAAGTCCCTTCGCGCTGTGAAGCGTCATCATAACGGTGGTATCGGCGTCGGCGTCGTAGTTATCTATATCGGTCTGAAGTGAGATTTCCTCGAGGAAGTTAGAAAGCGAGGCTTCGTCGCCGTACTCCTCCTCGAATTTTATGATATTAGACTTTAATTCCTCGATGTTTTCGATACGAACGTCGGCGTTTTCTTTTTCGGTTTTTAGGTAGTTTTTATAATCGGTATGCTCAAGAACGAGCTCGTATAATTCTGCAAGAGAATAATCTCCGCTCTTTTCAGCCTCTCTTAGGCCCTCTATAAGCTCAATAAACTCACTGAACTTTTTAACCGCCCGGCTGAGCTCGGGATAATCCCCGGCTCTTTTTATAACGTCGTAAACGCTTTTCCCGTTTACTGCGGCGATTTCACCCGCCCTGTCCATAGTCGTTTTACCGATACCGCGCTTAGGAACATTTATAATACGGTTAAGGCGTATGTTGTCGTTAGGGTTATCAATAACGCGCAGATACGCCGTCATATCCTTTATTTCCTCACGGTCATAGAAACGGTGACCGCCTATAATGCGGTGCGGAATTCCGCTGCGCGCGAAGGCTGTTTCTATCGCGTTCGACTGAGCGTTCATACGGTATAAAACCGCGAAATCAGAGAAATTTCGTCCTCTCGCTACTCCCTCGAGCACCTGCTGGGCAATATATGAAGCTTCTTCCCTCTCGGAAAGCGCCGTATGGACGTGGATCTTTTCGCCCTTATCGTTTTCGGTCCAAAGAGTCTTGCCTTTACGGGCGGTGTTGTTTTCGATAACCTTATTCGCGGCGTTGAGAATAGTTTTTGTGCTTCGGTAATTCTGCTCAAGCCGTATGACCTTAGCGTTTTTGAACTGGTTCTCGAAGGATAGGATATTCTCGATAGTGGCTCCGCGGAACTTGTAGATACTCTGGTCGTCGTCGCCGACTACGCAGAGGTTCTGACTCTTTTCGGCAAGCATTGAAACGAACTTATACTGAACCTTATTAGTATCCTGATACTCGTCAACCATAATGTATTTAAACTGATTCTGATAAAAGCCGAGTATATCGGGATTTTCCTCGAAAAGCTTTACGGTATTACAGAGCATATCGTCAAAATCCATAGCGTCGCTGTTTTTCAGCTCCGCCTGATATAGCTGATAGATTTTCGCGATCTGCTCCTTACGGAAATCGCCGTCAGTATTCTTCAGCATATACTCGGGCGTATGCATTTTATCCTTCGCCTTCGAGATCTCGGCGATAACGCTTTTTACGGGCAGACGTTTTTCGTCGATATTAAGCTCCTTCATCGCCTTTTTTATAAGGCTCTTCTGATCGGTTGTATCGTAAACGGTAAAGTGGCTCGAATAGCCGATCCTGTCGCCGTAACGGCGAAGGATACGCGCGCAGGTTGAGTGGAAGGTCGCCGCCCATATATCGTCGCCGCCCTCGGGTACTGCTTTACAGATCCTCTCCTTAAGCTCGCCCGCGGCTTTATTTGTAAAGGTGATAGCGAGTATCTGCCACGGCATACACAGTCCGCTCTGCAAAATATAAGCGATACGGTTAACGAGAACCGTAGTCTTGCCCGAACCGGCTCCGGCGAGTATCAAAAGCGGTCCTTCCGTACAAAAAACGGCTTTCTGCTGCATATTATTCATATGTGAAAAGTTTTTCTTAATATCAATATTATCCATAATCTTACCTTATTTCCGTAGAACTGAATTAATAGAATTATATCATAAGACGTCACCCGTAACAACTTACAATATTGTGATTTTATTTTCCCGATACGAAAAAAAGCCCCGTTCGGGGCTTCGCTGAAAATTAAATCGTACAGCTTATTATGTAAAAAAGTATCGGGCAGGGAGTTTTAAAAGCTCTGAACCGCCCCAAATTGTGTAGACAGCACAAAAACGGACTACCTAAGGTAGAATA
>CAZERR010000115.1:0-2507 GCA_964514785.1 uncultured Ruminococcus sp. | reverse complement strand
TTTGAAATAATAATATATAATCTCAGTTAGTTAAAACTAACTTATTTTTTGAAATACAGGTTAGACTAAACTAACTATAAATGGGAGAGTATATGTCAGAAGATGTAATCGTAAAATACTGTTCGCCGACCTTGGCGGGGATAAAGACCGGCAGCCTGTTCAGCGGCAAGTGTATGAATCATAGCGAGCTTTTCAGTTTTTCAAGAAAGCTGAATGTCAGTTTGGGACGTAAGGGGATCCGATTTATACCTTTAAGATTTTGGGACGAAAAAGCTTTAGTTTATGCGTTTCGTCCGTCAAAGCTTTTTTCTGATATAAAAGACAAGCAAGCCGATGTTTTGCTTTCTCAGCGCGGATATCATACGGATAATTGCGCTAAATGCCTTTCGCGTTTAATAAAACGCCTAAACGA
Source organism: uncultured Ruminococcus sp. (assembly GCA_964514785.1). Lineage (GTDB taxonomy): Bacteria > Bacillota > Clostridia > Oscillospirales > Acutalibacteraceae > Ruminococcoides. The sequence goes on along the minus strand of CAZERR010000115.1, from coordinate 2,095 downwards.
AAACGAGGAGTTTCCTCACGAAATAGGACTGTTTCTCGGTTATCCTGTTGAAGATGTAAAAGGTTTTATCGAGAATAACGCGGCGTGCGCTAAGTGCGCAGGCTGCTGGAAGGTTTACGGTGACGAAAAAAAGGCCCGGAGGCTGTTTGATCAATACCGAAAATGCACCCGCGTTTATGAGAAGCAATGGCGCGAGGGCAAACCGCTGAAAAAACTGACGGTCGCAAAATAACGGAGGTAATTATGTCGATAGTAAAATTCGAAAACGTAACAAGAATATATACGAGCGGAAAGCATGAGCTTAAGGCGCTTGATAACGTAAGCTTTACGCTCGATGAGGGAAAATTTGTAGTTATCCTCGGTCCTTCGGGTGCAGGCAAAAGCACTCTGCTCAATATGCTCGGCGGTCTTGACAGTCCTAATGAGGGTACAATAACCGTGAACGGCAAGGATATAAGTACGCTCTCGGACAACGAGCTCGCGGATTACCGCGCGGCGACGGTCGGCTTTGTGTTCCAGTTTTACAACCTTATACCGACGCTGACTGTTTACGAGAATGTTGAGCTAGTATCTCAAATCGCTCCCGACGCTCTCAACTCTAAGCAGATGATAGCTGAAGTCGGACTGAGCGACCATCTGCATAATTTTCCTGCCGAGCTTTCGGGCGGTGAACAGCAGAGAATATCAATAGCGAGAGCGCTCGCAAAAAATCCGAAAATCCTGCTCTGCGACGAGCCGACGGGCGCACTTGACTCGGAAACAGGCGTTATGGTGTTAAAGCTTCTGCTCAGTATGGCGAAAAACTACGGAAAAACTATCGTGATCGTTACCCACAACCAGAGCATAGCGAAAATGGCGGACACGGTTATCCGCGTTAAAAACGGTAAAATCCGTGAGATCATCGAGCAGGAAAATCCTCTTGGCGCTGACGAGGTGGAGTGGTAATGCTGACGCGTAAATTACTTAGAACGGCGTGGGGCTACAAGGCGCAGTTTATCTCTATGATAATTATGATCACGCTCGGTATGGGAATGTTCCTCGGTTTCAATATGGAGTGGAAAACTATTGAGGTCGATACGGGCAGATTCTTTGAACAGACGAACTACGCCGACTACCGTCTGTATTCCGAAAAAGGCTTCACAAAAGATGATATTAATAAGATAGAGTCAATAAAGGGAATTGACGCGGCGACTCGTTATCTGTCTGTGAATTTGGATATAAAAGGCGAGAAAAACAAAAGCCTCGCCCTTGACGTGAGCGAGAACTATAAGGTCAGCACCTTTACCGTAATGGACGGCAGTTCTTATGATAAAAAAGGCGACGGCTTCTGGCTGAGCGATAAATTCGCCGCGGCTAATAAGCTGAAAATCGGCGACAGGCTCACGTTTAAGTTTCAGGGAACGGAGATAAAGGGTAAAATCGCAGGCTTGATAAAAGCGGGCGAACATATGATATGCGTCGCCGACAAAAACCAGATGATGCCCGATTATAGCACCTACGGCTACGCCTATATATCTCCTGAAAAGCTTAAAGCAGTACTAAAGGATAAAATAAAAAACGACTTCAAAAAGGAAATGAAAAAAACGCGCGTTCCCGAGGAGTTCATTGACGAAAGTCTGACCGAGCTTTTTATTACCGACGATATGCTTACTGAGGCTGAAACGAAAGCCTACTCTCAAATTAATCTTATTTCCGATATAGAAAAAAAGGCTCTCGAAAAGGCTGTTAAGAAAAAACTCGGCAGGACGATTATGGTGACCTCTAAAGACGATCACGTTGTCTATAAGGAATCGAATGGCGAAGCCGAGGAAGGCAAAACTATGGGCTCAGTTTTGCCCGTACTGTTCCTCGCGATCGCTATTCTAACAATGGTTACCACAATGCACCGCATAGCGACTAAGGAGAAAACGCAAATCGGCACGCTGAAAGCGCTCGGCTTCAAAAACCGCAGGATACTCAGGCATTATACCTCATACGGCTTGTTTATCGGAATCGTCGGAACGGCGTTCGGAGTCGCTCTCGGTTATGTCGTGTGCAAGGCGATAATGAGCGAGGGCGGAATGATGGGTACATATTTCGATATGCCCGACTGGTC
>CAZERR010000114.1:0-2594 GCA_964514785.1 uncultured Ruminococcus sp. | reverse complement strand
CGATCGGTTATGAGCCGATAGCTCTAACCAACTGAGCTAATGGCCCGTAGCTAGTCAGCGCAACAATTATTATATCAATTATGTTTATAAATGTCAATAATTATTTTCAATCATTATAAAGATACGGGATTGACCTGCGATTACCCGAAGCCAATCCCGATATTCATTAATTCTTAACTATTACAAGCATACCTACATACGAGTTTTCGTAAACCTTCCTGACCGCCGCCATCGGAGTATTTACACATCCGTGCGAGCCGCGTCCCTGACGGTAAAGCTGACCGCCGAAGGCGCTCTGCCATGTTGCGTCGTGGATACCCTGACCGCTGTATGTAAAGCCCATCCAGTAATTAACTCTTGTCACCCATCTGCTTCCGCGATAGGAGCCCTTTAATGTTGCGGGCGAGCTTCTGCTGAGGATATGATGATGACCGATTGAAGTAGCCCGGTCTCCGGGAGCTCCTGTAATAACGGGAGTCTTAAGGATAACCTTGCCCTTCTTGTAGAGCCAGAGCGTCTGCTTGGAAATGGAAACCTCAATTCTGTTAGCAGGAAGCTTACACGAGGCTTTAAGAGTTGCAAATACGCCTTCTCTTACATTATTCGCCACTTTTCTGACAGCTCTTATGTTATAGTTATGGAGAGAACCGCTGGCGAGGTGTCTGTCGGTATATGTAGTGCTCTTAACAGTTTTTACCTTAATACCGTCTCTGAAGATCTCATACTTATCGGCATGTACAACAGCCTTCCAGCCGAGCTTAATAGCAGTTTCAGTCGCCTTGACCTTCCTGAACTTTGCGGGAGCGCTGAGAGTAGTCATACCCTTGGTTACCTTACCCGAGCTTACTGCTGAGTTATCGGCTTCGGTTCGCTGAGAAACTACTTTATACTTATATACGGTACCTCCGCTGAGAGTGTTATCAACAATGCTGTGTCGCTTTCCTGCCTTAACCTCTTTAAGCTTCTTATACGCTTCAAAGGAACCGTTGGATTTCTCATCGCTGCGATATATTATAAACTTATCGGCAGCCTTGCTCTTTGCCCAGGTAAGTTTCATAGAGCGGGTTTTCTTATCGCTGAGCTTAGCATACGCCACGTTTCTAAGCTTAGTCATCGCAGATGAGGCGGCGGGAACGCTCTGTGTAAGTGAACCGCCGTTGATTCTATAGCCGAATACACGGTACTTATAGATTCTCGCGGGAGTTAAGCCTGTATCTCTGAACGAGGTTGCCTTTGTGCTTTTATATTTTTCGTATTCTCCGATATGTCCCTTGGGGAACTCAACCGCGCGATATATGGTATACATATTGGCGTTGGCGCTCTTTTCCCATGAAAGCAGAAGCGAACACGCTCCTACCGAGCTGATTTTTATTCCTTTTATCTCCGAAGGAATCACCTTTTCCTCAGTAGCAGGCTCTACTGCGCGTGTCGGAGCCTCGGTATCGCTGAGCGATTCCGTCTTTTTTCCTTCGGTTAAAGAAGTGATAGACGCCGCTACCGTAACCGGAACGGAGATACAAATAATTATTGCCAATAAAAACGTTAATCCAACAAGATATTTTTTCATCGACGATTCATTGCCTCCAAATTAATACAAAAAATGTATAAATAGTCAACTTATACTTAGACTTATTCAAATTAAGTTTACAACTAATTTTACTATTCTGTAACCCTTTTGTCAATACGATTTTCAATCATTCCATTTATTTCATAAAAATGTTTTTTATAGCCGATTCTATTTATGCCATTTTACCATTATTACTGAAAAAAACAGTAAGTATTCATATTATTTTGTTATAAAGATTGAGATTTTTATGCATTTTTTATTAAATTTTTTGTAAAACCACTTGAAATTATTCTTAAAAAGTTATATTATATATGTGCAGGAGGTGAGCTTTGTGGTACATATCTACTATGGAGACGGAAAAGGGAAAACAACCGCCGCCATAGGGTTGGCTGTCCGGGCGGCAGGCAGCAGAATGAAGGTTCTTTTCGTACAGTTTCTTAAGACGGAATTTTCAGGAGAAAGACATACCTTAAGCCACACCGAAAATGTTAGTTTAACTTTTGCTCCCGTTGAATTGAAGTTCACTTATCAAATGAGTGAGCATGAAAAAAACAAAGCAGCAGTATTATTCAAGCAGATTTTTAACGAAAGTGTTACAAAAGCGCTTACTCAGAAGTATGATATGATAGTGCTGGACGAGATTTTCTCCGCAATTGAAGCGGGGATGATTAACGAACAAGAAGTATACGGCTTCGTATCTAATGCCCCTAAGAATTTGGAAGTAGTAATGACGGGACATAATCCGCCCGAGCATATACTCGCTCTTGCGGACTACATTACCGAAATGAAAAAAATCCGCCACCCTTATGATAAGGGTGTGCAGGCTCGTTTCGGAATAGAGTTTTGATCTTTGAGGGATTATCTCAGGATCACCTGCTTCGTTGAAAAACACCGTTTTACGGTGTTTCTCATAGTTGGCCCGACTTGTCGGGTTCGACATTTTAATCATATAAATGCGGCCGGGTTCACATCCTGAACTGCATCCCGTCAAGAGGACAGAGAAATAAATAAAATAATTTTCACAAAA
>CAZERR010000113.1:0-2656 GCA_964514785.1 uncultured Ruminococcus sp. | reverse complement strand
GAACAGTACCAGCATTAAAATTTTTACAAACATAAAATACCTCCGTTTATATATCCTGAGTCTTAAACGCGACAAGAGAAAACGCGCAAAACTCATTTATTCAAATCAAAGCAGCTTTTATCCGAGTGAGTTTAAATCAATCTCGTTCTGCTTAGCTACTACGCTTTCGCCGCAGTACATCTTACGAAGCACCGGCTTTTCAATTTTACCCGTGGGATTTCTCGGTACGTCGGCAAAGATAAGCTTTCTCGGGCGTTTATAGCGCGGAAGCTCGAGACAGAATTCGTTGACCTCTTCCTCACTCAAAGAGCACTCGGGCTTGACCTCAATAACTGCCGCGGAAATCTCGCCGAGACGCTGGTCGGGAAGTCCGATAACGGCAACGTCCTTGATTTTATCATTAGAGCGCAGGAAATCCTCGATCTGAACGGGATAGATATTCTCTCCGCCCGAGATAATAACGTCCTTCTTGCGGTCTACGAGATAAATAAAGCCGTCTTTATCGTATTCAGCCATATCTCCGGTATAGAGCCAGCCCTCGTCATCGAGAACCTCCTCGGTAGCCTTAACGTCCTTATAATAGCACTTCATTACTCCGGGACCCTTAACGGCTAGTTCGCCTACGCCCTTTGTAATTGTATTGCGGTTTTCGTCAACGATACGAACCTCCCAGCCGTAGCCGGCAACTCCGATCGCGCCGACCTTGTTGATATTCTCAACGCCGAGGTGAACGCAGCCGGGTCCTATCGACTCACTCAAGCCGTAGTTTGTATCATAGCTGTGGTTCGGGAACTGCTTTTTCCAGCGCTTGATAAGCGTCGGCGGTACAGGCTGAGCGCCTATATGCATAAGACGCCACTGACTGAGCTCGTAATCTTCCGGATTGATTTTTCCGCTGTCAATAGCGTCCAGGATATCCTGAGCCCACGGAACCAAAAGCCATACGATCGAGCATCTTTCCTCGCTTACGCATCTGATAATCCATTCAGGGCTTACGCCGCGCAGGATGACCGCCTTACTTCCGGAATAAAGGCTTCCGAACCAGTGCATCTTAGCTCCGGTATGATAAAGCGGAGGAATACATAAGAATACGTCGTCCTTAGTCTGACCGTGGTGAGCGTGCTCAACCTTAGCCGAATGTACAAGCGCCTTATGAGCGTGCAAAATAGCCTTCGGGAAGCCGGTTGTACCCGACGAGAAGTAGATCGCGCCGTAGTCGTCATCAGTAATGTATACGCTCGGAGCGTGCGATGAGCAGTACTGGATAAGCTTCTCGTAGCTGTCAGCGAAAGACGGACATTCATCGCCTACATAAAAAATATTCTTAACCTTCGGTACGTTGCCGAGGATCTCCTCAACACGTCCGATAAACTCGGGACCGAATACAAGCGCGTCGGAATCAGACTGCTTTAAGCAGTACTCTATTTCATCAGCTGTATAGCGGTAGTTGAGCGGTACGGCAAGCGCTCCGGTCTTTAAAATTCCGAAATAAATCGGAAGCCAGTCGATACAGTTCATAAGAAGAATAGCGACCTTATCGCCCTTCTTAACGCCTCGGGTCAAAAGAAGATTTGCGAAGCGGTTTGCTTTTTCGTCAAACTCACCCCATGTAAGCTGCTTTCTGAAAGCGCCCGAGCGGTTCGACTCAATAAGAGAATACTCTCTCCATGTTACATGAGGTATGTTTTTTACCTCGGGATTGATTTCGACAAGCGCGATATCGTCCTTAAAATACGTCGCGTTTCTTGTTAAAAATTCAGTAATAGGCATAATTCTTTCCTTCATTCATTCAAAAATAATACTCCGTACGGAGTTGACAATTTCCTATCTATTATCGCTTTAAAGTGTTGAATTGTCAAGTATAAACAAAGAGTACAACACAACTTTGTAAGTGTTGCACAAAGAGAGGGTATGTTTTTAGTTGAAAATGCTAGCGCTTTAAAGCATAACAGCTTTAAAGCGCTAAAGTATTTAAGCATACAATTCAACAGTTTTGTGTTTTTTCAAAAGGAAAACGGCTCCCGAAGGAGCCGCTTTATTATTTATACTTTTCTTTTAGCTTTTTGAGTATCATATTTGCGCACATATAGACGTTTCCGCCGCCCATCGTCAGTATCAAATCACCTGCTTCGGCGTTCTCGCATACATACTCGGTAATATCCTCAAAGGTATCGATACACTTTGAGCCGGGCACCTTCGCGCCTAAATCGGTCGAGTAGATGTTATATGTGTTCGTTTCTCTTACGGGAAGTATCTCGGATATGATCGCCTTATCGGGAATCTTTAGCGCCTCGGCGAAATCATCGAGCAGCATAGCCGTTCTTGAGAACGTATGAGGCTGGAACACCGCCCATACTTTCTTAAAGCCCATATTCATCGCCGCGTTCAAGGTAGCCTTAAGCTCGGTGGGATGGTGAGCGAAATCATCGGCAACGGTAATATCCCCGGGAGTTCCGAGAATCTCGAAGCGCCTGTGAACTCCGCCGAATTTCTCTAAATTCTCCGCGATATCCTTAGCGGTAGCTCCTAAATAATGAGCAGTCGCCGCAGTCGCAAGTGCGTTGTATATATTATGACGTCCGGGTACCATAAGCCTGATCGTGCAAAGCTTCTCTCCCCTTCTCATTAAGTCAAAGCTCTCTCTTACGCCTGCGTC
>CAZERR010000112.1:0-2830 GCA_964514785.1 uncultured Ruminococcus sp. | reverse complement strand
GAATAATACAAAAGAGGCTGTGAAAAAACAGCCTCTAATCAATGGTGCGGGCGACAGGACTTGAACCTGCACACCATCGGCACAAGAACCTAAATCTTGCGTGTCTGCCAATTCCACCACGCCCGCGTGTATATTAATATAGGTAAAAATCAAATTGTAATTGCGTGTCTGCCAATTCCTCCGCGTCAAAATATAGTCGTCTCACTCGTCCTAAGGGCGGACTCGTGATACTCTTTATTTTGACGAGAAATTTTGCTCCCTTTCAATTATCTCATCTTTTCTATTATAAACTAAAATTTTTTTAATGTCAACGGCGGGGAGGGGAAGGAGAAAATTTTTTCGTTTTATCATAAAAAATTAAATTTTAGTAATAATAAACAATAAATCATTTACACTTTTGTTTATTTAAACAATAAAATGTTACTTGCAAAACGCAATATATTGTGCTAGAATAAATATGCTCCACAAAATACGGTTGGAAGTAAATGAAAAATATCGATGATATTGTGTGATTATAAGTTTTGGAAATTAACATTTAGAAAGGAAGGTACAAAATGGATATCAAAGTAATCGGCGGAGAACTGTCTAAAAAGGAAATTGACGCTTATGTAACTCAGATTAAAGAGGCTAACCCCGATAAGGAGTTTAAGACCTTTGAGTTTACTGTTGACGGCGAGTATGTTGACGTTAATTATACCTATGATATGGTTCCCTTTGAGAGAATCAGAAGAATTACCGGTTACCTCGTTGGTACTCTCGACCGCTTTAACAACGCTAAGCGTGCTGAAGTAGAGGACAGAGTAAAGCACGGACTTAATTCCTGCTCCTGCTCACTCGAGGAAATTGCTTGAAATAGTTGATTTAAGGCTCGGTTCATCCGGGCCTTTTTTGTTTTTTGTTTTCTTTTTACCTGAAAATCTGCGCTCGTATGAGTATTTTAAAATTCTATCATTACAATGTCGTAATTTTTCGTTTTAAGGCGAAATTTGTGATATACTATAGGCAAGAACGGCTTTGCCGAAGAAGGGATTGAGTATATGAAGATATGTAAGAAATGCGGAACCCCGAATCATCCTGATGAAATTTTCTGCACCAACTGCGGAGAAAACCTGATGCGTAAGGATTATCTTGACCCGGACGACGCCGAAAAAAATCCGGCAGAATCCGAGCCCGAAGCTAAGACTTCCGGGAGTGAAGCTCCCGAAAATGAGCCTCCTGTTCAGGAGAAGGCGCAGGCGGCTGCCGAAGATGATAATTCCTTAAAAGAAAATAACGAGGATGAAAAGCCTAAGAAAAAGAGAAGCAAAAAGCCTCTTATAATCACCCTTATTATAGTTGGGATTTTGGCTATAGCCGCGGCGCTCGTTGCCGGATATTTCTATTTTATATGGATCCCCGATAAGCCGACCGAAAAGATTATCGTAAGGGATTTAAAAGCGGACGAGACCGTAAGCCGTCAGAAGGTCGGCTCAAACGAGTACGAGTTCGATATCAAAAAAGCAGTTATCTCGAATAAAAAGATAAATAATAAGCAGTTTACCTTTGACGCTAAAATTACCCGAGAGAGCGAAATCTACGGAATTTCGCCTGAAACCTACGCCGTAAAGTACGTTAAGTCGGGAACGAAGTTTGAATACTCAAAGGCTGTGCCCCGTGACGATGATATGAAGTTCTATGCTGTTAAAGGCGTTGAAATTGAGATCGCTACCAAGAAGGCGCAGAAATTCTACAAGGACGCTGTATTCAAGCAGCAGATCACCGACCTCGATAAGGGAGTAGACCGCGTCTACTTTACCGTAAACAACAAGATGTATGAGGGTATGATAGCTGTACGCTATGACTTCTCCGATAAGGAAGGCTGGAAGTATAAGCGCTTCAGCGATAAAAAGCTCGAAATCAAAAAGGGCATAACCCACGAGCAGAACGGACTTTTAACCAACGCTAATATAAAGAATATCCTTTTCCTCGGCGTAGACAGCGACTCGGGCGCCGGGCGCTCCGACTGTATGATGCTTATTTCCGTTGACGCTAATACCGGAAAAATCAAGCAGACCTCGTTTATGCGCGATAACTGGTTTGATATTCCGGGCTACGGTAAGAATAAGCTCAACGCGGCTTACGCCTTCGGCGGAGCGGCCCTCACCATAAAGACTATCCAAAACACTTTCGGTATAAAAATCAACAAGTACATTTCTGTTGACTTTTCCACATTCAAGGAGGTTATCGACAACCTCGGCGGAGTAGACGTTAATATCACCGCGGATGAGGCAGGTTATATCAACTGGCAGATAAATAAGAACGGTCAGACCTCCGTAGGGCTCGTCAGCACCTCGGGCGGCGTAACTCACCTTAACGGTCAGCAGGCGCTGTGGCTCTGCCGCGACAGAGGCGGAAACGGCTTCGGCGGCGACGACTTCACCCGTTCGGCACGTCAGCGTAGGGTTATAAGGAGCTTAGTCGGAACCTATAAGAACTATACTCCGAGCAAGGTTCTTTCTACGATCCGTATTCTTAGGAAAAAGGTAAAAACCAACCTCACGGGCAATGATTTCAAATGGCTCGCGGCTAACTCAACGCGTTTCTTCGGATTTAAGTTTGAGGAGCGGTGTGTGCCTCAGGCAGGCGAATGGCAGGCAGGAACCTCGGCAGGAGGTGCGTGGATAATTCAGCTTTACAACTTCCCGAAGCTCAGAACAGATGTAAGACATTTCATCTATGAGGACTATAAGGGAAATTAAGCAGTTTTTATAAAGTAATAAAGCGTGTGCAGTTCAGTTTGATATGCTCCCTTTATGGAAGACAGTGAAATAAAAAATCACTGTTAACTATG
>CAZERR010000111.1:0-3173 GCA_964514785.1 uncultured Ruminococcus sp. | reverse complement strand
ATATTAATAAGCTGAAAAGATTTTTAAGCAAATAGCATTTAAGCGGGTGACGAAAATGTCCCCGCTTTTTCTTATATAAAATACTGTTAAAATTTTTTCCGAAACATACCTTTTCTTAAGATAATCTTCAGATTCGGCTGATATAATTAGTCTAAAAGAAAATGAAAACGAATTTTAAGAAAGGCTATGGTGATTTTATGAAAAAAATTTTAGCGGCATTAGCTGCGGCAATGATTTTACTCTCGGCGGTAACCGCGGCTTCGGCGGCGGAGGTTGAAAACCCGATTGTCGGGGCGGAAAGCAGCAATTCCGCAGGTGCGGATACCTCGAGCTCGACAACAGGCTCGGGAAGCTGTATTAATTTTAATTCGGGAACCTGGAAGAACTTTTCGACTGTTTACTGCCATATCTGGAAGCGCGGCGGCGACCAGATTTACAGCTGGCAGAGCAAGAAAGAAAAATGCAGCGGCTCGGGCAACCTCTGGTCTTACGATATCTCCGATATCGAGATGAAACCGAGCGACGACTACTGCGTAATCTTCTCCACAAATATCGGTCAGCAGACCTACGACGCGACTTTTTCTAAGGCGTGTATCGGCGATACATTAAAGCTTACGGGTAATAAAATTGAGAATCCGAAGGATTCCGAAAAGAATGCCGAGGAGGCGGTATGGACTAAAAACAGTTCCTCATACGGCCCTCACCTCGCGTTTACCTCTATCGGAAATATCGTCGGAAAAAAGCTCTGCCCTAATGAGAAAGGCACCGAGGTTATCGGCGACTGGCTCCCGACCTATTACAACAGTATGTATGTTAAGCCCGTTGAGGCGCTCGTGAAGGCGTTTAAGAGCTTCGGCATAACTTCAGCCGAACAGATTCAGGATATTTACGCCTATATTCTTAACAAAAAAACCGGCAAGGATGAGAAGGCTATGAAGGAAATGCTTGAGGAGGCTTTCGCGAAGGCGTATCCGGCGAAGAAATCTTCGGCTAAGATTGACGAAAACAAGGCTAAAAGCGAGGCTAAAAAGATTGCTGCTAACGGCGGTCACGTTTCGTCGGGCAGTTCATCCTCAGGCGGCAGCTCGTCATCCTCGTACTCCTCGGGCGGCGGTTCAGCAGACAGCTCCGGTACAGGTCCCGACGGTGAGGAAGACACGATTTTTATCATCCTCGGCGCAGTAATGCTCGCCGCGGGAAGCGTTATGTTTATGTCCCGCAGAAGAAGAACTGAGTAATTAAAACCGAAAACGGGATTCTCCTCAAAAGCTCGTGCGTGTAATGCGCACGGGCTTTTTACAGCAGAAAAGATGAACTGACTTTATACTGAAAAACGGGCCTGCCGAAGCAAGCCCGTATTTACTTTATTTGATTGTATATTAAAGCGAGGCGGCGCCGATAATACCCGCGTCGTTGCCGAGGGTTGCGGCGCAGATTACCGTCTGCTTATCATTGTGCTTAGTGATTCTCTCCTGCTCAACAATCGCTCTTACCGGATTGAGGAGATTATCGCCCTGACGGCTTACGCCGCCGCCGATACAGAGTACGTCCGGCTGGAAGATGTTGATAACGTTAACGATACCGCATGCGAGGTAGCTGATGTAGTTGTCGATAACCTCTTTGCCCGTGGAGTCGCCTGCGAGGTAAGCGTCCCACGCAGTCTTGCCGGTAACGTTATTTAAATCGCCGTCAACAGCGTCGAGCATATAGCTGAACTCCGCTTTTTCGTTAACGATAGCATCCTTGGTCTGATTAATAAGCGCTGTAGCGGAAGCATATGCCTCCCAGCAGCCGCGGCGTCCGCAGCCGCATTTTTTACCGTCCTTAACGATAACCATATGACCGAGCTCTGCTCCCGCAAAGTTCGAGCCGCTGTAGATTTTTCCGTCGATAACGATACCGCCGCCGACTCCCGTGCCGAGAGTAACTGCTACGGCGTTTTTGCAGCCCTTAGCCGAGCCTGCAAGGAACTCGCCGAGCGCCGCTGCGTTAGCGTCGTTTTCAATCTTAACGTATTTATGGAGGCGCTCCTCCATCATTTTGCTGACTTCCCAGTTCTTAAAGAACAGGTTCGGAGAAGTCTCAACAATCCTTGTTTCGGGATTAACAGCTCCCGGAACGCCGATTCCGATATAAGCGATGTCATCCATAGTCAGCTTAGCCTTTTTAACGGCCTTTTTAACTACGTCAGCCATCGAATCGCATACGTCCGCCTCGGGACGGGGAATAGCGGTTTTACACTCTGCTTTAGCCACGATTTCGTATTCATTCTTTTTAGAGTCATGACGAACGACGCCCGCTACGATATTTGTGCCGCCGAGGTCAATACCCACTCTGTATTCTACCATTGGAAGAGCCTCCTTTATATAAAATAAATTACAATCTAATTATATCACGAATTGCACAAAAGTCCATATATTAATTTGAATTTTTTTGATAGATTTAAGGTTTTATAATATAAGGTGTTAGCGGTAAGAGGACGGTAAAGAGAAAGTAAGGTTATGGTTTGTAAAAAAACTAAAATTCGCAAGTTAGTAAAAACGAGTATAGCAGAGAATATAGAAGAATTACCGAGAACGCGTTTTCTAAATTAAAAAACTTTGAAAAAAGTATTGACAATGCGGATTTGCCCTGATATAATAGCTAAGCATTAAAAAATAATCAGGAGGAACCGCTATGTCAACTTATATGGCTAAAAAAGGCGAAATCGACCGCAAGTGGTATGTGATTGACGCGGCAGGTAAGCCGCTCGGCCGTGTTGCCGCTCAGGCTGCAGTGCTTTTAAGAGGTAAGCATAAGCCCACATTCACTCCCCATGTAGATTGCGGAGATCACGTTATTATCATCAACTGTAAGGATGTCGTTTTAACCGGTAACAAGCTCACTCAGAAGAAGTGGTACCGTCACACCGGCTATATCGGTCATCTTAAGGAAACACGTTACGATACTCTTATGGCTACCCGTCCTACTAAGGCTATGGAGCTCGCCGTTAAGGGTATGATTCCTTCAAATACTATCGGCAGAAACGCTCTCTTAAGACTCTGTCTGTTCGAGGGCGCTGAACACAACCATCAGGCTCAGAAGCCCGAGGCTGTAGAAGCATAAGAAGGAGGAAGACAATTATGTACGATAAGACACCTTATTTTTACGGCACAGGAAGAAGAAAGTCTTCC
>CAZERR010000110.1:0-3190 GCA_964514785.1 uncultured Ruminococcus sp. | reverse complement strand
TAGTTGTTAGCATAGCTCCTAACGAAGTTATTGTTGATGTCGGAAGAAAACAGTCAGGTTTTATTCCTGTGGACGAGCTTTCAAACGATCCTTCGGTTAAGCCCGAGGACGTTGTTAAGGTTGGCGACGAAGTAGAGCTTCTTATTATGAAGACTAACGACGTTGAAGGAACTATTATGCTTTCTAAGCGTAGAGTTGACGCTCAGAAGGGCTGGGAAGAGCTTAAGGAATTAGCTGAGTCTAAGGAAGTTCTTACAGGTAAGGTTGCAAGCGTTGTTAAGGGCGGCGTAATCGTTATCTATAACGATAACCGCGTATTTATTCCCGCTTCTCAGGCTACTGCCTCAAGAGACGAAAATCTCGAGGACTTAGTAGGTCAGGAAGTTCAGTTTAAGTTAATCGAAGCGTCCCAGCGCGGACGTATGAAGAGAATCGTTGGTTCTATCCGTGCGGTACTCCGCGAGCAGAGAGCTGCTCAGAGAGCTACCTTCTGGGAGACCTGCGAGGTTGGTAAGCATTATAAGGGCGTTGTTAAGTCGATAACAAGCTACGGCGCGTTCGTTGACTTAGGCGGCGTATTCGGAATGATCCATATTTCCGAGCTTTCCTGGACTCATATAAAGAACCCGTCCGAGGTTGTTAATATCGGCGACGAGGTTGACGTATACGTTAAGGATATCAACGAGGAAACTAAGAAGATTTCTCTCGGCTATAAGGATCCCGACGCTAATCCGTGGGAGATCCTCCGCCGTGACTTCCCGGTTGATACAGTTGTTGACGCTACTATCGTAGGTCTTACGACCTTCGGCGCTTTCGCGAGAGTTATCCCGGGTATCGACGGACTTATCCATATTTCTCAGATCGCTAATAAGAGAATCGAGAAGCCCGAGGATGTTCTTAAGATAGGCGAGACAGTAAAGGCTAAGATCATCGCTATTGATTTCGAAAAGAAGAGAGTAAGCCTTTCTATCCGCGCTTTACTTCCCGTAGAGGAGCCGGCTCCTGCTGAGAAAGAGGAAGAAGTTGTTGCTTCTACTGAGGACGAGGTAGTCGCTTCCACCGAGACTCCTGTTGAGGAGCCTGTTGTAACAGCTGAGGAAGTTGTTAAAGAAAAGGTAGAAGAAGTTAAGGAAAAGGTAGAAGAAGCGAAAGAGAAGATCAAGGAAAAGGTTGAAAAGGTTAAGGAAGCAGTAGAAGAAGCTAAAGAAGAGAAGTAATTAAAAATTAACAATTAACAATTATGGTCGAGAAGATAGCTTGATATTATATCAAAGTTATTTTCCCGACCATTTTTATATGCAGGCTTCGCTTGCGAAGCATAAAAAATCGGTCGGGAGACATTGGTAATTATTCTTACCATTCTGTCTGTCCGACCGAAACTGTTAATTGTACACTGTTAATTATTAAAGCTTCGCTTTAATAGCAGCTAAAAATTCGTCAAATTCCTCGAACGCGGGGAACTGAGGATAATCGTTTTTGATCTGTTCGGTAGTCTTGAACAGGAAGCCCTGCTGAGCGATCTCGATCATACCGAGGTCGTTGTAGCTGTCGCCTGCGGCAATGATATCGAAGCCGATCGACTGTAAAGCCTTAACCGTAGAATACTTAGATTTTTCAACTCTCATCTTAAAGCCGGTGATCTCGCCGTCAGGCGCTACCTCTAAGGTGTTGCAGAACAGGGTAGGGTAGCCGAGCTTTTTCATAAGCGGAGCGGCAAACTGTGTGAATGTATCGCTGATAATGATAACCTGAGCGACGCTTCTGAGCTCGTCGAGAAACTCCTTTGCGCCCTCGAGAGGATCGATCTGCTCTATTACGTCCTGGATTTCTTTAAGACCTAAACCGTGCTCTTTAAGGATGTTTAAGCGGTAATTCATCAGCTTATCGTAATCGGGCTCGTCTCTTGTTGTTTTCTTTAATTCGGGGATCCCCGATACTCTCGCAAAGTTTATCCAGATTTCGGGTACCAGTACGCCCTCCATATCGAGGCATACGATTTTCTGATTGCCCATTTTATTCAGTCCTTTCATAAATCATTCGGAAATTTATCATAAATCACTCGGAAATTATATCATTTTTAAGTTCCTCAGTCAAGCGCCGTTTGTTTTTGATAACATAACAACGCACTCGACGTGCTCCGTGTGAGGGAACATATCGACGGGCTGTATCTTTCTTATTTTATATTTATTCTTTAAAAGAAATAAAACGTCTCTCGCGCAGGTTTCGGGGTTGCAGGAAATGTAAACCACCTTGCGCGGATTTAGTTTTACGACCGATCTTAAAAGCTTTATATCGCTGCCGGCTCGAGGCGGATCCATTATCACGACGTCTGCTGTGAGCCCCTGCTCTGCGATATCGACCATATACCGTCCCGCGTCGGCGCAGACGAAGTCAATATTCTTAATGTCGTTGAGCTTAGCGTTTTTGCGCGCGTCGTTTACCGCGTCCCTGTTCAGCTCTACGCCGATTACTCTTTTCGCGAATTTGCTCGCGATTATCCCTATTGTGCCGGTGCCGCAGTAGGCGTCGATAACTATGTCGCTGTTTTTTATCTGCGCGAACTCCATCGCCTTATTGTACAGCACCTCGGTCTGGATCGGGTTTATCTGATAGAACGCCTTAGGCGAGATCGTGAAGGTATAGCCGCAGAGCTGTTCCCTTATAACGCCGTCTCCGTAGAGCACAACGCTTTTCTCGCCGAGTACGAGACTCGTGCGCCTTGTGTTGATATTTTGAACGATAGTCGTGATTTCGGGATGACGTCCTAAAAGCGCGTTGATAAAGCTGCGCTTAGATTTAAAGGGTTCATCGCCCGTAACGAGCACAACCATTATCTCGCCGCTTAAAAAGCCGCGCTTGATAAGAACATGGCGTAAAAAGCCCGTCATCTTAACGTCGTCGAAGGGCTTTAGCTTAAAGCTCTTTAACAGCTTGCGGATGGTGACGATTATTTCGTCAGCCTTTTCATCCTCTAAAAGACAGCTGTCCACGGGTACTATCTTATGCGTTGAGCTCTGATACACGCCGGAGATGATCCGGTTGTTTCTGTCGCGCCCGAAAGCCGCCTGAACCTTGTTGCGGTAGTGGTAAGGGTTATCCATTCCGATGATATCCTCAACGTGATGAAACCTGCCCATAAGGCGGACTACCTTTTTCATCTTGAACTCAAGCTGCTCGTCATATGTTAAAT
>CAZERR010000109.1:0-3287 GCA_964514785.1 uncultured Ruminococcus sp. | reverse complement strand
ATCAACTTAATCAGACCGAAGTAATCATATTAGCAAGGTATTTCTGAATAAGCGTTGCGTCCTTAATATTTACGTTTTTATCTCCGTTAACGTCAGCAAGCTCTTTCTGCTCGGAATCGAGCGAAGTGAGGAAAGCGATAGCCTTCTGAATCAAGGTAGCGTCCTTAATGCTGATGTTGCCGTCACGGTTAACGTCGCCGAGCTTAGCGTCGGATACTGTAGGTCCGACTGTTTCGGGAGCGTTAGAAGCGGGCTGAGTTGCAGGCTGAGGCGACTGAGTAGCCGGCTGACCGCCGCCGCCCTGGTTGTCATCCTTATCATCCGCAGGGATACTGGTCTTACACTCATAAGAATAAGTGTTTGAAACAGTATCGTTGTAGGAATTCTGAACATAAGCCTCAACAGTATACTTACCTATCTTAGTAGGTTTATAGGTATAAGTGTTGCCTGTTGTATAATAAGCGGTATTTGTGTTTCCGTCGGGGTCGGTAATAACGAACTTATAGAAAAGAAGGTTAGTTCCTACCTTACCGCCGATTGCGCCAGTCGTGAAGGTTACGTTCGAATTCTGAAGGAGAGTTTTATTGGTTCCGAGCGAGTTGGTGAACGCGCTGATAAACGCAGACTCTAAGCTCGAAGCGTCCTGAATTTCAAACGCGAGCGTGCGGGATTCCTTATTACCGGCAGTATCGGTTACATCAAGCGTAAGGGTATATTTACCCGCTTTAGTCGGAACCCATGCTGTAGTTGAAGAAGCTCCGTCCGATAAAGTAGCAGAAGCACCCGAAGCGTCCTTAACGCCGAACTTGTAGGAAACAGCACCCGCAGTCGAAGTAGCGGAAGCGGAAATCTTAACGCTTACGTTGGTATAGGAAGGAGAAGCAATACCGGTAGTAAAAGACGTAATCTTAACCGGACCTGTGCTGTAATCCTCCCACTCATTCGTTTTATTGTTAAAAATCTTAACGCCCGAAGGAGCAGTAAGGTTAGCAGTCTGTGCTCCGTCGCCGTTGAAAATAACGTTGGAATAGGTTTTATCCGGGGTATATTCCCAGACACCGTCGCCGCTGTCCTTCATCTGAACGCCCGGCCAACTTTTATTCTCGTTGCCGGAGCCGCCGTTTCCGTTCCACATATAGCAGTATACGGAAGACCAGCCGGCTTCGTTTTTACAATAAATTGTATTTGCCGCGCCGGTTCTCATCTTAGTCTTGCCGTCAGTTACGGTCTCGGTTACGTTCTCGGAGTAATCGGACCATGTTACGTCAAAACCGTCCTGCCAGGTATTCGCTTTAGCGATTTTACCCGAGCCCTCGAACTCAAGCTCCTGAGACTGAGCGTCCTCGCCCTTAAAGATAACCTTATCGAAGTCACCGCTGAACTCATAAGACCATACGTCGCCTTTTACGAGCGTCATAGCCTCAAAGCTCACGTCCTCCGCGCTGTCGGCATCGTTAAATAAACCGCATTCGACAGTATCGAAATTGGTTATGGAGTTATCAAAGTACACCACGTTTTCATCTGCCGCGGAAGCACTAATCGCGGAAACCGCAATTGCCGAGAAAAGTAAAACTACCGCAAGAAACAAACTGATACATTTGTTTTTCATAATTTTTCCTCCTTCTAAAGAAAAAACAATTCCAAAACTTCCCATAATAATAATTATGTTCTATTCCTTATTATTGTAACAAAAATAAGCAAATTTAAATTTCCAATATAGAATAATTTAATCGTCAAAGTAACGAAAAAATTCATATTATTTTAAAGTTATTGGTATTAATTACTAAACGCTTTTTATACTGTGAATTTTTATCGAAAAAAAAACACCGATAAAATAATCATCGGTGTTTTACTCATATTTTTCTTTTATATTTTTCCAGTATTTTTTAAAAGCCTGCTCGTTTTTATTATCCCCGTATTCGTAATATTTTACATCCTTAAGCGCGTCGGGCAGGTACTGCTGTTTAACGTAATGGTCGGGGTAGCTGTGAGGATAAAGATAAAACTGACCTTTCTCAGGGTTGTCCTCACCGTCGTAATGCATATTCTGGAGCTGTCTCGGAACAGGCCCTCCCTTCCCCGCTTTTACGTCGGCAACAGCCTTATCAATAGCCATAATACCCGAAATGGATTTAGGTGCGCTGCAAACCAGAATTACGGCGTCGGCAAGCGGGATTCTCGCTTCGGGAAGTCCGACCTTAAGCGCAATTTCAACGCAGCTGTGAACTATAGGCAAAAGCTGCGGATACGCAAGCCCCACGTCCTCAGCGGCGCAGACCATAAGCCTTCTGCAAGCCGAAGGCAAATCTCCGGCTTCAAGCAGTCTTGCAAGATAATGAATCGCGGCGTCGGCGTCGGAACCTCGCATACTCTTCTGATAAGCCGAAACTATATCGTAATGCTCGTCGCCGTCACGGTCATAACGAACGGCGGATTTCTGAGTCAGCTCATCAACGGTAGAGTATGAAACGCTTTTCCTGCCGTCAATCTCGGGAGTCGCAAGAACAGAAAGCTCTACGGCGTTTATAGCCTTTCTTACGTCTCCTCCGCAGGCAACTGCAATATGCGAAACGCTCTCATCGTCAATATCAATATCGACTTCCTGCTCGTTAGCAAGGAAATCAACCGCTCTGTAGACAGCTTTTTCAATCTCTTTAGGTTCAACGCTTTTAAACTCAAAAACCGTACTTCGCGATAGAATCGCGTTATAAACGTAAAAATAAGGATTTTCGGTAGTTGAGGCAATAAGCGTAATCTTACCGTTTTCAATATACTCAAGCAGGGTTTGCTGCTGTTTTTTATTAAAATACTGAATCTCGTCGAGGTACAGCAAAACTCCGTTTATACCCATAAGAGTATCGGTGGAGGCGAATACCTCTTTGATATCGGCTGTGGAGGCGGTGGTACCGTTCAGCTTTTTAAAAGAACGGTTCGTAATTTTCGCGATATAATTTGCGAGAGTTGTTTTGCCCACACCCGAGGGACCGTAGAATATTAAATTTGGAACGGTACCGCTTTCGATTATTCTTCTCAGCGGTTTATTTTTTCCGAGAAGATGTCTTTGTCCGACTATATCGTCAAGGCTTTGCGGACGCAGACGGTCGGCTAATGGAGCGGACATATTTTTAACCTCCGGTTTTCAGTGATAAGTGATAAGTGGTAAGTGGTAAGAATATTAATAAACTTACCGCTTACCACATAATCTGATATATTCTATTCGTATAAAGGATATTTAGCGCAGATTTCCTCAACACCTGCTCTTACCTTATCAGCGTTAGCTTCAAAGT
>CAZERR010000108.1:0-3299 GCA_964514785.1 uncultured Ruminococcus sp. | reverse complement strand
TATCCCACTTGGCGGCTTTGATTATAATTCTATTTTAGAAATTTATTCCCACTCGATTGTAGCCGAGGGCTTCGGGGTGAGGTCATAAAGAACTCGGTTAACGTTCTCAACCTCGGTTGTGATTCTCTTTGTGATATGCTCTAAAAGCTCAAAGGGAACGTTCTCGACTGTCGCTGTCATAGCGTCCTTAGTATTCACCGCGCGGATGATTACGGGGTACGCGAAGGTACGCTTTCCGTCCTTTACGCCTACTGACTTAAAATCGGGAACAGCGGTAAAGTACTGCCATACCTTGCCCTCCAAGCCGTTTTTAGCGAACTCCTCACGCAGAATAGCGTCGGACTCTCTTACAGCCTCAAGACGGTCGCGGGTGATCGCTCCGAGGCAGCGCACGCCGAGTCCGGGGCCCGGGAAGGGCTGGCGGAATACCATATTATCGGGAAGACCTAAAGCCTTTCCTACTACTCTTACTTCATCCTTAAAGAGAAGCTTAACAGGCTCTACGAGCTCAAAATCGAAGTCTTCGGGAAGTCCGCCGACATTATGGTGGGCTTTTACTCCGTCACTTTCGAGGATATCGGGGTAAATAGTACCCTGAGCGAGGAACTCGATACCGTCGAGCTTTCTCGCCTCTTCCTCAAACACACGGATAAACTCCTCGCCGATGATTTTTCTCTTCTTCTCAGGCTCAGCAACATTAGCGAGCTTATCGAGGAAACGGTCGACCGCGTCAATATAGATAAGATTTGCGTTCATCTGATTCTTAAATACCTCAACGACCTGCTCAGGCTCGCCCTTGCGGAGAAGTCCGTGGTTAACGTGAACGCATACGAGCTGCTGTCCGACAGCCTTGATTAATAAAGCGGCTACAACAGAGCTGTCTACTCCGCCGGAAAGCGCTAAAAGCACCTTTTTATCGCCTATCTGATTTCTGAGCTCCTTTACCTGCTCGTCGATAAAGGCATTTGCGAGCTCCGGGGTTGTTATTCTTTCCATTGTTTCGGGTCTGACATTTCCGTTCATAATTCTTCCTCCTGTTTTTATAATAATAATTTTTTATTATATACTTTCAGATCTTACGCCCACTCAACCGTTCCCGGGGGCTTTGACGTTATATCATAAACAACGCGGTTCACGCCCGAACATTCATTTATAATACGGCTTGAAACTCTCGCGAGCACATCATAAGGTATTCTCGCGAAGTCGGCAGTCATAAAGTCGTCGGTAGTAACCGCTCTTATCGCGACTAAGCTTTCATAGGTTCTGTGGTCGCCCATAACTCCTACGGTCTTAACGTCGGTAAGAACTGCGAAAAACTGGCTTAAATCCTTCTCTATACCGCTCTTTTTGATTTCATCTCTAAAAACAGCGTCGGCTTCCTGAAGAATTCTGATCTTTTCCGGAGTGATTTCACCTATAATGCGGACTCCGAGCCCCGGACCGGGGAACGGCTGACGCCATACAAGCTCCTCGGGAATCCCCAAAAGCTCTCCTACCTTACGAACCTCGTCCTTGAACAAATCTGCAAGCGGCTCGATAACATCGTCAAATTTTATATCCTCGGGCATTTTCACCTTATTGTGGTGAGTTTTTATCTTATCGGCGTCGCCCTTACCGCTTTCTATACAGTCGGGATAGATCGTACCCTGAGCGAAAAATCCGCCGTCACCCTGCTTTCTGATTATATCCCAGAAAACATTATAGAACTCGGTGCCGATAATCTTGCGCTTTTCCTCGGGATCGGTTACACCCCTGAGCTTTGAAATAAACTCATCGCCGCAGTTCACGCGGACAAATCTCATATCAAAAAGCTTGGTGAATGTATTTTCAACAAAATCGCCCTCGTCTTTGCGCATCAGTCCCTGATCGACAAAAACGCAGGTGAGCTGACTGCCGACAGCCTTACTGAGAAGCGCCGCCGCAACGGAGCTGTCTACTCCTCCCGAAAGTCCGAGCACAACTCTTCTATCACCGATTTTTTCTTTTAAAGAATTAACTGTATTTTCTATAAAACCTTCCATTTTCCAGTCGCCCGAACACTTACAGACATTGAAAATGAAATTATAAAGCAGCTTATCGCCGAATTCGGAATGAGTGACCTCGGGGTGGAACTGAACGGCGTAAAGCTTCTCGGCGGCGTTTTCCATAGCCGCAACGGGACAATCCTTGCTGTGAGCAGTTACGGTAAAGCCCTCGGGTACTTCAACTATCTTATCCGTATGGCTCATCCATACCACGCTGTCGGGGATATCCTTAAACAGCTCGCTGTCCTTATTATCTACGGTCATATCGATTTTACCGTACTCGCGGACGTCGGAGGTTTCGACCTTGCCGTCCTTCATCCAGCACATAAGCTGACAGCCGTAGCAGATACCGAGAATCGGAATTCCGAGATTTAATATCTCTTTATCGTAATGAGGCGAGCTCATATCGTAAACGGAATTAGGGCCGCCCGTAAAGATAATTCCCTTATAATTCTCCGCCTTGATCTCGTCAAGGCTTACGGTATAGGGCTTAATCTCGGCGTAAACATTATTATCACGCACACGCCGGGCAATAAGCTGGTTATACTGTCCTCCGAAATCCAGGACAAGAATTTTCTCCTTTACGCTTTCCATATACTCACCCCATTATTTTTCCTATTAACTCTTAATTCTTAACTCTTATCTTAATATGATGTCCTCTCTCGCGGGGCCGTTTGAAACGATACCGATATGTACTCCGATTTCCTTCTCGGCAAACTCGATATACTCGCGGCACTCCTTCGGTAAATCCTCATACTTCTTGATTCCCGAAACATCGCATTTCCAGCCCTTCAGCTTCTTTAAAACAGGCTTACATCTCTTAAGCTTCGTTGTACTCGGGAAGTAATCTATAATCTCTCCGTCAAGCTCATAGGCTACGCATACGGGAATTTCGTCGAGATAACCGAGAGCGTCAATAACGGTAAACGCAACCTTTGTAGCGCCCTGAACCTGACATCCGTAACGGCTCGCTACTAAATCAAGCCAGCCCATTCTTCTCGGACGGCCGGTAGTAGCGCCGTACTCGCCGCCGTCACCGCCGCAGTTTCTCAGCTTTTCGGCTTCCTCGCCGAAGATTTCGGACACAAACTCACCTGCGCCTACAGCACTTGAATAAGCCTTAACTACGGTAATAACCTCTTTGATCTCATAAGGCGGGATTCCGGCGCCGACTGCGCCGTAGCCTGCGATCGTATTTGACGAGGTAACCATAGGATAAATACCGAAGTCGGTATCCTTTAAGGAACCGAGCTGACCTTCGAGCAGGATGTTCTT
>CAZERR010000107.1:0-3390 GCA_964514785.1 uncultured Ruminococcus sp. | reverse complement strand
CTCCAGGTACTGCTGATGCTACAGGTCTTGATGAGGTTGAAAAAATCAAAAAGGATTATGTAAAATACTATATCGGCGAGAAGCTCGAATATATCGAATACACTCTTTTAAAGCAGGTCGAACGCGCGCTTAAAAACGACTGCGCCGGGGGCGACGCGTCGGCTAAGGCGGAAGAAATCGTCGAGGCATTTATCGGTAAAATACCATCTATCCGCGACTATCTTTACACCGATATCCAGGCGGCATACGACGGCGACCCTGCCGCCTACAGCACCGACGAGATTATATTCTGTTATCCCGGAGTTTTCGCGATAAGCGTATACCGAATCGCTCACGAGCTCTGGCTGCTGGGAGTTCCGATGATACCGAGAATAATTTCCGAATACGCTCACAACCTAACTGGTATCGACATCAACCCGGGCGCTACTATCGGAAAGTACTTCTTCATCGACCACGGTACCGGTATCGTAATCGGCGAAACTACCGTTATCGGCGAGCACGTCAAGATTTATCAGGGCGTAACTCTCGGCGGTCTCTCAACGCGCAAGGGTCAGCAGCTTAAGGGAGTTAAGCGTCACCCGACGATCGGCGACAACGTGACTATTTACTCGAACACGAGTATTCTCGGCGGCGAAACGACAATCGGCAACGACGTAGTAATCGGCGGCAACGCCTTTATAATCAGATCGATCCCCGAGGGAATGAAGGTAAATATCCGCAATCCCCAGCTCGAGTACAGCGTAGATAAAAAATACGCGGACGGATTTTTAGATTATAATATTTAGTCCGAATAAAAGGTAAACAAAAAGCAGACCGCACGGTCTGCTTTTCTTATTGCATTAAGCTTTATTTTGCTTTAACCTTAAGAGAATTAAGAATAGCCTTAGATGTCTCGGAGTCAGCCTCAAAGCCGTAGCTCTGAACGACCGCGATACGTCCGTCTACCTTTCCGTAAATCTGGAACACCTTCATTCCGGAATAATCGTAGGTTACGCCTTCCCATTTTCCGGTATCCAATTCAAGCGAAACATCCTCGCAGCCCTTATTCATACCGCGTGTAGACTCGATACCTGACTTAGCGTTGTCCTCGCTGTCGCTGATAGTGATAAGGAAGTAGTTTGTAGCTTTATCCTCCTTAGCGATATTTACAACATCGGGGTTATTCTTATCGAGTATATTACCGCCTGTGAGCTTCATTCCGTCGGGAACAAGTACGGTAATATTACCCCAATTCTCTGTCTTACCGCTTACCGAAGCGGAATCACCGCCGCCGCACGAAACGAACGCCGCAAGCACGAGCATAAGCGCCATAACAAACGCTGTTACTTTTAATGTCTTTTTCATTTTCGTCCTCCTGTCAAAAATAATAATTCGGCAAATGCCTGAACCTATACGGTTATATGTATTATATATGATTTATTACGATTTTTCAATCGTTTTTTGTGTATTTTTTATTTTTTCTTAGGCTTAGGCAATTCATCAAACATTCCGTTGAGTAAATCAGCTAAAAAGATACGATCGTCGATATTCTCAACCAGTATCATATCCTTAGCTCCCTCATACGGAGTTTCGTAAACAGGATTCGGGATCATCGCGAGCGCCGTCTTTACGGGCTTGATCAGAAAGCGGTCGTCGTAAATACCGCCGAATATTCTTCCCTTATAATATAGTATATACTCCCCCATCATTTTACGATAGGTTATCTCCTCAAGCTCCGAAAGCTGTTCCAATATAAAATCCAGATATTCCTTACTTGACGCCATAATTCAACTCTCCTTTACAAGCTTGCCCGAAATATGCCCGGGCTTTAGTTTTAACAGCAGGGTTGCATTAGCAAACCTTTTGATCTCATCCTCAATATAGCCTTCATCGGAAGTAAACTTATATGACAGTCTTCGGCTTATATCGGTTATCGTATTGATATAATCAATAATTTCTATCCTGCCGAAAACTATCACGCTCTTTATATTAAGCGCCCAGCCGCCGTCATTTTTATATCCGTTATCATAAATGCAAAACGAGGCCTTAGAGCATTTTTTCAGCGCGTCGAGCTTATGTCCCTTTTTTCCGCAATGGAAATATAAACACCCGTCATCCTCATTATAATAATGGTTTATCGGAAAGCCGTAGGGATAACCCCCGTCTCCCGTTACGGAAAGGACGCCGCGCTTTTCGTTCTTTAAAAGAAATATACATTCTTCCTTTGGAAGCGCCTGCTTTTTTCTGAGCATTTCTCTGAACATAATATCACCGCATTTATTATACCGTGATTTAGCTTAAAAATCAATAAACCGCGTACACTAAATGCATACAAAAAATTTAAAAGAGAAGTTTCGCATAAAGTGAAAAGCCCCGGAATTCCGGGGCTTTTCTATATATATTTCGGTTTAATTACTTATCCTTATTCAGCGATAGCAGCCTGTGCAGCAGCAAGGCGAGCGATCGGAACTCTGAACGGTGAGCAGGATACATAGTCAAGACCGATCTTATGGCAGAACTCTACGGAAGAAGGATCTCCGCCGTGCTCACCGCAGATACCGCAGTGGAGCTCGGGACGGGTAGCTTTACCCTTCTGGATAGCCATTTCCATAAGCTGGCCAACGCCTGTCTGGTCAAGCTTAGCGAACGGATCGTTCTCGAAGATCTTAGCGTCATAGTAAGCGTCTAAGAACTTACCTGCGTCGTCACGGCTGAAGCCGAATGTCATCTGAGTAAGATCGTTTGTACCGAAGCAGAAGAACTCAGCCTCTGTAGCGATTTCGTCAGCTGTAAGAGCAGCTCTCGGAATCTCGATCATTGTACCAACCTCATACTTGAGGTCTGCGCCTGCGGCAGCAATCTCAGCGTCGGCTGTCTCAACAACAACCTTCTTAACGTACTTAAGCTCCTTAATATCGCCTACGAGAGGAATCATGATCTCGGGCTTTAAGTCCCAATCGGGATGAGCCTTGGAAACGTTGATAGCAGCGCGGATAACAGCAGCAGTCTGCATCTTAGCGATCTCGGGATATGTTACGGCGAGACGGCATCCGCGGTGACCCATCATCGGGTTGAACTCGTGGAGGCTGTCGATGATAGCCTTGATCTGCTCAACAGTCTTACCCTGAGAAGCAGCTAACTTAGCGATATCCTCCTCGGTTGTGGGAACGAACTCGTGGAGAGGCGGATCTAAGAAACGGATAGTAACGGGGTTGCCCTCAAGAGCCTCATAAAGAGCCTCGAAGTCGCCCTGCTGTACGGGGAGGATCTTAGCGAGAGCAGCCTCTCTCTCCTCTACTGTATCGGAGCAGATCATCTCACGGAAAGCGTCGATTCTGTCGCCTTCGAAGAACATATGCTCTGTACGGCAGAGACCGATACCCTCAGCGCCGAGCTCTCTTGCCTTCTTAG
>CAZERR010000106.1:0-3437 GCA_964514785.1 uncultured Ruminococcus sp. | reverse complement strand
TATTAAAACGTTTACTGTGCTCAGTTGAACGTTAAATTTGGAAAGGAGTTTTGAAAATGAAAAAACTCAAAGGTTTATTAAGCGTATTGCTGGTGCTTACCTTAATTGCTTCATCCTTTGCTTTTGCCACAATGGTTCAGGCTGCTGATACAGGCAAGAGCAAGGTAGGCTTAGAGACTAAGACCCAGGATAATATCGCTGACGGTGTAATCCTTCACGCACTTTGCTGGGGTTACTCATCGATTGAAAAGAATATCCCCGCTATCAAGGCGGCAGGCTACTCGGCTGTTCAGGTTTCTCCCGTTCAGCAGCCTAAGGATATGAACACCTCGACCAACGTATCCGGCCAGTGGTGGAAAATGTATCAGCCCGTAAGCCTTTCTATCGCTAAGAACAGCTGGGTAGGTACTGCGAAAGAGCTTAAATCTCTCTGTGATACAGCTCATAAAAACGGCATCAAGATTATCTGCGACGTTGTTACCAACCATCTCGGCGCGACTAACGACGAGAGCATGAAGGATACTCCTTATCTTAAGCTTGCCGACGAGATCCAGACTTACGAAAAGACTCTCTGGAACAACAACGGTAAGGTTCAGGGTAACCCCTATTTCCATGATCCGACTAAGGGAGAGGCTTCCGATTCTAGCGCTACGACCGTTACTCAGTACGTTTCTTCTAAGTGCCCTGACCTCAACACAGGTAATACAACCGTTCAGGGCAGGGTAGTAAGCCTTCTTAAGGAATGTGTAGACGCAGGCGCAGACGGCTTCCGTTTTGACGCGGCTAAGCATATTGAGACTCCCTCCGACAGCGGAGTAGGCACAAACAACTACTGGACAAACGTTATTTCTCAGACCAATACTTACGCTAAGAGCAAGAATAAGGACATCTTCTACTACGGCGAGGTACTTAACACTCCCGGCGGCGGAAGAAGTATTTCAGGCTATACAAGCTTAAACGGCGGAAAGTACCGCGTTACCAACAATAAGTTCGGTAATAATATCCGTAATGCGGTTGTCAGCAAAAACGCTTCAAGCGCTGTACCGACTTCTTATCCGACAGAATTAGGCGGAGCCTCTAACTCCGTAATCTGGGCTGAGTCCCACGATACCTATCTTAATACCGAAGCCGGCAATACAACCGATGTTTCCAACGAGAACATCTTAAAGACATGGGCTCTTGTAGCTTCCCGTAAGGACGCTACTCCGCTCTTCTTTGCCCGTACAAACGGTATGAAGATGGGTCAGTCCTCCGTAAACACCTCTTATAAGAGCGTTGCGGCGGCTGAGGTCAATAAGTTCCACAACAACTTTGTAGGTCAGTCCGAAAAGGTCGGCGCAAGCGGCTCTATCGCTTATGTAGCAAGAGGAACATCCGGCGTTGTACTCGTTAACGTAGGCGGCACAACAGCTACCGCAAGCGTAAGCGGCACAGGTCTTAAGGACGGCGATTATAAGGATATGATCACCGGCGAGAGCTTTAAGGTTGCGGGCGGTACCGTTTCTGGTAAAATCGGTTCCACAGGTATCGCGGTTGTAGCTCAGAGCACAACTACTCCTATGGCTTTTGCTGATCAGGAAACTCAGACCTTTAAGGGCGATACTATCACCGTAGGTCTTTCGCTTTCAAACGCTACAAGCGGTACATACCAGCTTGAGGATTATACTCCCGTTCCGTTCACAGGCTCACCGAAGATCAAGATCGGTTCCGACTATAAATCAGGCGAAACAATCAAGCTTACATTAACTGCTACCAACGGCACCGAAACTAATTCTTCCGTATATTACTATACAAAGAGCGCTGCTTCGGCGTCCGGCGTATATGTAATCCTTCCCGCTTCCGTTCTTAAGAGCGCGAGCTGGAAAACTCCCGTATACTGCTATATCTACGACGAGACCTCCGGCAACGGCTTAACCGTAGGCGGCGAGGTTTATAAGAACGCGGCTTGGCCGGGCGAGCAGCTTGACTATGACGCTAAGCTCGACGTTTATTATCTTGAGGTAAGCGACAGCTACTGTATCTCCGAGAAAACCACTAAGGTACAGAACGGTCAGGTAACAGGCTCCGATTCGCCTAAGGCTTCTAACTTTAACCTTGCGGCGGCTAAGAATACTCACGTTATCGTAAGTGATTCATCTGCTTCAGCGGGCGGTATTTCTCAGGGCAAGCAGTTCCCGGCTTCTACATCAAAGAAGACATTGGATTTAGGTGGAGTTTCTCATAAGATCACCGCGCTTTCCGGTATTCCCGGTTCTTCCAACTGGACTACCACAACCGAGGTTCCCGGACAGTCGGGTGCTGTAGCGGCTACAGAGGTTAAAAAGGGCAACACTGAGGTTCCGACCACAGTCGCTCCCACAACTACTTCTCCCGCCAGCGATACTACCGCTCCTGTAACTCAGAGTGGTCAGACAGGACTCTACGGCGATGTAACAGGCGACGGCGCTGTATCTATCAAGGACGCTACCGCTATTCAGAAGCATATCGCTTTAATCACCGAAATCCCCAAGGATCGTGAGATTTTTGCTGATGTAACAGGCGACGGTAATGTTAATATCAAGGACGCTACTGCTATTCAGAAGTATCTTGCGTTAATGACTCATAATTCAAAGACCGGTCAGCCGGTTGCATAAAACCAAATATTCAGCCGGCTCCTTCGGGGGCCGGCTTTTACATTATAAGAAGCTTTTTCGCTGGTTTTAAGTGATTGAAAAAGGAGAGATTATTTGTTATAATAAATTATATAAGTTGATTCACCGGAGGGGAATATGAAAAAATCATTTAAAGGCATAACTGCCGTTATTCTGACGATACTTATATCTGCCGTGATAATTCCCGGATCTTCTGCTTCGGCAGGAGCCGCTAAATTCGTTAATAACAAGGGCAGTATTAAGGTCGTATGCGGTAAATACAAGGAAACCTTTACCGCGAAAAAGAATAAGAATAATTTCACTAAAGCGTTTAAAAAGGCGCTTGACGCCGCCCGAAAAAAGGCAACGGATAAGAAAAAAGCGACCGTTACCGTATCTAAGGGCAGCTATAACCTCAGCGAGACGCTGTATATCTACAGCAATACTATATTGAACGCAAACGGTTCAACCTTCAGAAGCGCTAAAGGAAATCATCTGAAAAACGGTTTCGACAAGCTGAAAACGTCCGCTAAAGCCTACGGCGGCGCGCGCAATATTACCGTAATCGGCGGAACCTGGGACGCGAATGTTCCCTTTGAAAACGCCGAGAAGGTTGCTAAGGCGGACGGAAGCATAAACGCAAAGTACACAAATTCATCTCTGCGCTTTGCTCACTGTAAAAACCTTACCGTTAAAAACGCAAAGTTTAAGAATAATTACAACTCCCACGATATCGAGCTCGGCGGCGTTGACGGAGCGAAGATTACCGACTGTGAATTTTCTAATGATAAAAGTATGAATACGCTG
>CAZERR010000105.1:0-3604 GCA_964514785.1 uncultured Ruminococcus sp. | reverse complement strand
CGGTAATCTTCATCGGTTACGCAGGACAGTTCGGCTGGAAATACGGTATCGCCTCAACTTGGATCGGTATTGGAAACGCGCTTATCGGTTCGCTTTTGGCTTGGGTTATTTTAGGACGAAGAACGAGAATTATGACTCACCATTTAAGCTCCGCTACAATGCCGGAGTTCTTCGGTCAGAGATTTGACAGTAAGACCTTAAAAATAGGTGCTTCTGTTATTACCTTTATCTTCCTTATCCCGTATACCGCTTCTCTTTATAACGGACTTTCCCGTCTTTTTGAGATGGCGTTCGGAATCCCTTATATCTGGTGTATCATCGCTATGAGCGTGCTCACCGGTATTTACGTTATCGCCGGCGGATATATGGCTACCGCTATTAACGACTTTATCCAGGGTATCATTATGATCATCGGCATTATCGCGGTTATCGCGGCTGTGCTTATGAGCAAGGGCGGCTTTATGGCGGCGCTCGAGGGACTTGCAAACGTCAAGGATCCCGCGGTTTCGTCAACTCAGGGCGTGTTCAACTCATTCTTCGGTCCCGATCCGCTTAACCTGCTCGGCGTTGTTATCCTTACCTCTTTAGGTACATGGGGACTTCCGCAGATGGTTCAGAAGTTCTACGCTATCAAGAGTGAGAAGGATATCCATAAGGGTACGGTCATTTCGACCTTATTCGCTGTTGTAGTAGCCGGCGGCTGCTACTTCCTCGGCGGCTTCGGACGTCTCTTTAACGTAGACGTAGAGACGGTAGGCTTCGACGCCGTTATACCGACAATGCTTTCCGGACTTCCGGAAATTTTGATCGCGATCGTTGTGATCTTAGTGCTTTCGGCTTCGATGTCAACTCTTTCATCACTCGTTATCGCTTCATCCTCAACCCTTACGATCGATCTTTTAAAGGGAAATATAATCAAGAAGATGAACGAGAAAAAGGAAGTTCTTATCATAAGAATCTTTATCGTTGTATTTATCGCAATTTCCGCGTTTATCGCGATTTATCAGGTACAGAGCAAGGATGAGTCAGTTAAGTTCATCGCTCAGCTTATGGGCGTATCGTGGGGTGCTCTCGCAGGCGCGTTCCTCGCACCGTTCCTCTACGGACTGTACTGGAAAAAGACCACAAAGCTCGCCTGCTGGGTAAGCTTCATCTTCGGCGCCGGCATTATGCTCCTTAACCTCTTCTTCAGAGATATGTTCCCCGTTATTTTACAGTCTCCGATCAACTGCGGCGCATTCGCTATGCTCGCCGGACTTATTATAGTTCCGCTCGTTAGCCTCGTTTCTCCGAAGCCCGATAAAAAGCTTGTTGAGGAAGCTTTTGCGTGCTATGAGAAGCAGGTACCCGCAAAACAGAAAAATTCACTTGACTAAGTGATGATAAAATATTAAAATTATAGTCGGGAACAGGCTGAGCCTTTTTCCCGGCTATTTGTATTTTTCGTTCGGTTTTCAGTTTAGCAGAACCGAGCTGAGACTATCTCTAAATTAAGGACGTGTTTTTATGAAACGAATGACTGCATTATTACTTGTTATTGTGATATCATTATTCTCATTGGGAATTATAACTTCCTGCTCCTGTAACGGTACAAACGGAAATACTGCCGCAACGGTCGGTAAGAGCACCAACTGGCAGGAAGCGCTTGAGAATACAAAAATCTGGCTTACAAATACCTACACAAAGGGCGACAGGTCTATTGTAGATAAGAACCTTAAATACTATATCCTGCCCTCGGATGACGGCGAGACTTTTTTTGTCAGATATACGCTCTCTACCATTTCCGCTAGAGATTTGCTCGTATTTAAAAACGGAAGGGTAGTCGTTATCGACGACGATACGATCGATGAGGTCAAGGGATACAATGACCATTATTCCGTAGATATCACGAAGGTTACGGACGACGAGCTTATTAAGCAGGAAGGGATTCAAAAGGGCTAAGCTATGAAGATTAAAGCGTTATTACTTGTACTTTTATTATTATTTTCTATTGGAATTATAACTTCTTGTTCGGGAGGTAACGATACCGAAAAATCATCGGTTAATACTTCTGAAACAAAATCCAAAGCTGCTAAATATTATGACGACGACGCGGATTACGACGATGCGGACGATGATATCGACGATGATGATACGGACGATGACGACGATGATAATGACGACGATTTCGACTGGGATGACGCGCTCGACGCTGCTGTCGATTATATCTCCGAGAGTTCAGGCGTTGATGATGACGATATCGAGAACTGTATAAATTACAAGATACTGCCCGATAATAAAGGCGAATGTTATTTCGTACGCTATACCGCTGAGAATATCTCCTCGGACGATTTGCTCGTTTTTAAGAACGGTAAAATATACGCCCTCTCCGTTGACGGTAAGTCTAAATTCTCGGAGTATAAGGATAATTTCTCACTCGATATCTCTAAAGTATCCGACAGCGAGCTTATAAATAATAAGAATTGCTTAAGCGGCGGCTACGGCGCTGAGTTTGACGTATAGTGTAACTGGCTTGGAGAATATTTTATTATGAATGAAAATAATAAAACCGCCCTCATTACCGGCGCGAGCAGCGGTATGGGGCGTGATATGGCGCGGTACCTCGCGTCGATTAGCTATGACTTGATTCTCGTCGCGCGCCGCGAGGACAGGCTATTTGAACTTAAAGAAGAGCTTAAGGGCGTTGATGTAAAAATTATACCTCTCGATTTATCGAAAGCGGAAAACTGCTTTAAGCTCTATGATGAAGTTAAGGACGATAACGTTGAGTTTCTTATTAACAACGCCGGTTTCGGTGCGTACGGTAAGTTCAGCGAGGTTCCGCTCGAAAAGGAGCTTGAGCTTATCGACACCAATATAAAAGCGCTCCATATTCTCACCAAGCTTTTTATAAAGAATATGATAAAACGCAATAAGGGCTATATCCTTAACGTCGGTTCGGCTGCCGGCTTTCTTGCGGGACCGACCTTCTCGAGCTATTACGCCTCTAAGAACTATGTTGTGCGTCTTACCGAGGCAATCCACGAGGAAATGCGCCGCGATAAAATCAACGTAAAAGTCAGCGCACTTTGCCCGGGACCTGTTAACACCGAGTTTAACAGGGTAGCGGACGTGAAATTTGCCGTCGGCGGACTGCCGAGCGAATACGTCGCAAAGCTCGCTGTTGATAAAACATTAAAGGGTAAGATGATAATTACGCCCGGAAAGCTTATGAAGCTTGCGAAATTCGGCGAGCACTTTTTAAGCGAAAAACGCCTTACCCGTATGTCATACGATATGCAGATGAGAAGAAAAAGCTGAACCGTCCGGTTCAGCTTTTATCATTTTGCATATAATATTTCTGCCGTTTATATCGTAGTTCGGGTTACTTCTGCTGCTCGATAAGTTCAAGAATTTCATAAAGCGTATCATAAAGCGCCTGCGCTTTTTCCTTATCGATACATACGCACCCGCCGATTTTTTCGGGGATATCAGCCGCTTTTTCCTTAAGCCTTTCGCCCTCAGGCGTGATTTGCACGATAAGGTTGCGTTCGTCCTCGGCTGAGCGCTCGCGCGTGACGTAGCCCTTAGCCTCGAGCTTTTTAAGCAGGGGAGTGAGGGTGCC
>CAZERR010000104.1:0-3815 GCA_964514785.1 uncultured Ruminococcus sp. | reverse complement strand
AACTTCCAGCCGGGAGCGTGGTCGCTGTCGTCAAGCTTTACTCGGAATTTCTTAGCTAATCTTTCCTTTAACTCGCCTGCTTTTTCAAGCACGCCTTCCTTATGCTGAGCGATCGGGATAAGCGCAACCTGAATCGGGCTTACCTTAGGCGGTAAAATGAGTCCGTCGTCATCGCCGTGGACCATAATTATCGCACCTATCATTCTTGTTGAAACGCCCCATGAGGTCTGGTGAGGATAATGGAGCTTATTGTCGCGACCTTGGAATTTAATATCAAAGTTTTTCGAGAAGCCGTCGCCGAAGTAGTGTGAGGTGCCGCCCTGAAGCGCTACGCCGTTGTGCATCATCGGCTCGATAGTATAGGTAGCTTCGGCTCCCGCAAATTTTTCTTTTTCGGTTTTCTGACCGACTACCGCGGGGATAGCGAGAGTTTCGCGGTAGAAGTCCTCGTATACCTTGAGCATACGGAGGGTTTCCTCCTTAGCCTCCTCGGCGGTTTCGTGCATTGTATGACCTTCCTGCCATAAGAACTCAGAGTTTCGAAGGAAAGGTCTTGTGGTTTTTTCCCATCTTACTACCGAACACCACTGGTTGTAAAGCTTCGGAAGGTCGCGGTAGGTCTCGATTATCTTTTTATAATGCTCGCAGAATAAGGTTTCGGAGGTGGGGCGAACGCAGAGACGCTCCGCCAGCTTCTCTTGACCGCCGATCGTTACCCACGCGCACTCGGGAGCGAAGCCTTCGACATGATCCTTTTCCTTCTGGAGAAGGCTTTCGGGTATAAACATCGGCATATATACGTTTTCAACGCCTGTTTCCTTAAAGCGTCTGTCCATATCCTTTTGGATATTTTCCCATATCGCGTAGCCGTAGGGGCGGAAAACCATACATCCCTTTACGCTTGAATAATCGATAAGCTCGGCTTTCTTAACAATATCGGTATACCATTTTGCGAAATCCTCGTCGCGGCTGGTAATAGCCTCGACCATTTTTTTATTATTAGCCATACTTTCCTCCGTATAACATCTATATTACAACATTCCTATTATACATTTTTTGTCTTTATACGTCAAGATAAAAAGTGCGCGCCCCTCGGCGCGGCGCGGCGGTGTTATTAATATTGCGCCTTAACGAAAAAATAGCCTGCTCAAAGAGCAGGCTAAATTGCGATTTATTATGAATTTGCTTCGATGTAATTAACGAGAGCGCCTACTGTTTTGATGTTCTCGATCTCATCATCGGGAACTTCAATCTCGAACTCATCCTCGATAGACATAAGAAGGTCAACAACATCGAGAGAATCAGCGCCTAAATCGTCCTGAAGGTCGGTTGCCTCTGTAATCTTATCTTCCTCAACATCAAACTGCTCAGCTAAGATAGCTTTTACTTTTTCTAATACCATTTTAAGTCCTCCTAATTTTTTTACACCACCGATATAGACATTGCGGTGTTTTTTTGTTACAATGGTTTAAGTTAACAACCTGTTGTTACTAAACTATATTATTAGTAATTGTCTCTTTTGTCAATATATATTTCAAAAATTTTACCATTTTTTAATGAATCTGTTTTCGGAGGTGCTTTTATGCCGAAAAAATATGCCGTTATAGGTCATCCTATCGGTCATACCTTATCCCCTTTTATTCATAAAAGGCTTTTTGAGTTTTCGGGCGTTGACGCCGTATATGAAGCGCTTGATATTTCCCCCGAAAACCTTCGGGAAGATTATGATAATATTCTTAAAAGTCTAAGCGGCTACAATATAACAATTCCCCATAAACAGGCGATAATTCCTTTTCTTGATAAAATTGATGAAAAAGCGAAAATGTACGGCAGTGTAAATACCGTTTCAAACCGTGACGGTGTCGCTTCAGGCTATACCACCGATCCGGACGGATTTTTAAAGGCGCTCGAGTACGCCGGTATCCCTCTTGACGGCCGTGTCGTGATACTCGGCTGCGGCGGCGTAGCGAGGACAATGGCGTACGAGGCTCTTTTAAAGGGCGGACGTGTTGAACTCGCTGTACGAGAAAAAAGCGCGAAAAAAGCCGAAAAGCTAATAAACGAGATAAAAAACAATTTAGAAAAACCTGAGATAAAGTATTGCTTTATACCGCAGCTGAGCGGAAGTATCGATACCCTCGTGAACGCGACTCCCGTCGGGATGTATCCGAATACGGAGTTTATGCCTATAGAGGAGAAAACATTAAAAAACTGTGCAGGCGTATTTGACGCGATTTACAACCCGCTCGATACTCTCCTTATAAAAACCGCCCGAAAAAACGGCGCTAAGGCCGAGGGAGGAATGACTATGCTAGTTTGGCAGGCGGTGGTATCTCATTTCCACTGGGACAAAAGCACATACGATGTAAGGGATATAGAAAAGCTGTGCGCCGACGCGGCTAAGGAGCTGATGAACCGATGAAAAATCTAATACTCTGCGGTTTTATGGGTTGCGGAAAAAGCACGATCGGCAGAAGGCTTTCCAAAATGACGGACAAGCCCTTCGTCGATTTGGACAGGTATATTGAAAAAAAAGCAGGGCTTACGGTAAAGGAAATATTTGAGAAATACGGCGAGGATAAGTTCCGCGAGCTTGAGACCGAGGCGTGCCGTGAGCTCGCCGAAAAAAGCGGATATATAATAGCCGCGGGCGGAGGAACCCTGACCTTTCGGAGAAATATAGATATTCTGAAGGAAACGGGTAGGATCATCTATATAAACGTGAGTTATGAAATGCTCTGTGAGCGGTTGAGCCGCGATACGAGGCGGCCGCTTCTTCAGGTTGAAAACCGCAACGAGGTGATCAAAGAGCTACTCGAAAAGCGCGCTCCTATTTACAGTGACGCCGCGTCAATTCATATTGACGGAAACTTTACCTCGAACAGAGTTGCCGAAATCATACTCGGCGTGCTTTGAACCGGATCGATGTTTCCGCTATAGTAAAAGAACAACAATTTAAACGGAAGGACTGTATTAGGTTATGAGGATAGCAGTCGTAGGTATGGGAATAATCGGAGGTAGCTTTTGCAAGGCGATAAAAAAGCATACCGACCATTATGTTATAGGAATAAACAGAACAAAATCAACGCTTGAAAAAGCGCTTTCGGACGGCGCCATAGACGAGATAGGCGATGAAAAAAGCCTGTCCTCGGCGGATATAATTATACTGGCGCTCTACCCGAACGCGGCGGTCGGGTACGTCGAAAGATACGGCGGCTATATTAAAAAAGGCGCTATAGTTACCGATTCGGCAGGAATCAAGACCGATATCTGTTCAAAGCTTAAAGCGCTTAGCGAAAAATTCGGATTTAAGTTTGTCGGAAGCCACCCGATGGCAGGAAAGGAAACGAACGGTTACGTTTCCTCCGACGGAGATTTATTCAACGGCGCCAGCTATATTATAGTACCCTGCGGTGCTGACAGCGATGCGGTCAAAACCCTCTCGAGCCTTGCTTTAGATCTAAAATTCGGTATGGTAAAGATTTCCACTCCCGAGGAGCACGACCGGATGATAGCCTTTACCTCTCAGCTTCCGCACGTTCTTGCGTGCGCGTATGTGCTCAGCCCCTGCTGTAAAAACCACGTCGGTTTTTCGGCAGGCTCCTACAGGGATGTTTCGCGCGTGGCGAACATTAATGCGGAGCTTTGGAGCGAACTGTTTATGGAAAACCGCGAGCCGCTTATCGCTGAGCTCGATACGCTTATTGACAATATCCACGCGATAACCGACGCCGTTAAGGCGAGCGATACAGACAGGATAAAGGAGCTTCTTAACAAGGCTCATAAAACCAAGGAGGAGCTCGGAGAATGAAAAA
>CAZERR010000103.1:0-3830 GCA_964514785.1 uncultured Ruminococcus sp. | reverse complement strand
CGAACCCACACGATCAGCTTGGAAGGCTGAAGTTCTACCACTAAACTACATCCGCTTATTTACAGCTTAAATATTATATCAAATTAGTTAGCATTTGTCAATAAAAATTTGTTGAAAAGCGATATTGACTTTATCGTCCTAAAATACTACAATATGTATACTTGATTTGAAAGGTGATTTTATGAAAAAAATACGCAACTATGTATGCGCGGCACTTGTTCTTATAGCAATTATGTGCACATTATTTACCGCGCCTGCTTCCGCAGCGTCAAAGCCGAAGCTCAACAAGAGCTCTCTTACGCTTAAAATCGGAAGCTCCTATAAGCTTACGCTTAAAAATGCCAAGACGGCTAAAATTAAATGGAAAAGCTCCGGCGTTTCTGTAGCCCGAGTAAATTCGCGGGGCAAAATCAAAGCCAAAAACAAGGGCAAAGCAGTTGTTACTGCCGTATATAAGGGCAAAAAATACAGCTGCAAACTCACGGTTAAGCCTGTCAGCGTTATTAAATCAGGCAGCTTCAATGTTTATGTGAACGATACCCTGAAGCTCACCTGCAGCGTACCTGTAAAGAGATGGGTTGTTGCCAATAAGAGAATAGCCTCCGTAAACTCCAAGGGGCTTATTAAAGGCAAAAAAACAGGCAAGACCTCCGTTGTTGCTGAGTGTAAGAACGGTACTGAGGTTAAGGGAACGCTCAATGTTAAGAACCCGTTTAATTCTTTAAAAGAATATATCAACAAAAACGGTAAGTCCGATGAGAATATGAATAAGTATATCGCAAATAAAAAGGATAAGTATTATTTCGATGTTACCTATATCTCCTCTAAAAAATCATTCCAGTTCTCCGGCTACTATACCGGAAGCGCGGGAAGCTATCTAATCACAATGGATATTCCCGAGAGCAAAAGCTCAAAGCCTGTAGTTACCTCCTATTTCCAGTCTAAGGACGAAGAAAACGAGTACTATGCAAAGGCGAATATAAACAGCTCGACCTACAAGGCTACTTCAACGCTTGACTTTGAGATTATTTCAGGCAACGTAACCGACGCCGAGGCCGTTAACGATTTGAGCAACTCTTTCCTTAACGACTCCTTCAACGGCTGGAAATCCATTTTAAAGAACAGTCTCGGAATGAGCCTTTCCGCGATCGGATTCTCAAAATATTAATCTTTTAATAATTCCGTATTAGAAATATAGCAGACAGCGCAGCAGTATTGCGCTGTCTTTTTTCTTATTTTTGTTGACTGTACCTCATTTATAGGTTATAATTACATATAACAGCAGTGATTTTAGAAGTTTTTTTGTTAAATAAGCACTGAGATTCAGGCGTTTTTTAGGAAAGTGAGGTTTTTAATGTGAAAAAAATTATATCCTTAGTACTTACAGCATTTATGCTGTTATCGGTATTACCGATTAATACAGCCTTAGCCGCCGATACAAGCGAGGTTTCAGACCCGAGCTCTTCGGGCAATAAGATTTACTTTGACGCGAACGGCTGGAATAATTATGCTCAGATTTATTGCCATATATGGCAGCAGGGCGGGGACTCTTTCTTCGCTTGGCAGTCCACGAAGGAAAAGTGCACAAAGGAAAGCGGCACTAAATATTCCTACAACTTAGATACTCTAAACGATTCCTCTAACATTTCAGGCGGGTTCAAGTCGGGAGTTGATTACTGCGTTATTTTCAGCGCGAATACGGGACGGCAGACCTACGACTGCACTATCGGCAAAGCGTGCATAGGAGATACCGCGAGAATAACAGGTAATCACACGGAAAACCCGGTTGACTCCGAAAAATACGCGGATGAGATCGTATGGGATAAAAACAGCAACAAATACGGACCTCATCTTTCATTAACATCAGTCGGAAATGTTGTCGGTAAATACCTCTGCCCTAACGAAAAAGCTACCGATGTTATCGGCGACTGGATTGCTGTTTACTACAACAGCAGTTATGTAGATCCCGTTAATGCTCTTGCATACGCTTTTCCGAAATTCAAAATAAAAAACATAGACGATATTGAGGCTATTTATAAACATATCAGAACCAAGGTTACCACATCGGAAGCCAACAAGATAACTTCAATTCTCGAAAAGGCATTTTATAAGGCTTATCCCTCAAAGACGAATTCAAAAAAAATTGACGAAAATAAGGCGAAAGCAGAATCAGGCACAAGCTCAAAGCCTTTCCTCTCGACTAAAAAGAAAACTATGGTTGTCGGTCAAACCTTCAAGCTCAAGGTGAAGAAGGCTTCGGGTAAAGTTAAGTATTCCTCTACTAAAAAGAAAGTAGCTTCGGTCAATAAAAAGGGTAAGATCACAGCCCGCAAAAACGGCAAAACTACGATTAGAGTTAAGGTAAAAGGTAAAACGCTCAAATGTAAGATAACCGTTAAAAAGCCCTCACTCAATACTAAGAGCGCAACGCTTTACAAAAACAAATATAAAAAGCTTACCGTCAAAAACTGCAAGCTTAAGGTAAAGTGGTCGTCCTCCGATAAAAAAGTAGCGACAATCAACTCCAACGGTTTTATCAAAGCGGTCGGAACCGGAAAAGCCGTGATTACAGCTAAGTTTAAGGGCTACAAGCTCAAATGTAAAATCACGGTTAAAGACTTAAATACCCCTCCGATGCCCGAGCCCTACACCGAACCTTACACCGAACCGGCGTTAGATCCTACACCTGTGACTCCTCCAACCGATAAAACTATTCCGGCAGGACTCGCTAAGGTTAAGGCGTGGGTCGAAACATACGGTGAAAATAACGGAGTGAATATATATGACGAAATTAAAGCCTACGGCTTTAATGTCACCCTGGTAGAATCGGTTGACGGAACCTCATTCGGCTTCCAGATGCAGAACAAGACCACAGGTGTCAGCGGCTCGTTCTACTTAAAGCCCGCCGCGCTCACGAGCCAGCTCGATATGTTCCTGATGAACAAAAAGGCATCATATATATGCAATCATGTATATATCGATAAATCAACCGGCGTCATTACTGATTACGAAGTCACCAACACAACCCCGGGCTATACCCTCACAACCGCCAAGCTGTCATACGATGCGGGCGAATGTCTGACCGCGCTCAACGGCGCGCTTGCAACAATCGGCTCAAGCGTGAATGAACTAGGAATTTATAATTATTAACAATCAGCAAGGAGCAGCACAAGCTGCTCCTCTTTTTTATAACGAATAATCGGGAGCCTTGCGGCTCCCGATTTTTATATAATTTCCAGTTTTACTTCGTCTCCGTCAAGAGTCGCGTTAACCGCGGCAATCTGTCCGTCACGATTGGCGATAATCTCATTAGTGATTTTATCCTCAACATTCTTGCGGATAAAGCTCCTTAAATCGCGCGCACCGCTGGTACCTCCGGCAGCCTTTTCCGCGATAAATCCGCAGAGGCTTTCGTCGTAGCTGAAACGGATTCCCTTCTCGGCGAGGGGTTCCTTATACTCGTCGAGCATAAGCCCCGCAATAGCCTTATAATCGTCACCGTTCAGACTTCTAAATACAATCACCTCGTCAACTCGGGCGATAAACTCGGGACGTAAAAACTCCCTGAGTCCCTTGATCGCCTTTTCGCGAACCATATCGCCTTCCTGCTTACCGAAGCCGAGAGCATTTTCGCGCTTCTCGCTTCCGGCGTTAGAGGTCATTACGATAACGGTATTCTCAAAGTTTACGGTTCTTCCCTGAGCGTCGGTAACCCTTCCCTCATCGAGTATCTGAAGAAGGATATTGAGCACGTCGGGATGCGCCTTTTCTACCTCGTCAAAAAGCAGTACCGAATACGGACGACGGCGAACCTTTTCAGTCACCTGACC
>CAZERR010000102.1:0-3984 GCA_964514785.1 uncultured Ruminococcus sp. | reverse complement strand
CTATATCGACGATAAAAAATGCTTTGAATTATTCCTTGACGTATATTATAAGAACGAAGGTAAGATTCAGTAAAACTAACAGTTGTTTATACTTATGCACGGGCTGCTAAACAGACAATATAAAATAATGAATTAAGGGGCTGCTTAGGCAGCCCCTTCTACTATATCGATTTATGTACTTATATAATGTAAAGCCCGAAAATTCCGAGTATTACGGAGTAAACCGCTCCGGCTATTACGTCGCTTATGTAGTGAACTCCGCCGATCACGCGCGATATGCACATCAGCACGCCAAGTATTATAAGTACTGTTCCTACCGCGGTGCTGAAGCCGAAGCTCGCCATCGCTATAGTGAAAATGCTCGCTGAATGACGGCTCGGAAAGCTTTTTCCCTTAGTATCCTTTTTAAAAATCGGATTTATATCCATAGCCTCATACGGACGCGGCTTGTTAATAAGTATTCTAAGTAAGCTAACGCTTAAAAAAGTAACCGCAGGTACTACCAGCGTTCGTATCAGATCTTCAATATCTCCGCCCTTTAATATATCTATAAAGTTGTTGATAAGAAGAACAGGGTACAACGCGTAAATCAAAAGCGGAAGATAAGAATAAACTGCCTTTAAAACAATAAACGCGGCTTTATGGCTGTTAAAATATACCTCGATTTTTTTGTATGTTGCTTCAGTCATACTATCACCGAGGTAATTCTACCACGTTTAAAGCTCAATATCAACCTTGTATTTATTAAACCAGTAATCAAGCTCTATAATATACGCGAGTATCTGAGGTGCTTTCATAAGCTGACCGTACCACGGCGAGGATATTTTATCGGGATTTTCAATAATATTCATTATACCGTTCTTTGACAGAAGCTGTGTCAGAGCGGTTTTCTTATTTAAGATATCAATTACCTTTTTAGAGCATATTTTCATATATTCGGGGTTGTGTGTTTTCGGATACGGGCTCTTTTTTCTCCAGGCGATATCATAAGGAAGAATATCCTCGAACGCCTTGCGCACAATACCCTTTTCTCTGCCGTTGTACGCCTTTACTTCCCACGGCATATTGTAGGCGTATTCTACCAGTCTGTAGTCGCAAAACGGTACCCTGACCTCGAGAGAGCTGTACATACTGCACCTGTCTTTTCTTTCAAGCAGGCATTGCATAAACCAGTAGTAATTAAGCGAGAACATCTCTCTCATCCGTGAAGTAAGCTCGCTGTCGTTTTTTAGCTTATCAGTTGCGTTTACGGTATCAAGATATTTTTGACGTACATAATCCTCGCCGTTTGGAAGAATACCTTCGGTCAGGATACTTCGTCTGATTTTCTGAGAGCGTGACCACGGAAAATTATCCTCAAAAAGTATATCTTTGTTGTGGTACCAGGGATAACCGCCGAATAGCTCGTCGGCACATTCGCCCGAAAGCGCGACGGTGTAGTCCTTTTTTATCTCCCTGCAAAACAGCAGCAGGGAGGAGTCAATATCAACATAGCCGGGTAAATCCCTTGCCTCAACGCTCGGGTAAAGCGCCTCTGCAAGCTCTCTGTTGTTTAGTATTACCTCGCGGTGAGTGGTGCACGCGTCCTTGGACATAAGCTTTATATAGCCGTCGTCTGCGGTAGGCTGATACAGGCTTTTCTCAAAGAATTTCAGGTTGTCGCGGTACTCAACCGAATATGTTACGGCGTTTTGCATATTATGCTTTCTGTAATAATTGGAAGCTGTTTTTGTTATGATACTGCTGTCTAGCCCTCCCGATAAAAAGAAGCATAAGGGAACGTCGCTTACCAGCTGTTTTTCAATAGCGTCGGTTAACAGAAAGCGAACCTTTTCTGCCGCCTGCTTTGGGGTATCGGTGAATTCACGGGCGTTAAGCTTAAAGTAGCGGTGCTTAGTAAGCTTTCCTTCGCTGAAAAAAGCGTATTCCCCGGGTAATAATTCGTTAATGTTCTTAAACACACCGCTTCCGGCTGTTCTCGCCGGACCTAGAAAAAATATCTCATATAGTCCGTTTTCGTCTATAACAGGCTTTATTTTTCCACTTTTAAGTATTGCCTTTATCTCTGAGCCGAATATCAAGCTGCCGTCGGTTTCACTGTAAAAAAGCGGTTTCACCCCGACCTTATCGCGGCATAAAAAAATCCTTTTAGCTCGGAGCTCATATACCGCAAAGGCGAAAATCCCGTTTAGTTTTTCCGCGCATTTTTCGCCGTATTCAATATACA
The DNA here is from genome assembly GCA_964514785.1 of uncultured Ruminococcus sp. Lineage (GTDB taxonomy): Bacteria > Bacillota > Clostridia > Oscillospirales > Acutalibacteraceae > Ruminococcoides. Next base: position 1,757 of record CAZERR010000102.1, on the reverse strand, counting down.
TCTTTAAGACAACTTCGGTATCGCTGTGTCCCTTAAACGTATAGCCCTTTCGCTTTAGCTCGGATCTGAGCTCTCCGGTGTTATACAGCTCGCCGTTATAAACGATTACATATTTTTCGCCGTTTCTTCCGCAAATCATCGGCTGCTTTCCGTTTTTCTTATCGATTACAACGAGTCGTCGGTGAATCAGCGCGGTGTTATGATCAATGAAAATACCGTTTTCATCCGGACCGCGTTTTATTAGCGTTTTCGACATATCCGAAAGCATTTTGATATTATCGGATAAATCCTCATGTTTTGTTATTATGCCTGCTATTCCGCACATAGCGACCTCCCGGTGTCAAATAAAAAGATTATCCCCGTTAAAATCAGAAGCAACGCACCGATAACGGTTCCGCTCAGTGAGGGCACGATCTTATCGGATGAACTGCTGAAAACGGGTATTGTAATATTAAAAGCATTTATCAAAATAAAGGTGAATAACGACGTAAGCAAGCCTTGTATAATTCTATATACGAAAAATAAAAGCCTGTTAATTATAATATTTCCGAGTGCCTGAAATACCTGAAGATGTACGCAAATCCCTCCGAATCCTGCGGCAAATGCTAAAAGCAGTATGTTTTTATCTCTGCTGAGTAAATCACACGCCGAGCACACCTCTAGAAGTATTACCGTATTATTCCCGAAATATCTTTTAATAACCTCGGCTATTCCGGAGAATAAGATTACAACGGCGCACATTTTTACGACGTTTTTTACCGCACAGGATACCGAGCTTATTAAAAAATCGTCTTTTGAAGCGGAGGAGCTTAATTCGCTTATAGAATTATAATCACCTTTTATCAGATGTTTATTAATTACTCCGAGGATTAATACCGATATAATCTGAGACAAAAAGAGAACTATTCCGAGCTCAAAGCTGTTAAACAGCCTAATCCCGATAAAGGTTATTAAAAACGAAGCTCCCGCGCCGAAGCCTATGTAAGCGGATTTTTGAGCGTCGCGGCTGCTGATCAAGCCGTTTTTGGATAACTCCCCGAGACCTGCAGCGGCAACAGGATAACCCCCAATTATACCCAGTATAACAGCAAAAAGCGCTCTGCCCGATATTCCGAACAGCGCCTTTGAAAAACGGTCAAGCCTCTCAGAATTAATTCTCAGGCTTTTAGCTGCAGCGGAGGAAATAACCATAAACGGAAAAAGCGACGGTTCCAGCACATCGGCGCATAGGTAAATACCCTTTTGAACTCCTCTCGAAATACTGCCCGAAAATACGATCGCCGAAATTCCCGCCGCAGAAATGAAAAGAAGATTGAATACGGTACAACGTCCGATTATTTTATACATCATTTTTATTCACCGTTAATATATATGTAGAAGGGTGAAGGATAATGAGAAAAAACATTAATAAATTTAAATCATCGCTTCCGATAGAATTCAACTATAATCTTCCGATTATCGAGTTTACGGGCAATCGCCGCGCTACAATAGAGGGTTCAACAGGCGTGTTGCATTATTCGGGAGATATGATAAGGATTAATACACGAAGGTTTGTAGCGGCATTTTCCGGGCGCGGGCTGACTCTTAAATGTATTTCGCCGACTTGTGTTATCATTGAAGGCTTCATTACAAATACTGAGTTTATAAGTTAGGTGAGTTTATGCTTGTAAAGCTTATACGATTTATAAAGGGATATGTAATCTTCAGTCTTACAGGCCGATATCCCGAGAGATTTATCAACCTTCTTAACCGAAACG
>CAZERR010000101.1:0-4035 GCA_964514785.1 uncultured Ruminococcus sp. | reverse complement strand
TCATAACGATATCCATAACGATACGGATACCGTGCTTATGAGCGGTATCGACCATTGTCTGGAACTCCTGTCTTGTGCCGAAGTTCAAATCAGGCTCGGTATAGTCGAGAACATAGTAGCCGTGGTAGGAATAGTGCGAAAAATCCTGCGGCTCGCCCGGGGTAACGTAACCGTGGATCTGCTCGTAAGGAGCGGAAAGCCAGATCGCGTCCACGCCGAGGTCATCAAAATAGCCCTCGTTGATTTTCTTGGTAATACCCGCGAAGTCGCCGCCGTGGAAGGTTCCGGGATTAGATTCCCAGCCCGCAAGCGGCTTGCCGCTCGAGTCGGTGGCTCGTCCGTAGGAATGGTCGTTCGAGGTGTTTCCGTTATTAAAACGGTCGGTCAAAAGGAAATAAACCGAAGCGTTATCCCACGAGAAATCGTCCGCGTTTTTAAGCGCGGTTTTCTGTGTATAGCCCGTAGTACTTTTTGAGGTAACTGCGGCGTCAGCGGGAACAGCGCAGACCGCGCAGCACACAACGAGCACAAGACACAAGAACACAGCAAGTATCCTTTTCATTTCAAAACTTCCCTTCATATTAAATATACATATATAATCATTATAGTATATGTAAATTTCTTTCTCAATATCAAAAAGCTAATTGTAATTATAATCGTCTTAATACACAAAAACAAGAGAGAAAAACTGTATATAACTACCCGTACATCTCACGTCCCGACACCTGAACCGGCTCCGCGAACGGCACCCCCTAAGCTGCCGGCAAAAAGCTGATCAGGCAATATATTTTTAGCAGGAGTTACCTGTTTATCAAGACAATAAACATTAAAAACACCATAGACTTAATTATGCTATTTGTTGCAGTTCCCTCTCAAATAAAAAATCCCCCGAAACCGGGGGATCACATCATTTCTTTCCGAATATTCTTAAAAGCTCGTCCTTATGAGCCATTGTACAGTCGTAGCCTTCCTGAATAGTCAAATCAAGGTTTTCCATAGAGAAAATCGCCGTGTTGCTGTTCTTGATCTCAACGCAGAAGTCAGCCATTTTCTTAGACTCGCGCGTTGAGTTTATCGAATACAAGTCGAGTGCGCGCCATACAACCTTAAGCATACCGTCTATACCCGTTTCGGGCGTATACTCCATAATATCGAAGCCGACAGCGAGCACCCGTCCGACTCCCATATCCTTCAGTATTTTAACGGGGAGGTTGTCCTTTGAGCCGCCATCGATAAAGTTGTACTGCTTATAGGTGCACGTTGTGTAGATTGCCGGGAAGGTCATACTTGCGCGCACCGCCAAGTCGAGCGGAGCTCCCGTGATATACTGTATATGGTCGTTTTTTATATTCTCCTCTTTAGTGGTGAAGATACATTCGTCGGTCGTGTTCGTATCATTCGTACAGATAGAAAGATTGATCGGTAAATCCTCAAACCCTCTTATCCCCGAGTTGATCATCTCCTGTTTAATTACATCCCCGAGGATAGCGCCGTCACGGATTCCGTCCTTAACGGTGCTCTTATTGAATTTTAAGGTTGCGAGCTCCTTTAGGATGCTCACCGGGCGGAAGTCGGTAAGCTTCTGCCAGTTATTTTCCGCAAAGCGCTTGATCTGCTCAAAGTTATAGCCCATAGCTACGAGCGCCGCCACGACTGAGCCCGCGCTCGTTCCGGATACGAACTGAGGATAAATACCGAGCTCGTAGAGCGCCTTTATAGCGCCCGCGTGAGCGACCGCCTGTAAGCCGCCGCCCGAAAAGGCTATTCCTATAGCGTCTTTTCTTTCTATCGTTTCATACAGCTTCATTATCTCACCATTACTTATAGAATTTATATACGTTACAGTAGGATTCGGTCTCGACAAAATAGTCGTACCAGTTATAAAACTCCTCGAAATCCTTATCCTTTTCGATAAGCGCATACTTATCGAAGCCTGTATTCTTCTTGATATAGTCGATAACCTTTTTATTATTGGCAAGACGGGAGATATAAACCGTTACCTCGTTTAAAGATTTAAGCTTTTTATCATCCTTAAGAGCCTTTAAGCTATCGGTTTTATCCTCGGCCTTTTCACCGCTGCCGATATATCCGTCGATAAAGCCGCCTATCTTACCGTTGGTGACCACTCCGCGCTTAACGGCGAAGCTGTCGAGCTCAGACGCAAGCGTCAAAGACATATCCGAGGTTTTAACGATCATTGTTTCATCGTACTTCAAGAACTTATCTATGCACTTATTCCATTCCATAACCTCGGTGCCGACGAACACGCAGTCTTTTGTAATAACGTCGTTTAAAGAAGATGTGTTGTAAACGTAATAGGGCTTCACAAATATAATGCCGAGCACGCTTACCGCAAGCGCCAGAGCCGGCACGACGATTTTTGCCTTTTCTTTAATAATCAGCTCTCCGATTTTTATTACAGCGAAGCTGAAAAGCATTGAGATAAGCGGAAGCGATACCGCAACGTAGCGATCGCTGTTAAACGGAGAAACAAGCGATATAAGCGAGAAGTAAACTACCGCGGGAACGATTATAAAAAAGCATTTTCTGTTAAGCTTACGCTTTTTAATAAAGCGCAAGTAAATCCCGAAGCCGACTGCCGCGATCAATAGGATCACAAAAAGCCACGTTTGACCTATAAACAGCTCCTTAACCAGTATCTGCACATATGTTAAGAGCTTATAGCCGATATAGGTTACGATAGTCACCGTGTCGATATCTATGCTGATCGAACCGAGTCCGCGGTTTCCGCCGAGCACATTCGTTATAATATACGGATAGAACGCAAACGCAAGCGCAAAGCCCGCAATACTCGCGCCGATATAAATAAGCAGAGATTTTATACTCTTTTCCTTTATGCTGAATATCATCATCACGAGTCCTGTAAGTCCGGCAAAAAGGATAAAATAATACTGGGTAAGCACTCCGAAAAGCACCGTTAAGAATACAAGCACATAGTCGAGAGTCTTAATGTCCTTTTTTCTGTCGTAAATCACGAGAGTAAGATACATAAACGCCATGCAGAAGAACATCAGCGAGCAGTACATCCTAAGATAGAACGTCATTGTGATACACGCAATACTCAGGGCATAACCTCCCATAGCGATAAGCGCGTAGAGGTTATTGTCGGTAACGCGTTTTCCGATTTTATAAATCAGAAGCAGCGAAAGCCCCATCATCACGATATTGATAATATAAACGAGATATTTACTGAAAACGTTCGGAAAGAACGAGCATAAGGTATGTACAAGGAAATAATAAAACGGCGGGTGCGACGCGTCGATGATCTGATTTTTATACACGTTCGCGTAGTCGAAGCGGTGCTTGCCCGCGGTAAGATATTCGTTAAAATCCTCAGCCGAATTCCAGCCCTCGGTGTTGAGCTGCTTTGAGGAATTAGCGAGGTTATAGGTAAGGAGCTCGTCCTCGTGGAAGCCCTGCTTCTGAGTCAAATAAAAAGTGCTTATACTCAGGCTCAGTACGATAAGTACAGCCGCGAGTATTCCCGAGAGCTTATTGCTTATTTTCATAATGATTATCCCGCCCTTCCGATAATTTTTCATCATAATTACATACAAATTTATTTTAACAAATTTTCCCGACAAATACAATTACAATTGCGTAAACTAATAATTCTATTAAAGAATTATTAGACGAAGTTGACCAAATCAATACCTATATGATAAAATAAAAGCATATTCCGGGAGATGATTATTGATAATTAATATTTTCACCATAACAAAAATGCACCCTCTGCGATTGAGGGTGCTACTTTTTATACGGTTTTCGGGAAAAACAAAACGATACGGCAATCGACAGCATTGTATCAATTACCGTATTAGTTTTGGCACGCCGGAAGTATGTTCATCTGTGAGAAAACTTCTTTCTCGAACCTTGTGTCCACGTTTTTCGGAAAGGTTTCATAAACGCAACGGGCTAAAAACAGTCCCCCGGACTGTTTTCTTTACGCCCTTTCGAGCCCCCTTCCGTTAAACGCTTCGCGTTTGGCACGCCGGAAGTATGTTCATCTATGAG
>CAZERR010000100.1:0-4134 GCA_964514785.1 uncultured Ruminococcus sp. | reverse complement strand
GATATTGAGTAAAACGTGCTTCGGCTTCTTGTCGTAACCGAGCGCGCGTAAATAAACAGCGTTGCAATAGCTACGGCGATAGTCACCGCGGAGATAAAGCCCATCTCCTCGCTCATAAGGCCGAATACCAGGTCCGACTCGGACGCGGCGACGTATTTTAAAACGCCGTTTCCGATTCCTACGCCGAACAGTCCGCCCGAAGCGATATAGGTAAGCGTACGCGCCTGCTGATAGCCGCGCGAATCCTGAGTATACTGCCATACATGGCGCCAGCCCTGGAATCGCCTGAGCACATACGGTTTTAAATTAAGCACGATAAATCCGCCGAGCCCGGCGCCGGTAAGCGCAAGGATAACGGTTTTAAAGTCGCCCGAACGGGTAAACGAGATAAGCAGGAACGTCCCGAAGAATATTAGCGCCGTACCGAAGTCACCCATAAGCGCGAGCGCTCCGACGCAAATCGCCGAAAAGATGATGAATTCGAGGAGGTTCTGCTTAGTCTGCAATCTGTCGAGGGTAGAAGCTCCTACGAAAATAAACGCGATTTTTACAAACTCCGACGGCTGAACCGTAACGGGGCCTATATGAACCCAGTTTGCGGAACCGTTCGTGACACGTCCGAAAACGAGGTTGATACCCAAAAGCAGCACGGCGACAATCATAATAATCAGACGCCAGCGTCCGATACGGTCGGGGTTTTCAATAAACTTTATAAGCACGCAGAAAACAATCATTCCCGCAACAGCCGCGATAAGCTGAACGTACGATGAACGAAGCTCCTGACGCGCCAGCAGCATTACTCCTATTCCGGTAAAGAACAGCCCGAGCGCCTCAAGCTCAAACGCCACGCGCTTTAAAATCACCTTTGATACAAAGAAGAACAGCCATTCCACACCGACCAATACTCCGCACAATACGGCAGGGTCAAAGTCCTTTGCTCCGTCACAGAAGCACGCCTCGACCGCCATAAAAATATGGAACAGCGAAACGAGTATCATAATCTTGTAGGGCTGGATCGCGGGCTTGTTTGAAACCTTTGAGAAGAACCAGCTTGACTGAAGCTCCTCGTCAAATTCCTCGCCGCGCTTAAATGAATAGGCCTTATTTCCTATCGAAATCTCGTCGTCTATATTGACGCGGGTTCTTCTTACAACCCGCTTTCCGTTAACGTAGGTTCCGGTTTTTGAGCCGGTATCGGTAATAAACCAGCCCTCTTTCCTTCGCAGAAGGACGCAGTGGTTCCGCGATACGGCGGGATCGTCAACCGCGATATCGCTTCCGCGCGCCCTGCCGATCGAGTTTTCCCAGAACAGCACCGGGGTTTTCTCGCCGGTATCCATATCCTCAAGAAGCACGAGCGGTCTTTCGGGACGGCGGCGTCTTCTCATAGCCGCGAAAATCTGATATACAATCACGACAGTATAAACCGGAAGCAGCATTCTTAACGCCACTACCGCGACATCCATAATCAGCGCCATACGCTCGTCTCCTTTCATAATCTTATAAGTGCACAAATTTATACATAGTACATTTTACCCCAAACCCCCTCAAAAGTCAATATTTTTAAACATCCTCCCGCGGGTATCCCGGAGCCGCCTTTGAAAATGATTTTAATATATTCTTGAACTGCGGATTTAATATTACTGCCGCTTATCTTTTCCTCTCAAATTATTTGTAACCTCCTGCTGTTCTCTTTCTATAATAAAAGAGGAGGTTAAAAATGGAAAACCTTATTCTTTACGCGCTGGCGGCTTCGCTTTCCACCTGGGCGATAAATACCCTCGGCGCAGGAACCGTACTGTTTTTTAAATCCCCCGGCGAGAAGCTGTTAAACCTTATGCTCGGATTCGCGTCGGGAGTTATGATTGCCGCGAGCTTCTGGTCGCTTTTAGAACCCTCGATCGAACTCGCGGAAAAGGACGCTTCGCTTCCGCCTTACTTCGTAGCAACAGCCGGATTTCTTTTCGGTGCTGTGTTTATGTGGCTTTCGGACAAGGCGGTTACTCTCTCCCGCAGAAAGCTTTATATCTCCGACGGCGACAGAAACGAAAAACTCAACCGTGTCATTATGATCGTGCTCTCTATTACGCTTCACAACATTCCCGAGGGACTCGCGGTAGGCGTAGCTTTCGGAGCTTTGCAGGGGGGCAACTTTTCGCCCGAAAACCTTATGGGCGCGATAACGATAGCCCTCGGTATCGGTATTCAGAACTTTCCCGAAGGAGCGGCGATATCCCTTCCGCTCAGGCGCGAGGGCTTTTCACGGATAAAGAGCTTTTTAATAGGCTCAGCGTCGGGCTTTGTGGAGCCTATAGCCGGGATAATCGGAGCGGCGGCGGTAGTCTGCGCGAAATCTATTCTCCCCTATGCTCTCGCTTTCGCGGCAGGCTCAATGATTCTCGTGGCGGTTCACGAGCTCATCCCCGAGTGTCAGCAAAACAAGGACGCTCACCCGTATTTCGCTACTATGGGTATAGTTTCGGGCTTTGCCGTGATGATGTTATTTGACGTAATGCTGGGGTAAATTTTCTTTTTATTATTTTTCTATTATCTCTTGCTTTTTTTCTGTTTTTTGATAGAATATAATAAGGATATTATTTGATTTATATATAGAAAACGGAAGTAACAAATATGGATGTAAAATATGTAAACCTAAAAGTCGAAAAAAACGGATACAATCCGTCCTCCGGTCAAAGACGGCGTCAACCCTCCCCTCAAAGGCGCGGCGGCTCCTACCGGGGATATCAGAACCACAGATGGAACAGAAAAAAACACCACTACGGTCTTATTTTTCTTATAATACTTCTTGTGGTTGTTTCGGGAGTTACGCTGTGGAACGTATTTACCCCGAGGATAGATCCCGTCGGGAACCTGAAATCCGTAAAATCTTCTCAGGATTCGGTTTCGCTTAAGTGGAGTACAGTTAAAGACGCCGAGGGTTACAACATATATACTAAGACCGCGGAAGATCGGGATTTTAAGAAAGCAGGTTCGGTTAAGAAAATTTCCGAATACACTGTTAAGAAGCTTAAACCGCTCACAGATTATACGTTCGCCGTTTCTTCCTTCAGGAAAAACGGAGACAGTATCGTTGAAAGCGATAAGAAAACTTTTGACGCGTATACAATTACCGCTACCCCGGTTATCACCGAGTGTAAATCCGATAAGGAAAGCGAGGTAACGCTTTCGTGGAAGGCTGTAGCCGGAGCGGTCAAGTATCAGGTTCAGTATGTAAAGAACTCGAAGGACTTTAAAAAGGCTGAAACAAAAAGCTTCAATCCCTCGAAATCGCCTAAGGCTACTTTAACCGGTCTCGATAAATCCGGCTACTACTCCTTAAGAGTCCGCGCGACCGCGTACCATGAGCCCAATTATATAAACAGCGCCTTCAGCGTTTCAAACACGGTTTATATCGAGGAGAATTTCACCCTCAGAAACGAAATCGACCCCAACAAGCCGATGGTTGCGCTTACCTTTGACGACGGCCCCGGCTACAATAAAGCGTCTAAGCATATTCTCAACACTCTTGAGAAATACGGCGCGAAGGCCACCTTCTTTATGGTAGGTAAAAACGCCGCCGATCATCCCGGCAACCTCAAGCGTAAAATCCGCCTCGGTATGGAGCTCGGAAACCACACCTATAACCACGCCCATTACGGCAGCAACGTTTCCTTCTCCGATATCAACAAGGCTTCTCAGGCTATATTTGACGCGTGCGGCCAGTACCCGACGGCGTTCCGCTCTCCCGGCGGAATGACTACCGGCTCGATTAAATCCAGCTGTAAAAAGCTTAATATGCCGATTTACTACTGGTCGGTAGATACACGCGACTGGGCGTCGCGCGACGCGGATTCGATTTACAACCTTACTATCAACAACGTAGACGACGGCGATATTATCCTGATGCACGAGATTTACGACGCCACAGCCGACGCGGTCAAGAGGCTCGTTCCCAAGCTTATTAAGAAGGGCTATCAGCTCGTTACCTGCCGCGAGCTTATGTACGCTAAAAACGGCAAGGCTCCTACTCCGGGAGTTGAGTACATCACCGCCGATCAGGAAAAGAATTCATAATAACACGCGCAATTAAGCTTACGCTATAAAATAGGATACAGTAAAAGACCGACTCGTTTT
>CAZERR010000099.1:0-4378 GCA_964514785.1 uncultured Ruminococcus sp. | reverse complement strand
ACTCGGTATGATCCTTCATAATCTCAAGTCCCTTATCTATCTCGGCAAGCGGGAATGTCTGAGTGATAAGAGGTTTAACCTTTACAGCGCCTGAGGACATAGCGTCAACAACGATGCTCCAGTCACTCTGAGGAGTATTGTTGTAAGCAGAATTCCAGGTACCGTAAATTCTTAACTGTTTTCTTAAAATCTGCCAGTAGGTGTTCTGCTTAAAGGTGAAATCACCGTGCGGATTACCTACATATATAACCTTACCGCCCGAAGCAACGCTGTCGAGGCAGTTGTTAGCTGTTGCGTCAACGCCTACCGCCTCAATAGCGATATCGGCGCCGTTTCCGCCGGTCTGCTGCATAACCCATTCAATCGGGTCGCCGTGAGACGCGTTGAAATAATCGAAGAAGCCTAAGCTTTCGATAAACTCATAGTTATTTAAATCGGTTCCGACTAAAAGAACCTTATTAGCGCCCCAGGCTCTCGCCCACTGAGCGATAAGCATACCGATAGTACCGGGACCGTATATAACAACCGTATCACCGATTTCAATTCCGGCTCTTCTTAACGCGTGAAGAGCAACAGCGGTAGGCTCAGCCATAGCCGCTTCCTCATAGGATACGTTATCCGCAATAGGAACAAGGTTCCATACGGGAACTCTTACATACTCGGCAAAAGCGCCGTCGGAGCGCGAGCCGAGGTAATCATAGCTCTTACAACACTCATAAACTCCCTTGTTGCAGCTGGTGCATTTTCTGCAGGGAATCAGCGGGAATACCGCTGCGCGGGTACCTATAAGGTGCTCGTTTTCCTTAGAAGCAGCTGCCACAACCTGTCCCGCGAACTCATGACCGGGAATGGTCGGGAAATGATAAGTACCGTTTACAAAAATTCTCGGAATATCGGAACCGCAAATTCCGCAAGCCTTAACTTTAAGAAGGACTTCATCCTCCTTGAGCTCGGGAATAGGATAATCCTCATATCTCAAATCACCGACGCCGTGTAAAACACAAGCCTTCATTTTATCCATAACAGTCCCTCCTTAATCGTTGACTATTGTTTCAAAAGTTTCTAAATCTTCTATAGTTGTAATTTTAAAATTTCGCTCGCTTCCCTCGACGAGACGAACCTTCATACCGTGGCGGTAAGCGATCTCGCTGCTTCCGGCGGTAGAGGCAATTTCATCATCGGAAACCGAGTTATGTATATCATAATATTTTTTGAAGTCGAAGCTTTCGGGAGCCTGTCCCGCAAAAAGCTCGCTGCGTTTAAGGAGGTTATCAATAGACTTACCGTCCTTACTCTGATAAATAGTATCCTTAACGGAAATAACGGGCATAGCACCGTCATCCTCTATAGCGCCCGTGATACAGTCGTCTATTATCTTATCGGATACAAGCGGACGCGCCGCGTCGTGAATAATTACGACCTTAGTATCTCCTGCGTTTTCTTCGGTCGCCTTAAGGCCGTTATATATAGAGTGCTGGCGTGTTTTACCTGCGGGAGCATAACCGCAAACCTTGCTTATACCGTATTTTTCTACATTCTCGATAACATAATCCTTCCATTCGTCGCTTACAACAATAACAATCTTATCAATATTCTTATGCTTTTCAAAAATCTCGAGACAATATACAATAATCGGCTTATTCTTAACAATAAGATACTGTTTTGGACAGTCAACGCCCATTCTCGAGCCGACTCCTCCCGCGAGAATAATAGCTGTATTCATAACACACCTCCGAATACACAATTCCAAATTGATTTTATCACAATTAATATGTAAAGTCAATTAGCACGATTATACCATATTAATTGTACGTTTTCAGTATAGTATTTATAAATAAAACTGTCAATTTTTGTAAAAAGAATGTAACTATTTAAGAGAATTTTGCACACTTGATTTAGAAGGATATTTGTGGTAATATTCTAATTGGAATAATTCTGAAAGGAATATACGCTTCAATGAATTCAAACGGACTAAAAAAACTGAATAAAACCTCAAGCGGGCTCGGTTTTTACATCTTTACCGCGATTATAGTTTTGAATTTTCTTGCGATCGTTGGTGTAATATTCTCAACTTTTTTTACTTCCGGCTTTGATAAAACCTCTGAGCTTTTACTCGATACCGTAGTATCGCTGATGAGCTTTTTCGTTGTAGGTTTGTTTTACTGTTTAATATCAAATACTCATTTATCGGAAATACTTCCGGTAAACCACGTTAAACCCGGACTCACAGTAAAGCTTGTTTTTATCGCCGTTGCGGTCGCTTTTACCGGAAATTTTATGACCGAGTTGATTCTTAACGGATTATCCCTGTTCGGAATAGGAAGCAATTATGATATGGATTATACAGCCTCCACTCCAATCGAGGGTGTTCTATTCTTCATAGCGGTAGGTGTAGTTCCGGCTCTAGGCGAAGAATTTGCGTTCAGGGGCATTATACTCCAAAAGCTCAGAAAATACGGCGACGGCTTCGCAATATTAATATCTGCCGTTCTTTTCGGATTAATGCACGGAAATCTGGTTCAAATACCTTTTACATTCGTAACCGGACTTGCTCTCGGATTTATTACGGTTAAATCAAATTCGATTATCCCGGCTGTAATCACCCATTTCTGTATAAACTCCTCCAGCGTACTTGTTTCTATACTTGAAGAAAACAGTATATTTGATTCTAATGTTGTCGATATCGTCTACCTGTCGTTTATAGCGCTGGTAATTATCGGAGCCGTTATCTCCGTGATAAGCCTTTGCAAGGACAAGGATTTCTTTACTGTCGAAAAAAATGATGATTTTTCTCTTAAAGATAAGATCAAATCTACATTTTCATCGGTCGGAATAATAATGACAATAATCGTGATCGCGCTGGAAATAATCCTTTCAGTCAGTATATTATGAACAACGAATCATTCATGAAGGAAGCCTTAAGGCAGGCTGAGCTAGCTTTTGAGCTCGGAGAGGTTCCGATTGGAGCCGTTGTAACAAAAGGCGATGAGATCATATCAAAAGCTTATAACAGACGAGAAACAGGTAAAAACGCGCTTCTTCACGCGGAAACCGAGGCAATCTACAAAGCGTGCGAAAAACTCGGCGGATGGAGATTGTGGGAATGTTCTCTGTATGTAACTCTTGAGCCTTGTCCGATGTGTGCCGGAGCTATAATAAACGCCAGGATCCCGAAGGTATACTTCGGCGCTTACGATGTAAAAAACGGCGCCTGCGGTTCTTACGTTGATCTTATGAATATGGAAAACAACTTCCGTCCCGAAATAACTGGCGGTATACTTGAGGATGAATGTCAGAATTTAATAAAAAACTTTTTTAAGAAACTAAGGAACAGCCGATGATTCACCGGCTGTTCTTTCATTATATATATTAATTTAGTTCTCTGTATATCTCAAACGCCTTAATTTTAAGCGAGACGGTATCGTTCTCGATCGTCTCGTCAATAACGTTATCAAGCAGTGCCTCAAGGATAAGCCCGATTGTTTTTCCGTCGCTTATACCGAGGTGTATCAAATCCGAACCGTTAATGTTCAAATCCTTTATCTTATAGCATTCTCCGTCTTTAAGTATTCTTTCAAATGTATATTCCGCAAGACTCAGGTTTTTAAGCTTTGCTTCTCTCATATACTTTGACTGAGCAAGTATATCGGCTTTCTGAACTTTCATAAGGCGCCTGAAATTTTCCTCACCTATTTTGTTTAAAACGTGCTTGATCTGTTTCTTACTGTCTGAAAATCTAACGTCGTGAAACTCGATCAGGGTGGTGACATCCTCAATAAACTTTGTAGGATATTTAAGTCTTTGCAGAGCTGTTTTAGCGAGCACAGCGCCGAAATGATTATGTCCCTTAAAATGGTCAATACCCTTTTTATCGGTTCGAAGTGCCAGCGGCTTACCGATATCGTGAAGCAGCATTACCATTCTTAAAAGCTTATCAGACTCGATATTTGACACTGAAGCCGTTATATGGCGCCATACCGTTTGATTTTGATGAGGGGTATTCTGATCAAAATGAAATGTTGCAACAAGTTCGGGTATCAATACCGCGATAACGTCCTTATATCTTCTTAATATAAAGCTCACATTCTTACCGCATATTATACCGTTTAACTCCGAGGCTATTCTCTCCATTGAGATATTGTTCAAAAGCTTTTTATTTCTGAGAATAGAAACGGAAGTATTCCCCTCTATGCTGAAATTGTATACGGACGCGAATCTCAAGCCGCGCAGTATTCTTAAAGCGTCCTCGTTAAATCTTATATCGGGATCGCCTACACATCTGAGCGCCATATATTTAAGATCAAGCTCACCCTTAAACGGATCGACAAGCCCTTTCTCATCATTATACGCCATAGCGTTAACGGTAAAGTCACGCCTT
>CAZERR010000098.1:0-4966 GCA_964514785.1 uncultured Ruminococcus sp. | reverse complement strand
AGGCTGAGCCGCGAGATGTAAGACTATCTCCGGCTGAGCTTTATCAAACGCCTTTTTAAGGCTGTCATAATCTCTTATATCGCCGATAACGCTGTCAACCTCGTTCTCAATGCCGGCGATTTCAAAAAGCGAGGGAGTTGTCGGAGGCTCAAGACTGTAGCCGGTTACAACAGCTCCTGCTTTCACGAGTATCTTACAGAGCCAGCTTCCCTTAAAGCCGGTATGACCGGTAATAAAAACTCGCTTTCCTTTATAAAAATCCAAATTAAAATCCATTAATCCCAAACCTTCCACGGAGCCTGTCTGCTTTCCCAAAGTTTTTCAAGCATTTCCTTTTCTCTCGCGGTATCCATACACTGCCAGAAGCCGCGGTATGTATAGCTCATAAGCTCTCCGTCATGAGCAAGCTGCTCCATAGGCTCTCGCTCAAACACAGTGTCGTCGCCTAAAATATAACCGAAAACCTCCGGGTTAAGAACCATATATCCTGCATTAATCGGAGCGGCGTCGGCAATATTTTTTTCACGGAAGGATTTAACGGCATTGTCGCCGCCGATATTAAGAATACCCTTTGACTGCTCGAGCATAGTCGCGGTAAGGGTAGCGATTTTACCGTGGCTCTTATGGAATTCGATAAGCTTCGAAATATTAACGTCACAAACGGCGTCGCCGTAAGTCATAAGGAAGGTTTCATCCCCGACATATTCCTGAACGCGCTTGATACGTCCGCCGGTCATCGTGTTGTAGCCCGTATCGACAACAGTGACCTTCCACGGCTCGCACGACTGACGGTGTATGATCACATCATTTTTTCCCTGCGAGTAATCAAAGGTAACATCGCTGTTTCTGAGAAAATAATCTGCAAACCATTCTTTAATAAGATGCTGCTTATACCCTGCGCAGATAATAAACTCGTTGATTCCATAGGCGGAATACTCCTTCATAATATGCCAGAGTATCGGCTTTCCGCCGATTTCAATAAGCGGCTTGGGCTTGAATTTTGACTCCTCGGAAATTCTTGTGCCATATCCGCCGGCGAGAATTACAACCTTCATATTGTTATCTCCTTTTAAAAATACTTTTTTACATAATAATACAAAAAACCGAGTATATTATACCTTATTTTTATCATTGTTGTCAATAGCAGAAGTGCTAACATAGCATAACCCGGCAGACAGAATAAAAGTATTTCACATTATATGAAAGCGCGCGCAATTTTTAGTGCGCGCGCTTTTTTCAGAATAATTATTTTTCCAGTATAAATGCGTTATCGGTTTCGCTGATGTTATAACCCTTAGCTCTAAAGCTTGTTGTGATCGTATTGGTATCCCACTTTACGGTTTTAGGTACATAAACGTACTTGGGAGTTTTATCGGGATTAGCCGCATAGTAGGTATCAAGACGGGACAGAACCGTAGTGATCGGAGTAATATTCTCGTCGCCGACCGCCGAGCATAAGGTCGCGTACGGGAAGTCGAGCGCAAGATACATCCATGTCGCATTAGTCAGGAAGAGAGTGTTGCCCTCGGGCTTCTGCTTAAGGGTGCTGATATCCTTGTAGAAATTATCGTAGGTATCCACATTAGCCTTAGTGGTTGTGATACCCTTTGCAGGGCCCTGGGAAATAGTGCCGTTAAGCATTCCCGTGCTCGAATCCCAGAAGCAGTGATTCGCCTTAACAGTAAGCTGTAAGAACGCCTGAAGCGATATTATAAGCACTGTCATAACAAGCGCGCCGGACTTCATCAGTTTTGCGTAATCGAGGTTATCATCGGTTTCCTTCATCTCGCGTATAAGCTGAGCGAGGAATACATAGCTTCCGATATTAGCAGCCGTCATCGCCGCAGATACAACATAGAAATACTGATTCGAGGAGAAGCACATAGCTACCGAATAAAGAATTCCTAAAACAAACACCGCCGCGAATATTTCTCTCGGCTTTTTTTCAAGAAGAATATACGAGGTGATTCCGACGAAAATCATCGGGAACATAATCGCGTTGTACGACGATACGGTGAGCGTCGGAAGCATAAGCACAAAGGTGTAAGCTGTAAGCGCTATCGAAACAATAAGATAAAGCGAGCGGTGAAGCCTTCTCTTTTTATCAAAGAATAAGACGATAAGAGTAATCGCGTAAGCGTAAACAGCATAGATAAACTGCGGATGGAAAGCAAAAATACAATTGAAATACTTTCCGAGTCTTGTAAAGAACGGGATCTGAGCATGCTCGGGATCATCAAGCATCTTCGGAATAGTCGCCATAACGTCGTTTATTCCGGTTCTGCTGAGAATAAACGCTACGGTAAGTACGGCGATAACAGCCGCGCCCACAGTAAACCAAAGGAGCGTCTTTAAGGAGAACATTTCGCTCTTTAAGACGAACTTCATTTCCTTTTTCTTTATAACCATATGAATAATCACGCACACTACATAGATCGCGTAAACCGCTAGCAGATACGGGTTGCAAAGCACCGCGCCTGCAAAGAACAGTCCCGAAAGGATGATCGGCAGCTTATGGTTATAATTCGCGGTAGAAAGGAGAACTCCGGAAAGTACAACAAGGTCAAGGCCGGATGTGTTATAGCTGTAAGCCATAATATCATACGGAGTAAAGATGAAGAATAGTAACGATGCAAATACTGTGATATAACCGTACTTTCTGAGTCTTGTATAAATCGCGACGCTTACAGCCGCGTGAAGAATAACGTAATAGATCCTCGCGGCAAACATAATTCCCTCATAGGAACCGGTAATACCGCGGAACGCCCAGATAAACGGCATATGGATAAAGAACGCGGACTGACCTAAGTGCCACTCGTGTAAGAACGGAGCGTCGCCCTGTAAAAATCTCTGAGGGATAGTGATATAGAACGCCTCGTCAAGACCGCCGAAGCCGTAGAAGCATTTCCAGATTGCAAAGCCTGCCGCGCCGGCTAAAAGTACGGCGAAGATAATATCTCTCCACTTTTCCTTATCGTCCTTAGCACGCTGCTTTTTGATAAACTTAACGAGCGCCTCATAGCAGCTTATAAGATACTTTGCAATAACATTCATCAGGAATGACGCTACCGCGGAGAGTATAAATACTATCGGTACACAAACGAAATACCACGGAAGCTTATCGTCAAATATCGTTACGTTTTTATTCAGGAAGTTGTAGTAGATTATATAGTCGAATATATAGGATATAAGGTATATTCCAAGCGACAGATCCGACAGCTTCCACAGCGCCCATTTGCATCTGACAGGCATTTTACCCGTAGGAATACGAGTCAGCAGGATAAACAGGCCGCAGCTTAATACATAAGCCTCGAAGCAGTTCCAGTTAGTGAGCGTACCGTACGAATACGGAGTACCGAAATAGCGGTAGAAGTTATACGCGCTGAAGAGCACGAGCACAACCGAATAACCGATCAAGAGGGTGCGCGTCTTCATCTTGAAGCCGTACTCTCTTAAGTACGCGCCTACTAAATAATACGCTACGGGATAAACCATACCCCACCATGCAGGCACTAATTTCTCGTATTCCGTGCTCATAGTCGGGTTTCCCCACCACTGAAAATTCGAGAAAATATGAATGTTGAGAATAGTGGGGAGAATTGAAATCGCAAAGAAGGTAAATACAAGAATCTGTTTCTTTCGCTGGGTTTTAAGTCCGTTATACATCAGGTTCAAAAACGGCGCAACAAGGAATAAGCCGATATAGAACTCGATATACCACGAATATGTCGCGCCCTTAAAGCTCAGAAAATCAAGGATACTCTTACCGAGAGTAAACTCCTCGTTGAGCATAAAGGTTTTAAACGCTATACAGGCTACCGTAGCCACACCGTAAATAACGAGCGTTTTTCTGATACCCTTGTAATAACCCTTGCTGACGGTTTTCTGCGACATCAGATAACCGGTCAGAATCATAAACAAAGGTACGCATGTAGTGAAGAATGTGCGCATTATCATCATTATAAACATCGGCGCGCTGTCTTTTATCGGCTCGCTGTAAAAACCGTTATAAAGAAAGAAATGCACAGAATTCACCAGAAATACCGCGACAACTCTGACAATATCAAGGGAGGTGCTGCGGCTTTCAAGCTTTTTTACGTCCATAGTTTCTACTTCCCTTTCAAAAAAGTTTTTTACACACGGAATTATTGTAGCATACTTTATATATAAAAACAACAATATTTTAAAATATGATGCAATATTTTTGATTAAATCAGCTTTATACGCTGTCCCGAACCAAAAAATGTGCTCAGCGTACTGCTGAGCGGACGACAAAAAAGCCGGCTCAGAATTCAGAACCGGCTTTTAAATTGAATTAAGCTTTTAACAATTAAATAATAATGCTCTTTCCCGTCATTTCCCCGGGCTGCTTAATGCCCATAATTTTAAGCATAGTCGGAGCGATATCGGCTAAAACGCCGCCTGTCCTAAGCTCGCAGTCATATCCGATCACGCAGAACGGAACGGGATTTGTGGTATGAGCGGTAAAGGGCTTACCGTCCTCATCCACCATCTTGTCGGCATTACCGTGGTCTGCGGTGATAATAGCCACGCCGCCCATCTCGGCAATAGCGTCCGTTACCTTGCCAACGCACTCATCAACCGCCTCAACCGCCTTTACGGCAGCCTCAAATACGCCGGTATGACCTACCATATCGCAGTTAGCGAAGTTAAGCACGATCACGTCATACTTACCTGACTTAATAGCCGGCACAAGCTTTTGAGTAACCTCGGGCGCGCTCATCTCGGGCTGGAGGTCATATGTCGCGACAGCAGGGGATTTAACGAGGATCCTGTCCTCGCCCTCGTACTGCTTCTCAACTCCGCCGTTAAAGAAGAATGTAACGTGAGCGTATTTCTCAGTCTCGGCTATACGAAGCTGGTTCATACCGAGGCTCGAGATATACTCGCCGAGGGTGTTTTTAAGGCTCTGGGGCTTAAACGCAACCTCAACGTTAGGCATAGT
>CAZERR010000097.1:0-5344 GCA_964514785.1 uncultured Ruminococcus sp. | reverse complement strand
AATATTGTATGTATTTATTTTATCATAGAGGTTATGCTTAGTCAATAATAAGAACCGCACGCACTTTTTGTGCGAGCGCTTTCTTAGGAGATTAACTTGCGTTTCGGATTTGAAGTCTGAGCTTATCGGCGATCATAGCGATAAATTCACTGTTGGTTGGCTTACCGCGTCCGTTGTGGATAGTATAGCCGAAGTAGGAGTTTAGTATTTCAACGTCGCCCCGGTCCCAAGCAACCTCAATTGCATGTCTTATAGCTCTCTCAACTCTTGATGAGGTGGTCTCATACTTCTTAGCTACTCCGGGGTACAGCTTCTTAGTGACGGCATTTATTATATCGGGATTTTCAATTGACATAATAATTGAGTCTCTAAGGTAATTATAACCCTTTATATGAGCAGGAACGCCGATTTCGTGAAGTATCTCCGTTACCTTGAGCTCAATTCCGAAAGAATCAAAGTGCCTCAAAGAGCCGTTTTTATTTTTGCCTTTTCTGATGAGAGTAACAATATCCTCGCAGATCGCGTCCATATTATAGGGCTTCAGCGCATAATAGCCTGCTCCGCCGTTCATAATTTCTCGTTCAAGCGCAGGACTTGAAAAAGACGAAGCGACTATAAATAAAGGTGGGTTTATACCTCTTTTACTGATCTCTCTCATTACGCCGAGGGCGTCAAGCCTTGTCATAAACAGATCCATTATTACAGCGTCGGGTTTTTCGTTGACTATTTTTAACAGAAGCTCTTCGCCGTCCTTTGAGCAAAAGACAGGGGAGATGTTGTATTCCGAAAGGACGTTAAAATCATCATCTGAAATTGCGGTTTTATCTTCTGTTATAATCAGCTTAATACTATCATTCATTTTCTTTACCTCCGTAAGATTTATTTTACGAATCAATACTACCATAAATTGGCAAAATTGGCAATAGTTTCCAAAAAACTTTTTTAAAAATAATTTAAAAATATTTTTTACGGTAATTTAATTCTAACAAAACATACAATATATAGTGGGATATCGAATTATTCGACACTATATATCGACATAATATGTAACCCGCCGTAAGGCGGGCTTTAAGTTCATATCATATTTTCACCGAAAATTGCATACCCGTTTTTACAATCGTGAATAAACACATGAGTTAATGCGCCGATAAATTTACCGTTTTGGACAATGGGGCTTCCGCTCATACCCTGAACTATTCCTCCGGTCGATTTAATAAGACGTTTATCGGTTACTTCAATTACAAAATTTCTGTTTGAATTTTTGTCATAATTACAGATTTCCTTTATCCTTATGCTATAGCATTTTGGTTTTGTTCCTTTTACTGTTGTGATAAGCTTTGCGCTTTTGGGTTTTACTTCTTCTTTTTGAGCTATTGGATAAATCTTATTATTTTCAATACTTTTTTTGATTTCACCGTAGATTCCTATCGGAGTATTGGCTATAATATTGCCGATCGTATTATCGGTAAAATAACCGTTCAAGGTACCGATATTATTGTTTTCGGATTTTTTTACGCTTGTAATATTCGCCTTTAGTATTTCGCCGTTTTTACTCGGTATAATCCCTCCGGTATCGCTGTCGCATATTCCGTGGCCCAACGCACCGTATATTCCTTTTTCCGGATCATAATAGGAAATTGTTCCTATTCCGGCGCAGCTGTCTTTTACCCAGATTCCGAGCCTGTATTTCCCTTTTGAATTGAGTTTAGGTGTTATTTTCATCCTGAGCATATCTCCGTTACGGCAAATTTTTAGCTTTAACGCAGCGCCATTACAGGTTTCGATACTTTTTTCAAGCTGTTCGTTGCTTTTTACATTATTATTGTTTACGCTTAGAATAATATCGTTAATACGGATTCCGCTGTCCTTAGCGGGGCATACTTTTTTGTTTTTTGATATAAAGCTTTCGAATTTAGTAACCATTACTCCTTTGCAATAGAGCTTTAGCCCGAAGGGTTCTCCGCCAATAATTACCGATTGCGTTTTTGCATCGGCAGGTATTATACAGATCGATAAGGAAAAAATAATAACAAGAATTGTCGGTATAATTCTAAGTTTTATTTTTTTAAACATTTTTTCACCTCCTTTCAATTTGCTCTATTATTTTTTGAAAATATAGTGTATAATATGATGGTAATAAAAATCTGAAGAAATATATTGTTAAGAATAATATTAAATTTGCGATTATCAGCGTAGTTTTTCCGATATTTTCAAGGGGTAATTATGTTAAGTGAAAAAGTAAAAAATCTTTCGCTTTCCGAAAGTGAAGTAAAAAAGCGAATTGAAGAAGGTCATATCAACAGAAACGCCGCTTCTCGCTCAAAAACAATAAAAAGGATCATTCTTGAGAATACTCTCACTCTCTTTAATTTTCTGAATTTGTTTTTAATGGTTCTGTTGCTGATCGTAGGCTCATATAAAAATATGCTTTTTATGGGGGTCGTTTTATGTAATACCGTTATCGGTATTGTGCAGGAGATCCGCTCTAAAAAAGCTATAGACAGGCTTTCTATTGTTGTAACGAGTAGTATAGATGTCGTAAGAAACGGTGAAATTATAAATATTTCGGTGGAGGAAATAGTAAAGGACGATATTATTATTCTGAAGTCGGGTGCGCAGATACCCTGCGACTGCGTGATAATTGAGGGCGATTGCTTTGCCAATGAAAGTCTTTTGACCGGTGAAAGTGACAGAATTGAAAAAGCCGAGGGCGATAGGCTTTTATCGGGCAGCTTTATTTCCGCCGGAATGGTTTACGCTAAGGTGGAAAAGGTCGGCGGTGAAAGCTATGCTTCGAAGCTTCAGCAGGAAGCTACATACCATAAAAAGATAAACTCGGAGATTATGTTTACGCTCAACAGGATAATCAGGTTCTGTTCAATAGCGATTTTTCCGATGGGAACGGCACTGTTTATTAACCAGTATTTTTTTAATCATATGAGTCTTGAAAATACTGTTGTAAGTACCGTTGCGGCGCTTATCGGTATGATTCCCGAGGGATTGATCTTGCTTACCAGTACTGTCTTAGCGGTTTCTGTTGTGCGTTTATCAAGAAAGAATGTTTTGGTTCAGCAGCTCTTTTGTATTGAGACGCTTGCGAGAGTTGACGTTTTATGTCTCGATAAAACAGGTACTATTACAACCGGAGAACTCGAGGTTGTAGATATTAAGTATCTTAACGATGATAAAAATAGCGTTGATATAGCCCTTAAATCGCTTTCGGAAGCATTTGTTGATAAAAACGCGACAATGAGCGCTATCGATAATTACTTGAAATGCAGTACGCTTAAGGCGAATAAGATAGTTCATTTTTCTTCCGAGAAAAAATGGTCGGGTGCTCAGCTCGAAAATAATAAAAGCTATGTTGTAGGCGCGGCTGAGTTTATTTATAATAATTCTTATTTAGAATTATTTAATGAAATTTCAAAAATCGATGATACGCTTAGAGTAATAAGCGTGGGGGTAAGCGACGAGCCCTTTAAGGAAAACGATGAGCTTCCGGATAATATTAAGCCTCTGGCTCTTGTTATAATTAAGGATAAGATAAGGGAAAGCGCCGATAAAACGATACGTTACTTTAACGAGCAGGGCGTTGCGCTTAAGGTTATCTCCGGCGATAATGATAAGACGGTTCGAAGGATTGCTCAATCCGTTGGTGTTATTAATTCCGAAAACAGCATTGACGCTTCTTTGATTACGGATGATACCTTAAAAGAAGCTGTAGAAAAGTATACTGTTTTCGGACGCGTGACTCCTCAGCAAAAGAAAAAGTTCGTTGAGGCCTTAAAGAGCAATGGCCATACGGTAGCAATGACCGGCGACGGCGTAAATGACGTTCTCGCGCTGAAAGAAGCGGATTGCAGTATCGCGGTAGCTTCCGGCTCGGATGCTTCAAAGAATATTTCTCAGCTCGTATTGGCTGATGATAATTTCGCGTCTATGCCGAAGGTTGTAGCCGAGGGAAGACGTTCGATAAACAATATCCAGCGAAGCGCGTCTCTCTTTATAGTTAAGACCTTGTATTCTATTGTGTTGGCGCTTGCTTTTGTATTTATTAATACTAATTATCCGTTCAGACCGCTTCAGCTTTCTCTGATAAGCGCGTTTACTATCGGTATTCCTTCATTCGTTTTAGCTCTTCAGCCAAACCATAACCGTATTCAGGGGCGTTTTATTAAAAATGTAATTATGCGAGCCTGGCCCGCTTCGCTTGTTATCGTACTTAATATATTTACGCTTGTTTTCTTTATGCGTAATTATTCATATGATGAATTATCAACGATGTCGGTTGTGTTGACTGCTCTTGTTGGTTTTATGATGGTAGTAAGGCTTTCGATACCCTTCAATATACTGAGGACGCTGCTTGTGATTGTTACCGGCGGAGGACTCCTGCTTGGTATCTTTGTGTTCGGGTTCTTTTTTAACATAACGGCTCTTTGTCCGTTTGCGCTTTGGCTTACGCTTATACTTGCGGGAAGCTCCGTTATACTGTATAATGTTTTATATACCGTCAGTTGCAGAATAGATAAAGTTGATAATTAACAGGGAAGGTATATTATGTTTTTTAAGGTTAACGAAAATGTTGAAAATATAATAAAAAACGACCTACATAAAAGATATCTTACGAGCGGTAAGAGGCTTGCGGGAGAGGTTAAGGGTAACAAGCTCAAGCTTTTTCTTGAGGATGATTTCGGCAAGCATTCTGCGTTTATGTCGCGTTACTTTTACGGTGAGATTTCAAAAGACGGTATTTCGGGTAAGTTCAGAGTGTCTGCATATGTAATTGTTTTACTTCTCGTATTATTTGCCGTTGCCGTCGAGAGTATTGTTGCGGCAATAATTCTCGGCGGTTACAGCGGGGTCATTTTGCCGTCTGTTATTATTGCCGCTGAAATATTCTACTTTATTTATCTTAAAAGGCTGTCTTTTGAGAACGATGAGCTGATAAGAAAATATCTTGAAAGTTTATAAGGGATTTGCGTTGCAAATCCCTTGTGGTTTATGTTATAATTCTTTTTGGTGAATGATATGACCATCAAACTCCCTGAGGAAGTAAAAATTGTTTTGAATACGCTGAAAGAAAACGGCTATGACGCTTATGTTGTAGGCGGGTGTGTTCGTGATGCTGTTTTAGGAGTTGAACCTAAGGTTTGGGATATCGCTACCTCCGCTGCTCCCGATAAAATCAAAGAGTGTTTTAAGCCGTATCACCTTATAACGATAGGCGAGAAGCACGGTACTATCGGCGTAGTTATCAACAAAAAGGTATACGAGGTCACAACCTATAGGATTGACGGTAAGTATGACGATAATCGTCATCCCGGTTCGGTTAAGTTTACCCGGG
>CAZERR010000096.1:0-5539 GCA_964514785.1 uncultured Ruminococcus sp. | reverse complement strand
TTACATTCTGTACAAGCCAAAGTGATTTTAACTCTCATTGACGGCACCTCCCGTTATTTTTCGGAATATATTCAGCCTCCCTCAAAAGGGCGTTTTAAATTATCCTGCTCTTATATATAGAAACACAATAAACCTATACACAGACGCAAAAAAATAAGCCCCTTATACGAGGTATAGTTAGTTTACCATAGTTTGGGACAATAGTCAAGCATTTTTTAAAAAAAGTTTTAGATTTAGGTTTAAGAAAGGCGTGTCTGCGGCACGCTTGTTACTCATCGCACGTTGCTACGCAGCAGCAAACTGTGCGGAGAATACAAATTATTATTTGTTTGATAGTAGTCAGTATGCTTGTTATTTTATTTTTGCTGTTTTGTAAAACTATATTTTTTTTAGAGATTTCCTAGCAAATAAAAATCAGCCGGCGGATAAAACTGATATTTTATCAGACTATCCGCACGGCTGAAATGTCAAAAAATTATCTGTTCTGCTGCGCCTGAAGACGCTGAGTAATTGATTTTTTCTTTTTCTTAGGCTTCTCGGGCTTAACCTTTTTGCCCTTGAACTTAAGCGCAGCCTTGGACGCCTTTAGCAAATCGGCAGATAAGAACTCGTTAACGGTCTCGCGCTTATCCTCGGGAATGTTATTAAGAATAACGATCGTTATAATAGAACGGGTATCAAAATCGCCGTTATCGTACTGGGTATTTAAAAGAGCAACGAGCTTTTCAATATCCTTTTTATTTGCAGTCTGAAGATAACTTTGAACCTTAGGAAGGATCGAAGCCTTAGCAAAGGTCACACCCCTGAACGGATAATAACAGTCTTCCTCTTCCTTAATCTCATCCTTAAGCTCCGGAAAAAAAGTTACGAAGCGCTTAGACAGGAACAGCGGATCGGCGTTACCCTCATCGGAATCCTTCTTTCTTTTCTTCTTCGTAGTCTTAATACGCTTAACAGCGGAGGACGAAGAACAGTTCTCAACAAAGTCATTCGCGATAGAATCGGCTTCCTTCTGAGTATCGGTCTCCGGATCGAACATCCATGTCGCAAGAACCTTCCATTCATTATCGGGACCGTCGTCTGTCATTGCACAGTGGCGGATAACCATATGCTGCTTATCCATAAAATAAACTACGGAATAGGCGTTTGTGTCAGAAGTAAAAAGAGATACGAGCTCATTTTCGCTCGGGCTGATCTTCTGCTTTGTAAAGCCCTGAGGTTTTAACGCCTCTTCAACCTTATTTGAAATACTGTTAAACGCTGTCTTTATATCCATTAATATCACATTCCTTTTACATATGTAGAAATATTATACATACAAAATAGGAATTTGTCAATTGGTTAGCATCTGCAATCAAGAAATTCCCCCTTGAAACTATTACCTTAATATGGTAAGATATTAAGTTGAAAAAAGAACAAGGAGAATATGATATGAATAACGCTCCTATAGGCGTGTTTGACTCGGGACTCGGCGGACTCACCGCTGTACGCGAGCTCAGAAACGTCCTCCCCAACGAAAATATTATATATTTCGGAGATACAGGACGGGTACCTTACGGTACGCGCTCCAACTCGACAATTAAAAGATATGCAATGCAGGACGCTAAATTCCTTTTAAAGCATAAAGTCAAAATGGTGATCGCCGCTTGCGGAACGGTAAGCTCTGTAGCGACCAACCTAAAAAACGACCTGCCTGTCCCCTACACGGGAGTTGTATCGCCGACTTGCTTTGCCGCGGCAAAGGCTACAAAAAATAAAAAAATCGGCGTTATCGGTACAAGTGCAACTATCAACAGTCACAGCTATCGCGATATGCTCAGAAAATTTGACAGCGAAATCGAGGTTATTGAGCAGGACTGTCCGCTTTTCGTACCTCTCGTTGAAAGCGGCTTTATTGACAAAGATGACGAGGTTGTACGCCTCGTTATAAAAAGATATATGGATCATATTAAAGAAGCAGGCGTAGATACCGTTATTTTAGGCTGCACCCACTATCCAATCATCAAGGAGGCTATCTCCTGCGTTATGGGTAACGGCGTTACGCTTATTGACAGCGGCAAGGAAACTGCGATTTATGCTGCTAAAATTCTAAAAGAGAATAATCTTTTAACAGGCAGAACCAATAAGGGCGAAAGCGAGTTTTACGTTTCCGATACACCCGACGGCTTTGAGAACGTCGCGGGAGTATTCTTAGGAGAAAACGTCAGCCATTCTGTCGAGCAAATCAATATAGAACTTTATTAATTCAAGGATAAGGAAATGGAAAACAAAAAGAACGAATACCTTATC
Organism: uncultured Ruminococcus sp.; assembly: GCA_964514785.1. Lineage (GTDB taxonomy): Bacteria > Bacillota > Clostridia > Oscillospirales > Acutalibacteraceae > Ruminococcoides. The sequence goes on along the minus strand of CAZERR010000096.1, from coordinate 3,250 downwards.
TCCGTCACCGGAATTCAGGAAGTCGACGGCGAAAAGGATAAAATCGAGCTTCAAACGGTCGGAAACTTTCTTTTAAAGCCTGACCATGCATATATAGGCTATAAGGAATATGACGAAGATAATCCCTCGATATCATCGAACAATGTTGTTAAAGTTGAAAACGAAAACCGCGTCACGATTATAAGAAGCGGTCAGATAGAAACCAGGCTAATTCTCGAAAAAGGACGGCGCCATCTCTGCCACTACAGAACTGTCGCCGGCGATTTGATGATCGGCGTATTTGCCGATACAATTGAAAACAAGCTGGGAGAAAACGGCGGCAAGCTATATGTGAGCTATTCGCTGGACTTCAACAACGAGCTAATGTCAAACAATGAATTTTATATTGACGTACAGAAAAAAGGATGAGAATATGAACACTTTAAAGAATGCAAAATTACAGCTTAAAGACGCGATATCCGAAGCGTTTAAAAAGGCGATTGCCGCAGGAGATTTGCCCGAGGCAGACGAGCCGAATTATATTATAGAAATTCCGGCTGACAGAAAAAACGGCGACTTCGCCACCAACGCCGCTATGGCGGGCGCGAGAAATTTCAGAACCTCCCCCGCGAATATTGCCAGGGCAATACTTAATAACATTGAGCTTTCAGGCACATTTTTTGACAGGTGCGAAATAGCGGGACCGGGTTTTATCAACTTCTTCTATGACGAAAGCTTTTATGCATCCGTACTGAAGGACGTTGAAAACGAAAAGGATAACTACGGTTCGTCAGATTACGGTCAGAATAAAAAAATTAATGTTGAATTTGTTTCAGCAAATCCAACCGGGCCTATGCATATGGGAAACGCACGCGGCGGAGCGCTGGGCGACTGCCTTGCAGCTGTACTGAAGAAAGCCGGTTATAATTCTTATAGGGAATTTTATGTAAATGACGCCGGAAATCAAATCGAAAAGTTTGCCTGCTCTTTAGAAGCGAGGTATTTACAGCTTTATAAAGAAGGAATTGAGTTCCCCGAGGACGGTTATCAGGGCTCGGATATCACAGACCACGCTAAGGCTTATGCCGCAGAATTCGGCGACAAGCTCGTTGATGCAAGTTCCGAGGAACGTAAAAAAGCCCTCGTAGATTACGCGCTGCCGAAAAACATCGCAAAAATGCAGAGCGATATGAAGAAATATAAAATCAACTATGATAAGTGGTTTTTTGAGTCTACCCTCCATAACAGCGGAAAGGTAAAGGCAGTAGTTGATTTACTTACAGAAAAAGGACTTACCTACGAAAAAGAAGGCGCGATCTGGTACAAAAACAAAGATGTTTGCACTAACATACTCCTTAACGAAGGGAAAACTCAGGATTATATAGATAAGCTTGAGCTAAAGGACGACGTTCTTATACGTCAAAACGGCAATCCTACCTACTTCACAGCCGATATCGCATACCATAAGGATAAATTCGACAGAGGCTTTGAAACCTGTATCGACATCTGGGGCGCCGACCACCACGGTCACGTTATGAGAATGAAGGGCGCTATGGACGCAATAGGCTATGACGGCAGCAAGCTTGTTGTAGTTCTTATGCAGCTCGTAAAGCTTGTATCCGGAGGTCAGGTAGTCAAAATGAGCAAACGAACCGGTAAAGCGATTCAGCTGGCTGATTTGCTCGAGGAGGTGCCTGTAGACAGCGCGCGTTTCCTTTTTAATACGAGAGAAGCGAATACCCAGATGGACTTTGACCTTGATATTGCAGTCCAAAAGGATAACCAGAATCCGGTATACTATGTCCAGTATGCTCACGCGAGGATTTGCAGTATTCTGAAGGCGCTAAAAAAAGACGGCGTCGAGCCGAGAAGCTGCAGCTCGGATGAACTCAAGCTGCTAAAGGCTGACGAGGAAAAAGAACTTATCAACCATATCGCATCCTTCTCACAGGAAATTGAAGCCGCCGCAAAAGAGTACGATCCTACCAAGATCACACGCTACGTTACTCAGACGGCAACTCTTTTCCACAAATTCTATAACGCGTGCAGAGTTAAGAATGATGATGAAAGTCTTATGCAGGCAAGACTTACGCTATGCTTAGCGGTAAAAACTGTAATTAAAAACGTGCTCGATATGTTCAATATCGAATGTCCTGAATCAATGTAACAAAATATTACTTATAAACTAAAACGTCAGTATTATCAAAAGCGTTAAGATAATACTGACGTTTATTATTTTACTTTAAAATGTTTTACTTTCTAATAAATAAGATACCTAAGGTATTCGGACCGCAGTGAGAGGTGACGGTACAGCCCGCGGTAGTTTCAAGAATCTCATTGAAACCGGGATAAAGCTCCCTGATTTTAGATTCAACTTCTTTTACAACCTTTTTATCGCATTTAGTATGAGTAATAAAGATCCTGTTCTTTACTATATCATCTCTGCCCTTAAGGCGGTCGCAAACGTAGTCGGTAATAACCTTTTCAATTTTACCGCGGTATTTTTTAGCTGAAACCATCTTACCGTCTCTTACTTCAATACAGGGCTTAAGCTTAAGAAGATTAGCGCCTAACGCCGCAACAGAAGAACAGCGTCCTCCCATTCTGAGATAATCGATACTGTCTACAACAAAGCTGGCTTCAACCTTAGCGGTCATCTTATCGCACTCAGCCTTGATTTCCTCGGCACTCTTACCCTCGGCGGCTAAGTCAGCTCCGGTGAGAACTACAAGTCCCTGACCTGTAGAAAGGTTACGGGAATCGACAACATACACATCCCCTACTTCCTCAGCGGCAATAGTAGCGCTGTGGTAGGAGCTGGAAAAATCGCTGCTGATTGAAAAATGAACAATAGCGTAACCTTCGTTGTGCCATTTCTCGAAAAGCTCAATTAAATCGGTAAGATTCGGAGCAGATGTTTTAGGAAGCTTACCTGTTTTATCAACATGAGCGTAAATATCCTCCGGGACAACCTCAAGACCGTCCTTCTTAGTTTCCTCGCCGAGAGAAACATAAAGGGGAAGAATATCTATATCATACTTTTCAATTAACTCCGGTGATAAATCACAGGTGCTGTCGGATGTAATCTTAACTTTCATATTGGAATACCTCCTATCTAACGCCATTTTAACATAGTTTTATTTAATATGCAAGAAAAACTGTTTTTAAGCAATAACTGACATAGTAAAGTAAAAAAGGGCTGTCGCACTAAGCCCTAAATAAAAACAAGACCGGGTAGCCCGAAAGGGTTGCCCGGTTAGTGCTTTCAATG
>CAZERR010000095.1:0-5775 GCA_964514785.1 uncultured Ruminococcus sp. | reverse complement strand
TTAATAATACAAGGAGGACTATATAATGGCATATGTAATTAACGACGATTGCATTATGTGCGGTGCTTGCGCTGACGAGTGTCCTGTAAGCGCTATCACAGAAGGCGACAGCAAGTATACTATCGACGCTGACGCTTGCATCGACTGCGGTTCCTGTGCGGATACCTGCCCTGTCGGCGCACCTGTAGAAGGCTGATTCTAATTAAACTATCGGAAAACGGCGAGGATTATCCTTGCCGTTTTTTACCTTAGGTTAACCGGAGTGATCCGAACCACGCTTTAAATGGAGGATTTATGCTAAAAAACGGCGAACGCCTTGAACCGCTCGGAAACGGTATTGAAATAATCGTCAGCGATTTTTACCATTTTTCGACCGATACGATTTTGCTCGCGGACTTTTCACGAGCCGATAAAAGTAAAAAAGCGGTTGACCTCGGTACCGGCTGCGGAACTATTCCGTTTTTATGGAGCAGAACTGATAATAAGCCCGAGATATACGCAGTCGAAATCCAACCGGAGGCGTGCGATATCGCCGAACGCTCGCGGCTTCACAACAAGCTTGATAATATTAAAATCATCAACGCTGATTTAAGGGAGCTTAAGGGCGTTTTACCTTACGGATGTTTTGACTTGGTATGCTGCAATCCTCCTTATAAAATAGCGGGCGGGGGTGTTAAAAATCCCGATGGCGAAAAGTTTCTCGCGCGCCATGAGGAAAGCTGTACGATTGACGATATCACCCTTGCGGCTAAAAATCTGTTGCAGTTCGGCGGGCGGTTCTGTCTTTGTCAGCGTCCGGAGAGGCTTGTCGATGTGCTGGAAGCTATGAGAAAGAATGCCTTAGAGCCTAAACGACTTAGATTTGTTCAGCAACGGCGCGATAAAAAACCGAAGCTCTTTCTCGTTGAGGGAAGGCGTTCGTCAAAAAGCGGCAGCCTGATTGTTGAACCGACGCTTTTTGTTGAGGAAAACGGCTCGTGGTCCGACGAGATGAAAGCGGTCTACGGAAGCTATAAGGAGGGCTACGTTGAATAATACTTTATATGTGGTGGGTACGCCTATCGGGAATCTTTCCGATATGTCACCGAGGGCTGTTGTGGTATTGTCCGGGGTGGACTTTATCGCCGCCGAGGATACGCGCGTTACCCTTAAACTGTTAAATCACTTCGGTATCAAAAAGCCGATGGTAAGCTACTACGAGCATAATAAGCGTGAGCGCGGCGAAATGATATGTGAAAGAATTTCCCGGGGAGAGGACTGCGCGATCGTTACCGACGCGGGAATGCCCTGTATCTCCGATCCCGGCGAGGATTTGATAAAGCTATGTGCAGAAAGAGGTATATGCACAGTCGTAGTACCCGGTCCCAGCGCGGTTATATCGGCGCTTGCGGTAAGCGGACTTGAAACCGGACGCTTCTGCTTCGAGGGCTTTTTAAGCGTAAATAAGAAAAGCCGCAGGGAGCATTTAGAAGCGCTGAAAAACGAGCGAAGGACAATGATTTTTTACGAAGCCCCTCATAAGCTGCCGACTACGCTAAAGGATTTATACTCGGCGTTTGGCGAGAGAAAGCTCTCGATCGTCCGTGAGATTACGAAAATCCATGAGGAGGTTATCAGAACCACTACTAAGGACGCCGCCGAAAACCTCGCCGACAGCGGAATAAAAGGGGAGATCGTATTGGTGCTTGAGGGCAGGAAGGATGAGGAAGCTCCTTCATACACCCTTGATGACGCGCTGGAAATAGCCCGCAAGCTAATTAAAAACGGCGCAAAAACAAGCGATGCGGCTAAGGAGGCCGCGTCCGTTACGGGCTTTAAGAAAAATGAGATTTATAAGGAACTGGTATGACTTCATTAGAAAAAATTCACTCACTTGATAAGTTCGGCTCACGTCCCGGACTCGACAGAATAAAAAGGCTGCTTGAATTGCTCGGCAATCCGCAGGATGATTTAAAATTCGTCCATGTTGCCGGTACTAACGGAAAGGGCTCGACCTGCGCGCTGATAAGCTCAGTACTTACTCAGGCAGGTTATAAAACAGGGCTGTTTATTTCGCCGTATATCGTAGATTTCCGCGAGCGTATTCAGATCAACGGAAATATGATCAGCGAGCAGGTTCTTGACGAAGCTGTAGAAAAAACCTTCCCGATTGTTGAAAGGCTGAGAGCGGAGGACTGTATAATAACGGAGTTTGAGTATGTTATGGCGCTCGAATTTTTGATACATAAAAACGAGAACTGTGACGTAGTCGTGCTCGAAACAGGTATGGGAGGCTTGCTCGACTGTACGAATGTAATTAAACCGCCGCTTTGTTCGGTTATTACAAGAATCGGTCTGGACCATACCGCGATCCTGGGCGATACAATTGAGGAAATCACCCGCCAGAAATGCGGCATAATAAAACCCGGCTCTCCCGCGGTTATTTCAGCTCAGAAGGCGGCGGCTATGAAGGTTATTGAGGCTGACTGCGCCGAAAAGGGCGTCAGGTTCATTAAGAGCAAAAAGCTTCATATGCACGTTAAGGAGGAGACCTTAAAGCATACCGTGCTGGATTACAACGGTATGGAGCTTGAGCTTCCGTTTATCGGTAAGCATCAGATAGAAAACGCTAAATCCGCGCTTGCCGCAATCGGTATACTAAAGGGAGTTTTCAATATCTCCGACAGCGCGGTAAAGGATGGATTTAAAAACGCTGTGAATCCCGGAAGGATGGAGCTTTTAAGCGACAGTCCGACTACGATTATCGACGGTGCGCATAATCCCGACGGAATCGCGGCGCTCAAGGAAGCTGTTGAAAAATACAACACCAAGGAATCCGCGGTTCTGGTTATCGGAATGCTGGCGGATAAAGATGTTGCGGCATCGATAGAAACTCTCGAGGGAGATTTCGACGTTGTGTATGCTGTTCCGGTTCAGAATCCCCGTACCTTAAGCGCGGAGGAACTTGCCGGTATATGTAAGCCCTGTTTTAAAAAGGTAAGAGCGTTTAACGACGTTAAGCAGGCGCTCGCGGCAGCTCAGAAGGAAGCCCTTGAAAACGACAGCTTGCTCGTAATAGCCGGCTCGCTTTATCTCGCGGGAGAAGTCAGACCTTTAATAAAAAAATAATAATATGTCCGATAACGACAGATTTCTCGGCACACATCAATTATTATTGGTGTGTGCCTTTTATATTATAAGAAACGGCTCATCTCTTATAATGTAAAAGATTTATGTTGCTTGCTTTCGTGGTGTTTTGCAATTAATCTATAAAATGCGGAAAGGCTATGACGATCAAAATGATAAAGACCGATTATAAAAATGATGTGCTTACGGTATATCTAAGCGGCGAACTCGACCACAACCGCGCTGCCGGTATAAGAACTGCCGTTGACAGCCGGATCAATTCCCTGCGTCCGAAAAAACTTGAGCTCGATTTCTCCGGAGTCAGCTTTATGGACAGCTCGGGGATAGGACTTATTATGGGGCGGTACCGCGCTGTCGGACTCATCGGGGGAGAGCTTAAAATTAAAAATGTCCCCGATAGTTTGTCGAGGATAATTGAGCTTTCGGGCGTAACTACCTTGGGGGTGCTGTGATGAATACTATTAACGAAATGCATTTAAGATTTCCGGGCAAAAGCGTTAACGAGAGTTTTTCAAGAAGCGCGGTATCGGCTTTCGTAATGGAGCTTGACCCGACGATTTCCGAGCTTGCGGATATTAAAACCGCCGTAAGCGAGGCGGTTACGAACTGTATCGTTCACGGATACCGGAGAAATCCGGGAACAGTCTTTATAGACGCTAAAATTACGGATGAAAAAGAGCTGATTATAAAAATTCGGGACAGAGGCGTCGGAATTGCCGACGTAAAAGAGGCTATGAAGCCGCTGTTTACCACTGCCGAGGATGAGGAGCGCGCGGGACTGGGCTTTGCCGTTATGCAGAGCTTTATGGACAGCGTGAAGGTGCGTTCAGCACTCGGCAAGGGAACTACGGTTACTCTAAAAAAGCGCATAGTATCCGTCGGATGAGCGACAGGGACAGGCTTGTTGAGGAGAATCTTGCGCTCGTTCATTCCTGCTGTAAGCGTTTCAGAAACCGCGGGATAGAGTATGAAGAACTGTACTCCGCGGGATGTATGGGACTTGTAAAGGCGGTAAATAACTTTAACCCCGATTTGGGGTTGAAGCTTTCGACCTATGCTGTGCCTGTAATTCTCGGCGAAATAAGACGGCTTTTCCGCGACGGCGGTACGGTTAAGGTGAGCCGAAGTCTTAAGGAGCTTTCACTTAAGATAAACCGTGTCAGCAAGAGCTTTTCCGATAAACATATGAGAAGCCCTGCCGTAAGCGAGCTGTCAGAGCTCCTCGGTGAGAGCGAAGAAAAAATAGCCGATGCCATAAACGCCGCGAGATATCCGCTTTCCCTTACTTTAGCCTCAGACGATGAGGAAAACGGCGAGCTCGATTTGCCATATGAGGATATGACCGATAAGCTGACGGACAGGCTTGCGCTCGGAGAGGTTATATCCCTGCTCAACAGCAGTGATAAGAAGATAATCGAGCTGAGGTATTTTAAGTACCAAACCCAGAGCGAAACCGCAAAGGTGTTGAATATGTCACAGGTTCAGGTCAGCCGCAGGGAGAAAAAGATACTTTCGTTTATGAGGGAAAAGCTTTCGGGATAGAGCTGTAAGATGAGTATTATACACTGAGGGCTGCCGCAAATAAGCGGCAGCCCTCTATGCAATCATTCACATAATTTTTTTAAGTCCTCGAGGTCGTACGGAGTCTGCTGATAAACGTAGTAGTTAAGCCAGTTTGAGTATAAAAGCGAAGCATAGCTTTTCCAGTTCATCGGCGGAGATGCGCAGGGATTGTTATCCGGGAAGTAGTTTACGGGGACTTCAATATCGAGACCCTTGTTTATATCCCTGAAATACTCCCTTGCGAGAGTGTCGCGGTCGTATTCCGCGTGACCGAGTATGTAAAACTCGCGGCCGTTTTTGCTGCAAACTATCGCAACTCCTGCGTCATCGCATTTGGCAAGTATCTCGAGTGCGTCCTGTTTTTCGATATCATTCTCAACAACTCCCGTGTAGCGTGAGTGAGGTATCTTGAAGCTGTCGTCAAAGCCCCTTAAAAGCGGATGGAGAGGGTTGAGAATAGTATGGTCGAAAATGCCCGATAGCTTTTTTTTGAACTCATACTTGCGTACTCCGTAGCGGTGGTAAAGCCCCGCCTGAGCTCCCCAGCAGATAAAAAACGATGAGTAAACGTGGAGTTTAGCCCAGTCAAGTATCTCGCACAGCTCATCCCAGTAATCGACATCCTCAAAGTCCATAAGCTCTACGGGAGCGCCCGTTACGATCATACCGTCAAAACGCTGGTCTCTTATCTCGTCAAAAGTTTTGTAAAAGGTGGTTAAGTGACGGCGCGAGGTGTTTTTTGATTTATGGGTAGCTGTCTGGAGCAGCTCGATATCGACCTGAAGCGGTGTGTTTCCGAGCAGCCTCATAAGCTGAGTTTCGGTTTCGATTTTAGTCGGCATAAGATTCAGAATAATAATCTTAAGCGGACGAATATCCTGGCTGAGCGCCCTTTCCTCAGACATTACGAAGATATTTTCTTCTTCTAAAATCTTGATCGCCGGAAGGTTGCTCTGAACTTTAATCGGCATACTTTATATCTCCTCGTCATCACTTGCAGTCCCTATATTAAACGTGATATCCCCCTGACTTTAGTGTTTCTGTCAGGTTTTGGATAGTGCAGGTAGGTTCTGCCGTAAACTGTTT
>CAZERR010000094.1:0-5781 GCA_964514785.1 uncultured Ruminococcus sp. | reverse complement strand
CAAAGTTCATTACGGGTTTCTGTACTTTCGTTGTTTAATTTTCAAGGTTCTTTTTAGCTTAAAAAGTCTGTAGATTTTTCCGCAGAACTTTTCACGCGCAAGATTTATTATACCACGGAATTTCACAAAGTCAAGAGAAAATTTCAAATTTTTATAAAAAAATTTTTAGTCATAAATCCTTGACAAAATTCATATTCCTATATATAATAAATGAAAAGAAAATCCCTCTAAAAACTGTGACGGGAATAAGATATGATTTGAAGCGCAAAGAGAGCCGGTGGGCGGTGTAAACCGGCGGCAAGGGTCATATGTATAGCTCATCCCCGAGTTTTCCGGCTGATATGTAGGTCGGAACGTAAGGCTGCGTTATAAGCCGAGGCTTTGTTGGAAGCCGGTAAGGAGTATGCCGTGAGGTATGCTTGAATTTGGGTGGTACCGCGAATTTATTCGTCCCTTATTTTTAGGGGCGGTTTTTTTACGTTATAATAAAGATATGGAGGAATCAAAATGAATCAGGGTTATAAAAAGTATCTGCCCTTTAAGCAGATTGATTTACCCGACAGGCAGTGGCCTAACAATACGATTACAAAAGCACCGATATGGTGTTCGGTTGACTTAAGAGACGGCAACCAGGCGCTGATCGACCCGATGAACCTTGAGGAAAAGCTCGAGTTCTTCCACGCTCTCGTGGATATCGGCATAAAAGAAATCGAAATCGGCTTTCCCTCGGCTTCCGAAACAGAGTACGAGATCTGCCGAGAGCTTATCGAGGGCGGTCATATTCCCGACGACGTAACCATTCAGGTGCTCGTTCAGGCGAGAGAGCATTTGATCAAAAAGACCTTTGAGGCAATCAAGGGCGCGAAGAACGTTATCGTGCATTTCTACAACTCGACCTCGACTCTCCAGAGAAAGGTCGTTTTCAAGACCGATATGCAGGGCGTTATCGACATCGCTGTAAACGGCGCCAAGCTCATCAAGGAATTGACCGAGCAGTACGAGGGCGATACCAACATCCGCTTCGAGTATTCTCCCGAGAGCTTCAGCGGCACCGAGATGGACAACGCGGTTAAGATCTGCGAGGAAGTTATGGACGCGCTCGGCTCCACCAAGGAGAATCCTATTATCCTCAACCTGCCTAACACGGTTGAGATGTGTACTCCGAACACTTACGCCGACCAGATCGAGTATTTTATAAAGCACCTCAAAAACCGCGAGGCGGCAATTATCAGCGTACATCCCCACAACGACAGGGGCTGCGGCGTAGCGGCTACTGAGCTCGCGCTTTTAGCAGGAGCCGAAAGAGTTGAGGGCACGTTATTCGGCAACGGCGAAAGAACAGGTAACCTCGATATGGTAACCGTCGGTCTTAATATGTACACTCAGGGCGTTGACCCTGAGCTCGACTTCAGCAACCTGCCAAAGTTAAAGGAGATTTACGAGCGCTGCACCAATATGAAAATCGACCCGCGTCAGCCGTATATCGGCGAGCTGGTATTCACCGCATTCTCAGGCTCACATCAGGACGCAATAAACAAGGGCCATATTTATATGAAGGAAAGCAATACTCCCTACTGGGAAATCCCCTATCTCCCGATCGACCCGGCGGACGTAGGCAGAGAGTACGAGCCGATAATCCGCATCAACTCCCAGAGCGGTAAAGGCGGAGCCGCGTTCGTTATGAATCACAGCTTCGGTTACGATATGCCTAAGCGTATGCATCCCGAGTTCTCAAAGCTCGTTCAGGCTGAGTGCGAAAAGCTCGGCAGAGAACTCGTTCCTAAGGAGCTCTTAAAGGTATTCGAGGATAATTACCTCAACATCAAGCAGAAGTACGAGCTCATCAAGCACAAGGTTTATGAGGAAAGCGAGAACGGCAAGAACTACGTTCACTTCAAGGGCAGAATGAGAATAGACGGCGACACCGAGGTCAAGCTCCACGGCGTCGGCAACGGCCCGATCGACGCGTTCTTCAAGGCTCTCAAGCCTATCAATATGGAGAAGTATAAGTTCGTCAACTACAGCCAGCACGCTATTTCCGAGGGCTCGGACAGTAAGGCGGTATCATATATCGAGCTTAAAAAGCCCGACGGAAAGAACATCTTCGGCGTAGGGATCGACTCAAACGTAAACTTCGCCTCGATCCTCGGCGTACTCAACGCGATCAACAGAGCTGAGCTTGAGAACAACGCTTAATGCACAATTAAAGCTATTTAAAAACGTCAGTATTAACGGAAACTTTCCGAAAATACTGACGTTGTTTTTTTGGCAGGAAATTACAACAAAATGTCTAATTATAGTTATACTATAGGTAACACTCAAACTGTGACGTATAGTCCGTTGATATAAAGTCAGCAAACAAATAAAATAGTTTTGAATAAAGCGAGGTATTGCCATGATTAAACAAAAAGTCGGAAGCCGTATTCGCGAACTAAGAACAAACGCCGGTCTTAGTCAGGAAAAGCTTGCGCTTGCTGCCGAGTTAGACAGAACTTATATTGCAAGCGTAGAAAACGGAAAAAGAAACATTTCAATAGTAAATCTTGAAAAAATAGTTAAGGCACTGGATTGTTCATTATCGGCATTTTTTCAAAATATTTAACGGGTGAATACTAATGGATTATATTTTAAATAATGATAATGCTGTAATTATAAACGGAAAAACCATTATAAGCAATACAGACTTACTGCAAGCAATCAGTTTTTGTAATAATGCCATTCGCACATTAGATGAGCAAACAAAACAATTTGATATTAATATTTTTGAAGTGTTGGGAATGCGAAACCTGAGCGGAATGGTCGGCGAATACTTTGCAAAAAGTGTCGAACGCTTTTCTAAAGGAAATCTGCATTCGAATCTTCATCAAGACGGATATCCGGATTTATTATTGACTAATACTAAAAAACAGAAATGTTATTACCAATCATTATATACGGAGAGCCACGGAAAAAAGTATCCGAAAGATAAATCCTTATTCAGTCCTTTCAAATACGGCGGAGTTGAAGTCAAAGCGACTTGCGGAAGCACTCCGTCCGCGGCGGTCACCCCAAAGCCACTGATAGGAGAACAGCGAATTAAAAAACTAAATTCGTTTGACTGGAAAGCGCACCACAGGGAAACTAACAACCTACTATCTATTTTTTGGGATTTTATTGATGAAGTTCCGACAGTCGCAGCCTGTTTCTATCGAAATGACTTAACAATAGATGATTGGGGCAAGATAGTTCAACCGAAAAAGGGCGGCGGTAGAACCACAAGTGTTTCTATTATGACTTCTGCCGGAGTGAAGAAAATGTGTGAAGGTTGGGTCGCTGTTATTGACGCAGAACCATATATCGAAGCTTTTGCAAGGAAAAAATGGATTGGCTATCGTGTTAAATAATTACAGGGGGGCATTGCCCCCCTATTTTATTCTGATATTTTAAGTATATATGCACATATTAAATCTATCACCCGTGGCGGTACACTTTCACCAATCGTATCCCGAATCAATCCATCAGAACACATTTTCCCATCTATGCAAAATGAATAATCGTAATCAGCAATCGATTGAAGAATAAGTCCCTCATATAGTGACAAAACCCTGCTTTGGCTTGGGTGCAGCTTATTGTCAGAGCAAGCATACTGAAAGTTTTGTGTTAAGGTGCTCGCAGGCTCATCCCATCTCATTCGTTTATATGCGCTAACAAACCCTTTCATCAATCGTCTTTCGCCAGTCTTTTTATCTTCAACCCACGGACGAGGTAAAATCGCCCCGCATTTTTCGCAATAGAGCGGTGTATTTGTATGATATTTATTTATACCGTCGTTATCGTGTGAAGCACCGTGGATTCGGTTGCCTTGATACCCGCATTCGGGATTAACGCATTGATTATTAAAAGCGGTTTCACCTTCTTTTGTATTATCGACCCAAAACAGTTTCTTTTCATCAAGCAACGGTACTTTATGCAATCCGTTATACTCCGGGACCGAGTTTTTACCTTTTTCTGCTCTTAATTCCGGAAGTTCGCCAATAGCTTCCCTCAACGTGACCCAATGTCTGGTTAATGGAGTATCTTCGGACGAATGCGTAAAATCAGGAATCAGTTGTCCTCTGTTTTTAAACACTTTTTTTGCATTAGCATTTTTTGATAAAACGGTAATTAGGCGTTTTCTATGTTGCGGAACACCGTAATCCGCAGCATCAACAACAACCGGTTCACCACAGTAAAAAGCTCCCAGCTTTTGTTTGACGTATTTAATAATATTAACAATTTCACCGTTTTCATCAAAAATCAAGGTATTAATCATATTAGACACATTCTCAAGTATAACCCATTCCGGCTGTAAAGCAAGAATGATTTCAATTGCAGGAATAATAAGCCTGTTCCTTTCGTCCATTTTCGGACGAATACCTTTTCTATAATCACTAAGCATTTTCCCCATTCCGTTTGACGACATTCCCTGACAAGGCGGAGTAGCAAGAATCAAGAACGGGGGCTCAAAATAGTTCGCGTTGTAGTAGTCGATTATTTCATCCTTGAGCGTCCATATATCGCCCTGAAAACACTTCGCTTCAGGATAGTTGTTGTGAAATAGATTCATACGTTCTTCAAGTAATTCACAACCAATTATGGTTTCAACGCCGTTGGCTTTTAACCCTAAATCACCAATCCCTGACGAAGAAAAAAGACTAATTGCATTCCGCGGCATTTCTGCTCTCCTTTCAGCGTTGACTATGAGTAACATTATAGTGGTAAATACAAATAATGTCAATAGGCTGATAAACAATGCTCAAAACTATTCAGGTATTATCCCCTTTCATACATAAGCTGTTAATTGACACAAAAACCTTCGCCAAACTAACTGAGTGCTTATATAATAATACGCCCCGCTTTCGCGAGGCGTTTTTCTTAATGAACTATAAATGTATATGTTATATACCCTGCATATCCGAGCAGGAGTACAACTCCCTGCCAGCGCGAAAACTTCTTCGTAAAGAATGTCGGCACAAAGCACAACAGCGAAAGTCCCATAAGCACAGGCAGATCCACATATAAAGTTCCCGCGGAAACAGGAAGGCTCTTTCCGTAAGCCAGCATACACGGCGGCAGGATAAAGGTGATATCGATAATATTAGAGCCGAGAATATTTCCGACCGAAAGCGACGCCTGCTTCTTTTTTATTGCGGAAACAGTAGTAACGAGCTCAGGTAAAGATGTACCGATCGCGACTGCGGAGATACTTATTATTCTCGTAGGCACTCCCAGCGACGCGGCTATTTCCGAGGGCTCGGACAGTAAGGCGGTATCATATATCGAGCTTAAAAAGCCCGACGGAAAGAACATCTTCGGCGTAGGGATCGACTCAAACGTAAACTTCGCCTCGATCCTCGGCGTACTCAACGCGATCAACAGAGCTGAGCTTGAGAACAACGCTTAATGCACAATTAAAGCTATTTAAAAACGTCAGTATTAACGGAAATCTTCCGAAAATACTGACGTTGTTTTTTATTCTTCCGTACCCCTTTTAAATGAGTACAATTTTTATTTCACTTTAACCTTTACTGTTTTTGTAATCGTCTTGGATTTATAATCGTCATTACCCTTTACGGTAATCTTCAGCCTGATGCTGTAGGTCTTTTTTGCGTAGTTGCCTTTCTTAAAGGTGACTGCGCCGTTTTTGGGGTTAACGGAAATCTTCTTATAAATCTTAGAAGTTGTACCCTTCTTAACCTTAACTATCTTAACCGCGCCCTTTGCGTTTTTAATCGTCAGGGGTTTTACCGTCTGCTTTTTAGC
>CAZERR010000093.1:0-5903 GCA_964514785.1 uncultured Ruminococcus sp. | reverse complement strand
TGTCCCGAAAGCTTAAAGGGACTCTCTACAGCCGAAGCGGTTAAGAAGAATATGGCGCGCTTAGAGGTCTGCTCTCAGATAGGTCTCAGCGAGCGCTTTGACGCCAGTATCGGCGCCGGTACGGTAATTATGCCCTTCGGCGGAAAAACTCAGCTCACGCCTCAGGAAGCAATGGCGGCTAAGATCCCGCTTCTTAAAGGCGAAACCGACGACGCTACGGCAATGAGTTACGGCTTTATTCCCGGAGTATCGCGCTGGAGCCCGTTCCACGGCTCAGCCTACGCTGTAGTCGAGTCGCTCTCAAAGGTTCTCGCGATCGGCGCGTACCCGTTAAAAGCAAGACTCACCTTCCAGGAGTATTTTGAAAAATTAAAGAACGAGCCTAAACGCTGGGGCAAGCCGGCTGCGGCTTTACTCGGAGCTATGGAAGCTCAGCTTATGCTGGGAATCCCATCCATCGGCGGTAAAGACTCTATGAGCGGAACCTTCGAACAGATCGACGTGCCCCCCACTCTCGTTTCCTTCGCGGTAGCTATGACCAAGGCGAGCAAAACGATTTCCGCGGAATTCAAAAAAGCGGGCTCAAAGGTTATTTATGTTCCCGTTCCCGAGGATAAGAAAACTCTTATGCCGAAGTGGGACGAGCTTAAGGCTATGTACAACGCGGTTTACGCGCTTATGGATAAGGGCGGGGTGCTCTCCGCTTCCGTAGTTAAGGAAGGCGGCGCGGCAGCCGCAGTATGCAAAGCTTGCTTCGGAAACAAGCTCGGATTTAAGTTTAAGAACGAACTCAGCTTTGAGGAGCTTTTCGCTCCGCTCTCAGGCTCGCTTATACTCGAGCTTAAGGACGGCGCAGAGCTCTCCGATAACGTTTTATACTATCCGCTCGGCGAGGTACAGGATAATGAAGAAGTCGAAATCAACGGCGAAAAAATTAAAATTGATGAAATCCTCGGCGAGTGGACTGCTCCGCTTGAAAAAGTATTCCCAACGCAGGCGCAATGCCCGAAAATGGAACAGCGTGCGGAACTCTATACTGAAAGAAATAATAAGGCGCCTGTAATTAAGGTCGCTAAACCCAAGGTATTTATCCCCGTATTCCCGGGCACCAACTGTGAGGTCGATACAGCGAGAGCATTTGAGAAAGCAGGTGCAGAAGCTCAGCTTCTTATCGTAAAGAATCTTACGCCCTCCGATATCGAAGATACTATTGCTAAAATGGTTGAGCTTATTAACGACAGCCAGATGATTATGTTCCCCGGCGGCTTCTCCGGCGGCGACGAGCCCGACGGTTCGGGTAAGTTTATCGCGACCGCTTTCAGAAACCCAAGAATAAAAGAAGCCGTAGATAATCTCCTCAACAAGCGCGACGGACTTATGCTCGGTATCTGCAACGGCTTCCAGGCGCTGATTAAGCTCGGACTCGTTCCCTACGGCGAAATCCGCGACATTAAGGAAACCGATCCGACTCTTACATTTAACACAGTCGGCAGACATATCTCCCATATGGCGTATACAAGAGTTACCTCTGTTAAATCTCCGTGGTTCTCCTCGGTTAACGCCGGCGACGTATTCGCTGTACCTGTTTCTCACGGCGAAGGACGCTTTATGGCGGACAGCGAAACTCTTAAGTGCCTTATCGAAAACGGTCAGGTCGCGACGCAGTACGTTGACCTAAACGGCGAACCGAGCGACGATATCACCTACAACGTAAACGGCTCAATCTGCGCGATCGAGGGTATTACAAGCCCCGACGGCCGTATACTCGGTAAGATGGGCCACAGCGAGCGTAAGGGGCAAGACCTCTACGCTAACGTTCCGTTCAACAAAGACCAGAAAATCTTTGAGAGCGGAGTAAAATATTTTAAATAATCGCTTTCTAATAACGTAACGGGGCTGCCGCAAATGCGGCAGCCCCGAGTGATATTCACTTACAACTAAAGCCGCCGCGAAAAATTAAGCGGCGGCTTTATCTTTATAGTGTTACTACAGTAAATTCAACTTTATCTCCGTTCTTAACTCCGTAGCGCACCTCTTTATCGTACTGGCCGTTACGGATATAGTCGTTCAACACAGCCGAGGTAAGCGGTTTAGCGGGGTAATAGATCGCCTTTTTTATCTCCGTCCAGTGCCCGGACTGAGTAATATAAAGGTCGTTTGTTTTAGCAAAATAGTAGTAAACCTCTTTAATCCCCTCGTCACAACGCTTTATACCGACATACCTTAAAAACTTAGGGTTGGTGAATTCCTCAATGTTCTTATCATCACCGTCGTACTCATCGTTGTGCTTAAAAAGCAGGATTTCATCATTACGAATTAAAAATAATCTCTTTTCTTGAAGATACTCCACAGTAGTCCCATCCTTGTATTCAATTTATAACCATTATATACCTTTTGCCGAGAAAATCAACACTAAAATAAAGTTTTTTTGATTTTTTTACGCCGCCGCGCTGTTGCTTAATACCTCTATCGGACATCCGCCCTCGAATGTGCTCTTATCCGAGAAAGTAATTGTATAATTTACTACGGCGTAGCCGGGTTTTTTGCCTGTGACCTTACCTTCCTTGCTCACGGTAACTACCGACTTATCGGTTGACTTATAGGAAATGCTGTACTGGGATTTCTTAAAGCTTGAACCTGTATAAGTATTGTTTACGAGCGATTTTACGATAGTGCTCTTCATCGTGAAGCTTTCGCCCGGAGATAAGAACTCTACCATCTCGCCGTTACCGAAGATACCGTCGGTGAAAAGCAACATATTCTGCTTCGCGACATAGCTCATTTTAGTCTTAGTAACGTTGATCGTAAACTTACCGATCTCTGTTTCATCCTTTTTGCCGATCTTCTGATAGACGGTAGCCTGAGTGGAGCCGGTTCCTACGGAATAGATAATCGTGTTTTTCTTTTCGGTAAAGGTAGACGCTATCTTCTCGTTCTCGATAACTACGGAATAAGTAGCTCCCAATTTTTTATCCTTAAGCATTTTTTCAAGGCTTATGTGGCAATCCTCCATATAGGAGCTTGTGCCGTGAGAATTGTATTTAAGCTCAAGCGGCTTATACTTTTTCGCGATAGTCGTCGGGTAATCTCCGCAGGTAACGTTGAAGCTTCCGACCTTGACCTTAGTGTCCTTTAAATAAATCTCAACCTTTGTGCTTCCCTTTTTAAGCGCATTAACCTTATAAGTATACTTTTCGCCGGATACGGATTTTTTTATCTTAGCGATTTTCTTATCATACTTAATGGTATATTCCTTATTATAGGGGTTCTTTATCGTCTTTTTCTTCGTCATACCGACGTTGATTTTCATCTCGTTATAAGTCCTTACAGAAGGCTTATTAACGGTAAACCTGTATTTTTTAACGTCAGTCTTCTTGCCGTTCTTCTCCTTATAAACGGTGAGGAGCGGCTTATTGCTTTCGGGAGTAACCTTTTTTGCCGTAACGGTAAGACGATAGGTTGAGCCGCTGTCGGCATATTTTACCTTAATATAATTTTTATCGTTGTTTTTGATTTTTATCTTGTAAGTATCCTCGGACGACTTAGAATCGGGGTAAACAACTCGGGTGTACTGAGTCATCACTTTAGTAATAGCCTGAACGGTAACGGCGCTTGAAGAAAAAACAGCCGCTGAGGCTAATGTCAACATCACAAGAATACTACAAATTATTGACTTAGTAAGCTTCATTTTTATTCCTCCTTCTAAATCTATTTTTCTATTATAACATTAAAATCCAAAAAATGCAAGTTTTAAGCCATTTTGCAGAATTTTAAGACTTAAATTGAGAGAAAGCAGGCTCTTTTTTTGGAACCTGCTTCCTTGAGGAAAGATGAGAGCTTAGCTCTCGAAATAGCTTAATTTATACATACGGAATAGATTCCGTAAAAGCTTGAACCGTCAGTAAACTTTATTGTATAACCTAAATCCATATAGTAATAATCATAATTTTTAGGGTCGTATTTTCTCATAGTCATTAATTCGTCATAAGTTACGTTAGAGCTAACGATACCGTTTTCATCAACCGATACTACCTCGGAATCGGTATTTTCGAAAGTAACTGTATAATCGCCGCTCGTAAAATGAGCTTCCTTTTCCTTATGATTCATTACGAGCTCGTTCATATCCTTAATAAAATCTATGCTTTTCTCGCCATTGGAAAGGTTAAGTGATGCTCCCTCAAAGATATCTATTCTATCCTCGTCATCATAAAGAGGATAATAAAGAGCATTAAATGAGAAAACCTCAGCCATTGTCGCGGGTTCAACTATATAATTAATAGTTCCTAATTTAGTTTTTTTCTTGTTCTTTACCTTTTCGTAAACATAAATCTTAGTGCTGCCGACCTTTTTCGGAATAACCTTGTAGTCTTTGCTGTTTTTACTTACTCTTTTAAGTGAAACTACATTTGTGTCCGCGGCTTTAAAAGAATATACCGCGTTTGACTTGCGATTAAGAACGTAATCGTCTCCGCTTAAAGTATAATGCTGCAGGCTTCCGTATTTGCTGTACTTATCCTTTTTTGTCTTACAACGGGGGTCGAGCTTCGCCTTATAGTTGCCGACTTTTATTTTTATTGTTCCGACTTTTACTTTTGTGTCGTTTATATAAACGTCGGCTGTTGTCGTACCCTTCTTTTTTCCCGTAAAATTGAAAAGGGTATCGTTTTTATTGTATTCATTTGCCCAAATATATCTACATGAAGCAATTTTCTTATTTTTGATTTTTAACTTATACGCATTGCCCGTATTTAAAACGGCATATGAATACGCCCAGTTTGTATTGCATTTTTGAACGAGAACCTCTTTATTTTTACCCTTCGAGATTTTAACCGTACCAAAATCAATCTTTTTAAACTTTTTAACTTTTACTATAAAATTCGCTATTGTTGTTTTTTCTCCTGTTACTTTGCTTTCCTTATATATCTCAACCTGAGGCTTAACGTTTCCCGTTTCCTTAGTTGCCGCGATATATACCCAGTTATTTTCATAATATCCCGGCCAGTCATCAATATCAACAGTTATCGCGTTATTATTGTTGTCTTTTACGGAATAACCATACCAATAGCCCGCTTCCTTATCAATTGTATAAGTATATCCGCCGAAACGGTTAAGGATTAAATTCTTTGTTTCTACCGCTTCTTCCGCGGCGAATACCGCTGTCGGTACCGCGATCACGCTTAAAGCGATTATTAAGGTTAAAATAATTCCTGCCGTTTTTCTTAAAAGATTCATTTTCCTTCTCCTTAAACTTCTTTTTTCCATCTCACACTATAGTAGTGTCAAAAACAAGTAAAAAAGTTTCAAGTTTTTTGAAAAATTTTTATTTTTGGCAAAACTCACATGTGCCATTTTGATATTTAAGGCGCATCTTCGGGCCAAACATCAAACGAACCGCCTCTGCTTGCTGTTGAACCGTCCTTGAATGTAACTTTGTAGGTTACATAATTAACGCCTTCATCGTCAAGCGAGTTACAGGTACAAATACCGTCTTTGTCTACCGAAATGATTTCGGGATGGTTTGAAACCGCCTCAAATTTATATTCGTCCTCGTTAAAATGCGAGCCTGTCCACTCATGGTTTATATAACGTCTTTCAACTCTTGATTTCAGGTCAATGCTCTGACCGGGTGAAATAAACAGCTCATAGAAGATACCGTCGTTATCAAGTCCAAAGTTGCTCCAAAATACTTCGGCGTCCTTAACTTTTTTAACAGTCAATTTAATTGTACCTATCTTCTTTTTCTTTGCTTTTCCACGCTTTTCGTAAATTGTAAGCGTTGTTTTTCCTGCTTTTTTCGTATAAATACGAACCGATGCGGGAAGAAGCTGAGATTTCGTTACAGTAAAGTTTGAAACAAGCTTTTTGTTCTTAGCTTTAAAGGTATATTTAGAATTCGCGTGGAA
>CAZERR010000092.1:0-5949 GCA_964514785.1 uncultured Ruminococcus sp. | reverse complement strand
TCAAAGTTCATTACGGGTTTCTGTACTTTCGTTGTTTAATTTTCAAGGTTCTTTTGCTGCATTTCAACAAATTACAGAGATGTAATTTTTCCCGTGCAGCGTAATTGATATTATATAACATTAGGGGCTTAAAGTCAATAGGTTTTTACAAAAAAATGTAAAATATTTTCCTGAAATTTTCCCGTCATTTTTAGCACCGAAATTCTAAAAAACTGCCGGCCCGCATATACATTACGGTTCACAGGCTTTAATTTACGGGATATTATATACAAACTGATTATAATTCTTTTGTGCAATATTAACGAATTTGTAATAATCAGTTGATTTTTTAGTACAGGTTGCATATAATAATGAATAAGACTTCGTTTGGAGGGTTATTGATGGCTTTAAACAGCATTATTACAATTGCCAGGCAGTTCGGCAGCGGCGGACGCGAAATAGGCTCAGCACTCGCAAAAGAGTTCGGGGTAAAGTGCTATGACAAGGAGCTTATTTCTATTGCCGCAAGGGAAAGCGGAATAGATCCCGAGGTATTTGAGAATGTTGATGAAAAGGCCGCCAACAGCCTTCTCTATTCCCTTTCGATGGGACTTTATTCCTTCGGCTCGGGCTATGGCGCGGGTCAGCTTCCCGTAAATGACCGACTCTACTTATTACAGCACAAGATCATCAAACAGCTCGCGGAAGAAAATCCGTGCGTATTTGTCGGAAGATGCGCGGATTATGTATTAAGAGATAGAAACGATGTTTTAAGGCTGTTTATTTATGCCGATAAGGATTTCAGAATAAAGAGAGCTGTGGAGCTTAAAAACATTCCGCAGTCTAAAGCGGAGCATGTTGTCGATAAAACAGACAAATCAAGAGCAAATTATTATAATTTTTATTCAGGCAGAAAATGGGGCCTGACAGAGAATTACGATTTATGTATCAACCGCACCAAGCTTACCGATAAGCAGGTTGTGGACGTGGTGAAGGAATACTTAAACGTAACCGGATAAATACTTGCCCCTTATTCTGCGGATAAGGAGGTGCATTTATATGTTATTCATACATTACACTGATAACGGAGATATAGATGATTTTATCTTCGGTAATGAGGAATGGTACGAGAGCGAAAGATAGTTTTTACGATATTTAAATCATAGTTTAATAATCAGAAATTCAAACGAATACTTTAAGATATACATCGCCGCCGCAGCAATGCGCCGGCGATTTCTTGTGTAAAAGCGCGCGTTTTCTCTCCAGAGCCTTTCCCGCTGTTAGCTGCACCCTGCATGAGCACTAGCTATAACTATTTAAAACCTGTGAAAAAGTGATTTGCTTTTTTGATTGTCACAAGGTGGCATTATATACATATATTAATGTAAAAATTTGTACAAAAAACGAATTGTTTTTTTATCTAAAATGATTTATTATAATAAGGAGTAAAAAGGTAATTATACCTAATCGTACCGATTCGGGTCGGTACAAAAAGTATTTAGGAGGACTCTTTATGAAAAAACGTATTCTTTCCGTTGTTTTATCGGTTTGTTTACTCGCCACATGCTTCGTGATAGCGCAGTATTCGGCAATCGCGGCTTCAACGGACAAAAATGTTTCCGGCGACAACCCGTACGGAATCACAACTTCAAACGATAACGCGACTATTCTCCAGTGCTGGAACTGGAGCTATGAAAATCTTGAAAAGAAAATTCCGAAAATCGCTCAGCAGGGCTTCTCGGTCGTACAGATCTCGCCTCCGAACGAAATCAAAGAAGGCACAAAAGGTCATAAGGTTACAGGCGAAACCAAAAACGGATGGTGGATGTTCTATCAGCCCGCAGGCTTCCAGATCAACGAAAGCACCGACAACGCGCTCGGAACAAAAGCTCAGCTCAAGAAAATGGTAGAAACCGCTCACAAGTACGGCGTACGAGTAATCGCCGACTCGGTTATCAACCATATGGGTACCTGTGACAACGAGGATAACATATCTTCATCAAACCCGATGGATCACGTTACACCGAAAGCAAAGGAATTCGAGCCTGAAATTTATAACAACAAGCTCTTCCACTCACCGTGGTTCAATATGACATATAAGTACGAATGGGACGGTCCCGAAGATACATGTACAAAAGACCTTACAAGAGGTTGTACATCACGTCTCCCCGACCTTAAGACTGAGGATTCAAGAGTTCAAAAAGCTATCTATGAATATCTTCAGGAGCTTGTAGACGCAGGTATCGACGGTTTCCGTTTTGACGCGGCTAAACACATCGAGACTCCTAACGATCTCCAGGCTTACCGCTCGGATTTCTGGAAAAACACGGTTACAAAGGTTAAAAGCTACGCTAAGACCACATATAAAAAGGATCTTCTTTCCTACGGCGAAATCCTTAATACCTGCGGATACAACCGTAAATACAGCGCATACTTCCCGTTTATGAAGGTTACGGACTCTACTATTTACCGTCAAGTTCAAAAGGCAGTAACAAACGGCTCCGCCTCAAGCGCGATTCCTCAGAATATGGCTAACGGCTCAAAAGCTCAGACAGTTCTTTGGAACGAATCTCACGATACATATATGGACGGCGAATCCAAGAACTTCGGCAAAGCTCAGAGAAATAAAACATGGGCGGCTATCGCGGCTCGCGACGGTATTACATCGATGTATCTTGCCCGTCCTTCCAGCCTCAGCCAGAATCTCGGCGTAGCTTCCGACACCGACTGGACCGCCAAGGAAGTCGGCGCGGTTAACCACTTCAACAACATTTTCTCAGGAGAGGGCGAATATCTCTCCACATCCGGTTCGATCGCAGTAGTAGGACGCGGAAGCAGCACTAAAAAAGGCGGCGGCGCGGTTCTTATCAACTGCTCAGGTACAAGCAAATCAGCTTCAGGTGTTCCCGTAGCAACAATGTCTAACGGAACATATAAAGATACAGTAAGCGGAACTTCGTTTACCGTTTCCGGCGGAAAAATCACATCAGGTTCTATAGGCAGCACAGGCGTTGCGGTATTATATCCCGAGAGTCTGGAGCCCACACAGCCCGTTACGGAAGCTCCCACAACTACAGTTCCCGTTACCACAACAGCTCCTGTTACAACTGCTCCCGCTACTACAACTGCTCCCGTAACAGAGCCCGCAACAACAGTTCCCGTATCGAAGTATAAGGTTGGCGACGTCAACAGAGACGGCAACATCAATATCAAGGACGCTACTATGATACAGAAAGCGTTAGCTGAACTCATCAAGCTTGATGATGAGCAAAAGGCTCTCGCTGATTTTGACGGGGACGGCAGGATCAGTATCAGAGACGCAACAAAGATACAGTATGTGATTGCAGGACTTCTTAAGGCATAAAAAGTTAGATAATAATACTTCAGGCAGGCTCGAAATGAGCCTGCCTTTTTTTATTGCATGTCCGGCTGGACACTCTGCGCGCAAAAGCTACGGCTAAAAAACGCACGCACTAAAAATGTGCGCGCGTTTTTTCGCTCAATTTCTGCTTTACAGAAACCGGCGATTGCCCCTAAAACGAAACGAGGGCGTTATAATTAAAATCAGTGCTTACAAATCACGCATTTTATTCGTCGTTATTTATAAGCGCAAGAGGATCCGTAAACTGACCGTTGACTTTAACGGCTATATGCACATGGCTCTCGTCCAGCTCCTCGCAAGGAACCTCCCCCGCCGTGGCTATAACGTCGCCTGATTTGACCGTACTGCCTTTTTCCACCTTCACGTTCTCGGAAAGTCCGCTGTAATAAGCGGTATAAGTAGGCGCTTTTACAATAACGGTTCTTCCGAGTAAATCATCCTTATAAATCCTTTTTACCTCGCCGTCTCCCATAGAATAGACGTTGTCATCCTTTTCACACGCAAAGTCTACACCCGTATGAGCCTGCCACTGATTTAGAGTTTTATTGTAGACCGTTTCCTCGCTGTACTCCTTTATTACCTTTCGCTTATCGAGCGGATAGCTGAGAGTCGAATTAACGCTTACCATAGTCTGGAGAGCGGTTTTTGTCTCCTTAGGCTCGGTTTCCTCCTCGTAATCATCTTCGGTTTCAGAGGGCTTTTCGGTTTCCGTTTCAGTTTCCTTAGGCTCGGTTTTCTTTACCTTTTCAGTCACCTTTTCCGTAACTCCCGTAACAACCTTATTTACCGCAACGGTTTCAGCCGTATCGCCGTCAAAAATCCCCGTGAGGCTCGTGTAGGTGGAATACGCCGCCATTCCGACAGCTACAATACAAATTGACAGCGCGGTAAAAAATCCGATTCGTTCCTTTCGGCTTCTTCTTGACTTTTCACTGTATCTCATAAAATCACCTCTGACGTTATTATTGTCAGAGGCGATTAGTTTATTCAAGGCTTATTGAATTTTCAAAATATTACTTTTACTGTACAGCGTTATTCCGCCGCTTATTAAATAAGGAGTGACGGTATAATGACGCTCCCTGCCGATTTTTCTTACATAAGAATCGGTATATGAAAGCTTATCCGTATCTTCGGTAACGAATTTTACGCCGTCAATATACCTGGAAACAAGATATCCGTTTACAGCCGCGTTTTCCCAGCTTAAGGTTATTCCGTCGTCCGTCACGGAGCCGGCAAGCTCATTTAAAACAACATCTCCGTAGCGATTAACAACCCTGCTGTTATCACCCTTAATCGAATACAGAGGCTCGGTCTGCTCAGAAGCAGAGCCTGGAAGGTCACTAAACGCGTTAGAATGAGCATAGAGCTTTATTGTCGATAAATAAACCTGAACAGCGGCGGTTTCCCTCGCAGTATTAACACAGCTCAGGCAGTTTCCTGTAACTGTAAGCGTTTTTCTTACCGACGGCGCGCTGTCCTCCTTACCCGATAAATAAACGCAGTTATTTGAGTATGAGGTTATTTTATTATCGCGTATAATAGTACCGTCACAGCCGTTGAGCATCCTTATTCCGTCGTTTTTAGAAGTTATGCTGTTATCGTAAACCTCGGTGCCGGAGCTTACGCGTATTGACATTCCGTAGCAGGGATGGACCTGCTCAGCAGACGGCTCAGTTGAGATTGGTTCTATCGTTAAAGGTTCTGTTGTCACCGGTTGTGTTGCTGTTGGCTCTGTCGTTACCGGTTCTGTAGCCGCGGTTTCGGTTACAGCAGGCTCATCAGACTGCGGCTGGGTTATTGATGTAGTTACTGTATTGGAGCTGACCTTAGCTTTGACGCATCCGTAAACATAAATACCTGCGGTGAATTTACCGAAAGTACAGTTCGTCAAATCAATATTACTGTTCTGTATTAAGGAGCTTTTTGAATATCTGAGCGCGGCGCCTTCGGCAAATGAGCCGTTTATAATATTAGGGGCGTTGTTGCCCTTTTCGTCAACTCCGATTTTTGTGTTATATATATAGTATGTCCCTGCCGGCGCGGTATCATCGGACGGCTGCGTGATCTCGCTGCCTGAAGCCCTAACGCCTACCATATTCGCATTATTATTGTCCTCGGCTCTTACCGTAACCTTATTGCCGTAAATATATGAACGGGAATTTTTCATACCGCTGTCGATATCGGATGCTTTAAGGTTATTAAGATTATACATATTATGGTCGTCTACAGAGTGCAGGTCGATTCCCGAGCCTACGTCGGTAAGGGTATTGTTAAAAATTTTAGCGTTTCTCCAGTAAACGCCGTTTATTGCGATACCGGCGCCGTTTACGATGGTATTACTGCTAACTGTTATATTATCATATGGATTGCCGAGAACGGAATGGTGAGTTCCGACGGCACGGTACTTATTAACGAATTTATTATTGCTGACGTTTATATTCTTACACGGAGTTTTATCGTAAGACTCAAAATTATCCATAGCCTTCTTTATATTAACGTCGATCTGAACCGCCTCGACTCCGCCGCTGATATTCAGCGTATTCATACTTTTATCATTAGAAAATTCACAGTCGGTAATCTTCGCTCCG
>CAZERR010000091.1:0-6168 GCA_964514785.1 uncultured Ruminococcus sp. | reverse complement strand
TTTAGCTGCCTTGAGCTGAGATGTGAATTCGGGATCCATAAGCATCTGCATCATTCTTGCGAGAACCTCGAGATGAACGTCTCCGTCGAGAGTTGCCGCGATCATAAAGATGAGCTTACAGTCGGCACCGTCGGGCGCGTCATAGTTAACGCCGTCGGGAACCGTTACGGCTGTGAGAGCAGGAGCCTTAACGGCTTCGCTCTTTGCGTGAGGAATAGCGACCTCCATGCCGATGGCGGTGGTGCCCATTTCTTCGCGCTTGAGAATGCCCTCCTTGTATGCGGCAGCGTCCTTAAGATTACCGCATTTCTCGTGCAGGGCAACGAGCTTGTCAATAACTTCTCCCTTATCCTTAACGGATATTCCGAGGGAGATGCCTTGCTTTTTAAGCAGATCGGTTATGCGCATTATTAGCCTCCTTTTAGAATTTTTTTAATAATTCATTTATTTTTTCCTTCGTGGCAAGTCCGGGTAAAAACGCCGTGGCGTTACCGCAAACACTGCCCAGTTTCAGAGCGTAAGGGTAGCTTTTTTCTTTTTCATAGCCCGCGACGAATCCCGCTACCATCGAATCGCCTGAGCCTACGGTATTGATGACCTTTTCCTTTAATACGCCCATTTTATGCTTCTCTGAGTTTTCGTCGATAAGCATGGCGCCTTCGCCGCCGAGGGAAATGAGAACGTTCTGAGCGCCCATCTCCATAAGCTTTTTAGCGTATTTTTCGGTATCCTCCTCGGTCTTGACGTCAACTCCGAAGATCTCGGAGATTTCCTGACGATTGGGCTTTATAAGGAAAGGCTTATATTTAAGTGAATTTATGAGAAGTTTTTTAGTCGCGTCAACGACTATTCTTATGTCTTTATCCTTAAGTCTTTCGAGCATCCTTTCGTAGATGTCGTCGGGGAGTGTGTTCGGAATGCTGCCTGCAAGAATGAGAGTGTCGCCGTCTTGGATCTCATCGAGCTTTTCCATAAGCTTTTCGAGCTCATCGGGGTAAATATGAGGACCCTGACCGTTTATTTCGGTTTCCTCGTCAGCCTTTATTTTCACGTTGATTCTGGAGTTGCCTTCCTTAAGCCTTATAAACTCGGTATGTATCCTGTCGTTTTTAATGCCTTTTTCGATAGCCTCTCCCGTGAAGCCTGCCACAAATCCGAGCGCGGTGCTGTCTAAATCAAGCTCCGCGAGTACGAGCGACACGTTGATTCCTTTTCCGCCGAAGTAATACTCCTCGCTCGTGGTGCGGTTTGTTATTCCGAGGGTAAGGTCGTTAAGTCTTACGATATAGTCTATCGAAGGATTTAAGGTTACGGTATAAATCATTTATTTACCTCCTTAACTATGGTTTCCTTTGAAAATCTGCTGTCCGAGAGCTTGTCGGTGATTATACAGCACTTGTTAAGCTCGCAGAACGTGACCGGAAAAATTCGCCTGAATTTTGAGTTGTCCGCTAAAACAAAAGCGGAGAAGCTTCTTTCGATCGCTATTTGTTTTACGAGAGCTTCCTCGATATCGGGAGTGGTAAAGCCCGCCTTCAGGTCGATCCCGTTAGTGCCCATAAACGCTTTGGAAAAATTAAAGTTCCTAAGGCTGGTTATTCCCTCCGAGCCTACGACTGCTTCCGTAACGGATTTGATTTTTCCTCCGATCACATATGCCGTAAGCCCTTTTCTTATTAACTTTTTAGCGTGGGCGATACCGTTTGTAACGTAGGTTGCCTTTTCGTTTGTTATAAAGTCGATAAGCCTCGAGGTCGTTGTGCCTGAGTCGATAAATACGAAGTCATCGTCGTTGATTAAACTCGCCGCGTAGTTTCCGATAGCGGTTTTTTCCTCGCTCATCATTGCTTCGCGGACAGTTACGGTATCCTCGTATACGCCTTCGTTATGCTTAATCGCTGTAGCTCCGCCGAAAAACTTCCGGATTTTTCCGAGCCTGTCAAGAGCGGTCAAGTCGCGTCTGATTGTTGATTCCGAGGTGTTAAGCTCCTTCGCAAGCTCCGCGACGGTGACGGTGTTTCGTTCCTCAATTAACTCAAGAATGAGTTTATATCTCTCTTGGTTGAGCAAATTCAATCACCTCTTGCTTATATTATATCACGGTACCTAACAAAGTCAATACAAAATACGCAAAAAAATGTTAAAAAGTTGAAAAAAATTGCTTATTTCATCAAATTTAAGATAAATGAATGATTGAACTCGCTCAAAATAACTGGCTAAATCGGCTAATTTCGGTTATAGGTGAAGTTTGTATAGGCGTTTTGCATATAATAATACTTATTTTTTATGAAATATGTCGGTTTTTATATTGTTGAAAAAATGTTAAAAATAAATAAAAAATTAAGGTTGTAAAATCATTCTTTTTTATGCTATACTATAAAAAACAGCTCTAAGGAGGCAAAGAGTATGAATATTACAGGCGATATTAAGTATGTAGGCGTTAATGACCATAAAATCGACTTGTTCGAAGGTCAATATATTGTTCCCAACGGTATGGCGTACAACTCTTACGTTATTATGGACTCTAAAATCGCGGTTATGGATACTGTTGACCGTAATTTTAAGAATGAATGGCTTGATAATCTCGAGGACGCCCTCGGCGGAAGAAAGCCCGATTATCTCGTTGTACAGCATATGGAGCCCGACCACAGCGCCAATATCAAGAATTTTATGAGCAACTATCCCGAGGCGGTCATCGTTTCCAGCGCAAAGGCGTTTAATATGATGCAGAATTTCTTCGGAACTCAGTTTGAGGACAGAAGAATAGTCGTAAAAGAGGGCGACGCTCTCGAGCTCGGCGAACATACTCTAAACTTTGTAGCCGCTCCGATGGTTCACTGGCCGGAGGTTATCGTTACCTATGACAGCAAGGATAAGGTTCTTTTCTCCGCTGACGGCTTCGGAAAATTCGGCGCGCTTGACGTTGAGGAAGACTGGGCGTGTGAAGCTAGAAGATACTATATCGGTATCGTAGGAAAGTACGGCGCTCAGGTTCAGGCTCTCCTTAAAAAGGCGGCTAATCTTGATATCGAGATCATCTGTCCGCTCCACGGTCCGGTATTAAAGGAAAACCTCGGCTATTATCTCGATTTATATAACACATGGTCAAGCTACGGCGTAGAGACCGAGGGTATTATGATTGCTTATACCTCCGTTTACGGCAACACAAAAAAGGCGGTTGAAATCTTAGCCGAAAAGCTGAGAGTTAAGGGCTGTCCGAAGGTTGTTGTTAACGATCTTGCGCGCGAGGATATGGCTGAATGTGTTGAGGACGCTTTCCGCTACGGAAGAATCGTACTCGCGACCACTACCTACAACGCCGAAATCTTCCCGTTTATGAGAGAATTTATAAATCACCTAACCGAGCGCAACTTCAGCAATAAGACAATCGGTCTTATAGAAAACGGTTCGTGGGCTCCTCTCGCGGCTAAAACTATGAAGAAAATGCTCGAGGGCTGTAAAAATATCGAATACACCGATACGACAGTTAAGATTATGTCCGCGCTTAACGATACAAGCAGCGAGCAGCTTGAGGCGCTCGCAAACGAGCTGTGCAAGGATTATCTCGCTCAGCATGACGAGACAGCCGATAAGAACGATATGACCGCGCTGTTTAATATCGGCTACGGACTTTATGTAGTTACCTCAAACGACGGTAAAAAGGATAACGGACTTATCGTAAATACCGTTACTCAGGTAACCAACTCTCCGAACCGCGTGGCGGTATGTATCAATAAGCAGAACTATTCCCACCACGTTATCAAGGAAACGGGTAAGATGAACGTTAACTGCCTGTCCGTTGAGGCGCCGTTCAGCGTATTTGAAAGATTCGGTTTCCAGAGCGGCAGAAACACCGATAAATTCGAGGGCTTTGAAACTCTTAAATCCGATAACGGACTTGTTTTCCTGCCGAAGTATATCAACTCCTTTATGTCCTTAAAGGTTGAGGATTATATCGACCTCGATACTCACGGAATGTTTATCTGCAGCATCACCGAGGCGAGAGTTACCTCCGATAAGGAAACTATGACTTATACATATTATCAGAACAATGTTAAGCCTAAGCCCGAGACAGAAGGCAAAAAAGGCTGGGTATGTAAGGTTTGCGGCTACGTTTATGAGGGCGACGAGCTTCCCGAGGACTTCATCTGTCCGCTTTGTAAGCACGGCGTGGCTGATTTCGAACCGATTGAGTAAAATATTAAATTAATATATACTATATATAGTATACAAAAATCCGGCACAGGCAATTTGTGCCGGTTTTTCATTTTTTAAATAAATTGAACATAAAAACTTGAAAATGTTGATAGTTTATTGTATACTAAGAATAGCCTTTTTTTAAAATCATTTAAGGAGTTGAGACTATGAAAAAAACAAGGCGATTAGTATCAGCGCTTTTATGTATAGCACTGGTATTCGGATGCTTTGCGGGAATGTCGATAAGTTCCGCTTCGGCGGCAGGCAGTCCTAACACAAAGTACAGTTCAGACGAAGTTATACTTCATTGCTGGAACTGGCCTGTAAGCACAATCAAGGCAAAGCTTGATAAAATTGCCGAATCAGGCTATACCGCTATCCAGACTTCTCCGATTAGCGCACTTGTCGGAAGCGGCAACTCGGTTGACAACTGGTATCAGTTCTATCAGCCGACTAAATACACAATCGGTAACAAGATTTGTACGCAGGCGGAGTTTACCGAACTCTGTAACGAGGCGCATGACCTCGGTCTTAAGGTTATCGTTGACGTAGTTTTAAACCACACGACAGATCAGACAGGGTCTGTTGACAGCGATCTAAAGCATTATCACAGCAACGGTAATCTCAACAACTGGGACGACCGTACTCAGCAGACTCAGTACAAAATCACAGGTATGCCTGACCTTGATACAAGCAATTCCACAATTCAAACTAAGGCAAAAGGATTACTTAACAGTATTATCAGTGCCGGCGCCGACGGTTTCCGTTTTGACGCGGCTAAGCACATCGAGCTTCCTTCAAGCGAAGAAATCTCTGGTTGTCCGTCATCTAACTACTGGCCGACAGTATTAGACGGTCTCGGCGATAAGTTCTCCTACGGCGAGGTTCTTGCGGGAGGAAACACCCCTCTCACAGGCTACGCTAAATATATGAATGTTACCGGCTCATCCTACAGCGATACCGTTAAAAATAAAGTTGACAGCGGCTACCTTCCTGCCGGTGAACTCAGTGATTATCAGGCAAAACTCGGCGGAAACAACCTCGTATGTTGGGTAGAGTCTCACGATAATTTCGTAGGTAATTACGGAATGGATAATTCCAAGGTTAAGCTCGCATGGGCGGCTATTACGGCTCAGAACCTTAACACACTTTACTTTGCCCGTCCTAAGGGCAGCGACGCTTCCAACTGGAAGGGTACTAACAATACCGCAGACGGCGGCGACGACGTCTATTTCGATAAGGAAGTTGTAGCGGTTAATAAGTTCCATAACGCAGCCAAGGGTCAGGGCGTTAACCTTGAAAACGTAAACGGCAACACTCAGCTTCTCGCTGTTAAGCGCGGAAGCGTAGGTGTATGTTTCGTTAACACAGGCTCCTCCAGCCAGAGCGTAAGCGTAAGCACAAGCATGCCCGCAGGCACTTATACAGACGCAGCTAACGGCGGAACATTTACCGTAAGCAACGGTTACTTAAGCGGTACCGTTGGCGCAGGCAAAGTTGCAGTTGTATATAACGAGAGCGGCTCGACTTCTTCCTCAGGCAGCACCTATAAGGTTCTCTTCACCAACAATCAGGGTTGGTCAACCGTAAACGCTTATGCTTGGAAGGGTAACGGAGGCGCAGGCAATCAGAACGCAGCATGGCCCGGCGTTGCTATGACTTATGTAGGCACAAACGATATGGGTCAGGCTCAGTACACAGCTGATTTAGACGGATATGAAAAGGTTATATTCAATAACGGCAGCGAGCAGACCGTTGATGCTACTTACACGGAGTATACGGGTTATTATCCGTCAGCAAAGAATGGCGAGGGTAAATGGACGTTAGGTACATGGCAGCTCGAAAGACCTGCAACTGCAACAGCTACCCAGACTCAAACACAAACACAGACCCAAACCCGGACACAGACTCAGACACAGACTCAGACACAGACACAGACTCAGACTCAGACACAGACAGCAACAGTAACAG
>CAZERR010000090.1:0-6199 GCA_964514785.1 uncultured Ruminococcus sp. | reverse complement strand
TCAGTTTTTTGAGCCGGCTTTTAAGTAAGTACTGATTAATTTGAGTGAGTAAATTGCGTCAGCAGATTTTTCGTCAGTTTGGACAAATAATTGGTACGCATACTGACGTATGGGTGCCGATTTTTGGGCAAACTGGCGGAAAAACTGCAAGCAAGGTGCGTGCTCAGCCGTCAGGCGTGAATTAATAAGTGGTTACTTAAATATTATTTTACTTTAACCTTTAACTTCAGCTTAACGCCGTTTACTGTAATTTTAAGAGTGGTTTTTCCCTTTTTCAATCCCTTGACCTTTATAGTCTTCGCGGATTTCTTAGAGGTGATTTTAGCGTACTTAGTATTCTTATACTTGTTATTAACGCCCTTAGCCTTACCCTTGATTTTTACTGTTTTCGTACCGTTCTTTTTAACCGTTACGGATTTTTTCGAGAGCTTAGGCGAGGAAGTAACCGTAACCTTGCAAGTCAGGCTCTCTCCGTTATCGAGCTTAACGGTAATTGTTGCCGATCCCTTTTTCAGTGCGGTAATCTTTCCGTTTTTTACCTTAGCTGTTTTCGGGTTTGAGCTCTTCCAGCTTACTGCCTTCGCGTTCTTTACGGTGAGTGTTTTTACGCCTCCCGCCTTTATAGAAACAGCTTTAGCGGAAAGCTCCGCCTTTTCGGGATTACCGTTATCAATAACCTTCTCCTCAACGGGTGTATCGGACAACTCCTTAGAGAGCCATGCCGCGCGGTTAATCATCCAATCGCGCGCGTAATCGTACATTCCCGTAAAGTCGCTATTGTACTTGGTTTCGTATTTATTTACCGAATAAACCTTCTTTTCATTATCGAAGGACGCCGCAGCCATTTTTGAGTGGTCGGCGATCCAGCTTCCTGTATTAAGCAGCCAACCGCTCTTGTAGTTGTTCTCGGCGCTCTTGCTTATGAGGTTATAATACTCATCGGCAGTATAGAATTCCTTTTCGGTTTCCTCGCTGTACTTCTTACCTGAGAAATGCTCGATTGCGGGCACGAATTTTTCAAACCAAAGCTTTTTAGCTCTTTCAAGCAACGGCGCGTTATACGCAAAGCGGTTCATAATATTTGATGAGGTTTTTGTGCTGCCGCTCTTGCCCTTATACTTACACCACCAGCCGGTGTATTTCTCGTAATCGCTTACGCCCATGCTTCTTAAATCGTTAGCGATTCCCTTAGCGTTTCCGAGGGAGTTATCATAATCCCATACGGGTGATGCATAGAACTTATACTTTCCGTCTTTATCGGGCTTATAAACGAAATAGAGGCTCGAGACGCCTGAATCCCAGTTCTTTCCGAGTTCGTTTATAAGATACATCGAAGCGAGGGAGTCAACATCCGCGTAGGCTGAATAATCCTCGGTTTTGCTTCTGGTCGCGCTGTAGAAATCACCGAATTTCTTAGATACATATGCCGCGACCTCGCTGTAGCCCTTATCGCCCTCCTCGAGCTCGGGCGCCTTGATTGTGATTTTCTGACCGGAAACGGTTACGAAGTAATCCTCTCCCTTAGTCGCTCCCGAGTCGACCTCGCATAAGAACGGGAAATCCTCTTTAACGGTACCGTCCTTGTTGAGATAATCGTCCTCCTCAAAATCGGGGACTACTGTATTTTTACCGACCTCTACTTTTTCGGTAAACTGGTAGGAACCCCAGTAATAACCGTTGGAATAAAAATCAACATACCTTGAATCCGAAGCGTAAGGCATACCTACCTCGTCCGAAAGGTCGTAGAGGAAACGGTTTCTCGAAAGAGAGTCGTCCTGGTAATTTGCGAGCAGCGAGAATTTTTTACCCTTTGACATTCCCGCAACGCTGACGTTTGAGCTATATGTTATATTATAGGGCTTTTTAGCTTTTGCCCAGGTTGTGTTGCCTCTGCCTTTTATTTTCTTTACGGCAGTATTATCAATCTGTCCGTCCGGAGAAACTATAGCTCCGGTAGCTTTCGCGCTGAGGGATTTATCGGAATTAAGATAATCCA
Source organism: uncultured Ruminococcus sp. (assembly GCA_964514785.1). Lineage (GTDB taxonomy): Bacteria > Bacillota > Clostridia > Oscillospirales > Acutalibacteraceae > Ruminococcoides. The sequence continues at coordinate 4,203 of CAZERR010000090.1, read as the reverse complement.
TAAGCGCTGTGCCCTTACCGTCGGCGTTGCTGTTGTTTACATAAATCGCCGCTTCCGCTGAGGATTTAAGAAATTCGAGAGTGTAGGTGGATTTTCCTGCCTTTACCTCATATTTTTCGCCTTCCTTAAAGGAAACCGCGGCGATTTTACCCGGCGCGATTTCTGTTGAATTCACCGAAACGGGCTCGGAATATGCGTTATAGATATCAACCTTATCTCCGCTGACCGATGAGGGCAGGAAGAAATACTTGCTCTGAGGGTTTACGGTTAAGTAATCCTCATCGTGGACACACTGCCACATCTGCCAAGCTTCAACGTCGGAGGAGTTCTCCACAGCGTGAGCGTAGAGCGCTTCAGCAGTTTTAAATGATATTGTTTCCGTTTCCTCGGCACAGAAAGTCGCAGCCGAAAGGGATGAAAGAAGCAATAATACCGAAAGAAAAATTGAAATTGTTTTTTTCATAAGTAACCCTAAACCTCCATATTATAAATTTTTCAAAACTTCACCTTAAATAACGGCAGCTTCGCCCGGATTTTCAGGCAATTACCGTCAGTCAGTCTCAAAATCGGCTTAATGCATACATTTTTATAATATTGCACTAAATCTAATTGCATTATACGATTTTTTAGTGTATAATACAATCATTATTCAACTTTACTTTTAACACAAAACAATTCTATTGCAAGGTGAATTATGAACGCGTATCTTGAAACAAAGCTGCACGGAAAAACAGATTTCCCGTTTATTGTTTACTATTCGGTTTTACCTGAGGAACTTAACGGATTTCCTCTGCATTGGCATGAAGAAATGGAAATAATATATGTCGTCGAGGGCAAAATCCGCCTCACTATCCAAAGCAACGAATATACTGTCTCAAAAAACGAAATTGCTCTTATTCATCCCCAGTCTATCCACGCCATTCGTCAGTTAAGCGAAACGCATGCAATTTATTTTAATATATTATTCAGATTCTCGATGCTTTCGGGAGGTTCAGAAAACATATGCAGAAAAAAATATTTAGATCCAATTTACGAAAGAAATCTGATTATGCCCGAGTATCTTGATTTATCCAATCCCTTAAGAAACGAGCTTGAGCCGGTTATTAAAAGTCTGACTGACCTCAATTGGCCTTACGGAGATAAAAACGAATTGTTAATTAAAGCCCGGCTGCTCGAAATAATGCATATTATAAAAAACAACTGCTCAAAAGCAGAGGCCATTGAAAAAAACGAGAGTGAGTTCTTTCGAAAGCTGAAGAAAACCCTCCTGTTCATTGAAACAAATTACAGTGAACATATTACCGTAGCCCAGGCGGCTGAGATGAGCAATTTTTCCGAAAGTTATTTTTCTAAAATATTCCGGCAGCTTACAGGCAGTTCATTCACTCAATATTTAAAAGACCTTCGCTTAGAGCGCGCCGCAGAAAAATTCAGGAACACAAATACACGCATATCCGAAATAGCGTTTTCTGTCGGATTTAATAATTTATCATATTTTACCCGTTCTTTTAAAGATAAATATAAAATGACTCCTAAAGCTTTTCAAAAGGCCTACAAGAAATAAAGGAGCCGGTACAGCCGGCTCCTTACTTTTATATATTTCCTTATTCGTCTGCTTAAGCGGAAATAATCTCCGTTGATTTCAGTTGCACACATCAAAACCTGATACTGTAATCAAGGATTGGTTACCTGTCCCTCAAAGAGAGTAACTCCGTTCGGGTCGGTAATAATGAATCCGAAGTTTTTATCCAGTACGAAATCGTGGTAAACTCTTTTTATATGATCTATCATCGCGCTGGCTTTTTCTAATGATATAATCGTTACCGCCGCTCCTTCAACGCCTTTTTTGTTGACATCGATAACGGTATTGTGTTTAATATCGGAAACGCATAGAGGGTCTTGAGTAAGAGGCGAGCTGAATTCATAGAACGCGTTTTGCAGGTAATTGTTATCTTTAAAAATCTCTGCAAGCGGGGTTTCGCTTTCGATTTTGAAAGAGGGGAAAATGCAGCGTGTATAATGCTCGGTATCGCCGTCCTTAAACTGATAGTCGATACAGTTGTTTACCTTATTAAGGTTATCGGGAGCCATCGCCTCACTTAAAGTTGAGCCCTTTTTAGGAAGGACAAACTTAATCTTATAGCCGTGCTCGGTCGTGGTAAAAAAGTATTCGGAGGTATCGGTTTGCTGAACTCTGCCCTCGCAGTAATGACCGATAAGGAAATCAAGCTTTTTAGTTGATTTCGAGGTTTTGAACTCTCTTTTTTCTGTCGAAAGATCTATTCCTTTCTCCCAGATATCTTTAAAATACAGCGTATTAATAAGCGCTAAAATAGTTTCGCGGCTAAGACCGAAATCCTGATCGATAAGTCCGTTTGTCTGCTTTTTTATAAATTCGCGGATTTCTTTATTCGCCGCCATATTATCGTTCTTAAAACTGGTTTCAAAAGCTTTGCAGTAAAGCTCTTTTTCGAGCTTTGACATCTCGTCGGTATTAAACTTCTCACTTTTTTCGAACCAAATAGAGTTTGTGAGTTTAAGCTGAGCCGCTATCTTTCCGTCGAAGGTTTTATACTCTTTGTTGAGCTTATTAAACAGCTTGCCCGCTTCCGCGAAGTCGCTGTCTTTCATATCGCACAGCTCTTTGATTTCACTTTTTACGTTATTATCGGCTGTATAATACAGCATAGAAAGCGCCATATACACCGAAACCGGAGACATCGTATAGTTTTTACTTTCGCTTTTAACGGACATATTATAGAGCTTGTTTGAAAAGGCGGTAAGCCTTTTTAAAAAGCCGCTTAAATTTTTAACCTTCACCTTAAACTTAAGGTTCCTCTTAGCGGTTTTCTTTTTATAGGTGTATTTCACCTTAACGGTAATGGTGGCACTGCCCTTTTTTACGGCGGTGACTTTACCCTTTTTATCTACCTTGGCAACATCCTTATTACTGCTTTTATAGGTTGTTTTCTTGATTTTTACTCCCTTGAGCTTCTTGAGCTTGATTTTAACGGAGCCGCATTTTTCTTTTCCGTTATCCTGCGTTATGCTGATAACGGCGGATGACTTTTTTAGGCGGACCGCCTTTTTCTTAGCCGCAAAAACACTCGAGGACATTGAGGTGAAAATCCCGCAAATCATTACGGCGGAAATTAAAACACATAAAAATTTTTTCATAAAAATCGCCACAGCCTTTCCGCCCACAAAAAAGATTATAGTTTCTTACAGCCTTACTGTGGGCAGATAAGGCTTAAACGGCAGTTCAGCCGTCGCTTAGGCGCCGGTCGGCGCAACTAAGACAGTATTTAATCGGATTCGGTTTGAAATTCTTCACCAAATCACCTTTCTATAATCTATAACCCTGAAAAAAGAAATTTGTGACACAAAATGTTTTTTTGTTTAAAGGCTGCCGCAAAAATGCGGCAGCCTTCGTTTCATTTATTTACGGACGATGAATATGAGGATCATAAGGATCTTCAGAAGCGTCGGGTTCGCCGGTTACTCCTAAAACTTCCTCTGTTTCGTACTTGATCTCCTCATACTCGGGAGCTTCATACTTTTTCATACTGTTCTTACCTCCTTTTGATTATGACAGCGCCGCCCAGTTAGTTGAGCAGTTATTAAATGTTCCGCTGTTGTTTGTATATGTTGCGTAATAAACCTTGCTGCCCTTCTTAACATAGAACTTAGCTGCAACTGAGTTGTCTCCTATCTTGTTGACTGCGAAGGTTACATACTTATACTTCTTATCAGCAGTATACTTTCCGTAATCGCCGCTGACGCTGTTGTTGGTATTCTTACAACTGAACAGCTTGCCTGCGTTTTCTACGGTAACACCGGTAACCTTGGAACGAGCGTCATCTATAGACGAACCGCCTCTTGCGATAAATCCGTAATCGTCGGCGTCCTTAACGATATCGTTGTTAACTACAGCGACAAATCTGATGCTCTTTTCACCGCCGCTCTTTTTCTGAACACCGAGGATTTCAATGTTCTTGAATGTGTTTCCGAGCTCGCCGCCGAAGTTAGTTGTATCGTCAGCCTCACGGGTAAATGTAGCTGTAAGATCAATCTGCTTACCGCTGGAATCCGTATAAATATTATCGTTTACGGGCTCTGTGGTTGTAGCGGTCTCAGTCTGAGTCTCAGTAACTGTCTGAGTATCTGTCGGTCCCTGATCAGTCCATGAATTTACTTCCCAGT
>CAZERR010000089.1:0-6360 GCA_964514785.1 uncultured Ruminococcus sp. | reverse complement strand
TTATACTGTTACAAATCACCTATTCCTTACGGTCTGCTTCCCGATACTTTGGTCGATATATCAATTTATAAAACGATGCAAATATGCTATAATTATTTTATAAACAATATCAGGAGTTGATAACGTGAAAAAATGCAGATTCATATCGCTGGTACTTGCGGTTTGTCTCGTGCTTACCTGCTTTATGGCGGCGCCTTGTTCGGTATCCGCCTCGACAGCGTACGCCCCGAACAACCCCTACGGTATCACGAATTCAAACGACAATGCTACAATTCTCCAGGCGTGGAACTGGAGTTACTCAAATATTGAGAGCAAAATGCCGAAAATCGCTAAGCAGGGCTTTTCCGTAATTCAGATTTCACCCCCTAACGAGCTGAAAAAGGAAACGCTCGGTCATAACGTTACGGGAGAGGCAAAGAACGGCTGGTGGATGATGTATCAGCCGGCAGGATTTAAGATCAATAAAAGCACCGACAACGCTCTCGGAACCAAGGCGCAGCTTTTAAAAATGATCGATACCGCTCACAGGTACGGCGTGCGTGTTATCGCCGATGCGGTTATAAATCATATGGGTACCTGCGAGGACGAGGACGGCATGACTTCTCAATACCCTAAGGATCACCTGACGCCGAGAGCGGCTGAGTTCGAGTCCGTGATTGTAAAAAATGACCTTTTCCACTTTCCGTGGGAGAATATGACCTACGCGTACGAGTGGTCGGGTCCCGAAGATTCCTGCACCTACGACCTTACCCGAAAATGCACCTCGCGCCTGCCCGACCTTAAGACCGAGGACACAAGAGTGCAGAACGTTATTTATAATTATCTTAAAGAGCTTGTTGACGCTGGTATAGACGGCTTCCGCTTTGACGCGGCTAAGCATATCGAAACTCCTTCCGATTCGGAGAAATACAGGTCGGATTTCTGGACTAATACCGTTTCCGCGGTAAGAACTTACGCGCAGAATACCTACGGTAAGGATGTGCTTTCCTACGGAGAGATCCTCAACACCTGCGGCTACGGACGAAGCTACGATTATTACTATCCGTTTATGAAGGTAACCGATTCCGATATCATCGGCAAGGTTCAAAACGGAGTTGTTAGCGGAAACACCGCAGAAGCGACCCCGTTTGGTATGACAAACGGCTCTAAGGAGCAGACGGTTCTTTGGAACGAATCTCATGATACATATATGACCGAGCCTGATAAATGGGGCAGCACAAGGAATCTCTCAAAGCTTCAGAGAAATAAAATCTGGGCGGCTATAGCGGCGCGCGACGGTATTACCTCTCTGTATCTTGCTCGTCCGTCAAGTCTTACTCAGCAGCTCGGAGAAGCCTCAAACACCGACTGGACCTCTAAGGAAGTCGCTGCGGTCAACCACTTTAATAACTATTACTCAGGTCAGGGAGAGTATCTCGGAAGCTACGATACGATCGCCGTGATCGGACGCGGAAGCAGTACCGCTAAAGGCGGCGGCGCGGTTCTCGTGAACTGCTCGGGTACCGGAAAATCTGCTGCGGGAACTCCTGTTGCGACAATGTCTGACGGCACCTATACCGATAAGATAAGCGGAAGCACCTTTACCGTATCCGGAGGTAAAATTTCCTCGGGTAATATCGGAGCGACCGGTGTTGCCGTTATTTATAACGCGCCTTCTTGGGTTCCGGATTCCTCGGCTTCCCTCACAGGTGATAAAACTATTCTCTTTACGAATAACCTCAACTGGTCAAACGTACATCTCTATGCATTTGACTCAAGCGGAAACAATAACGCAGCATGGCCCGGAGTCGCTATGCAGAATATGGGTAACAACGGCTACGGAAGCGAAAACTTCAAGGGCACCTTCCCGAAGGGCTGGACGATCATCTTCAACGGAAGCGGCGGTCAAACTCAGGATATTCCCTATGAAGGAAACGCCGAGGGCTACTGGCTCGACGGCTCCACTACAGGGGGCACTTACGGCGATGTTTATGTTGCGACTGCGTGGTACGGCACGGGCGGCGATGATGATAACGAGCAGGACGAAACCGTACCGCCTACCTTTGCTCCGGCTTCTACGGCAGCTCCTCCTACGGCGGCGCCTACAACAACTGCTCCGGTTACCGCTACTGCTCCCGTAACTACAACAGCTCCGGTAACTTCAACCGCACCGACTGTTACGACTAAGCCGACAGAAACGGCAACGACTACGGCGGTAGTTACCGCCGAAACGACTAAACCGACCGAGACTCAGACTGCGCCGGAAACCGAGCCGACAGAATCAACAGGTACAACCTCCGCGGAAAGCTCGACGGCTGTTGAACCGACCGAGACTGTCTCGCAGGCAGACTCCTCTAAGACAGGCGAAACTTCCGAAGTCACAACTGAGGCGACAGAAACCGTTTCTGCCTCAGATGTCCCGGAGAGCACTTTTGAAAGTTCGGCAGCTGAGGATTCAACGTCTGCCGAGGAAATGCGTACGCTGTATTATACTCCCTCAGCTGAAAATAAAGATAAAAACTATTCCTATAAGCTGTTTATAAAGCCTCTCGGCGAGGAACCGATTGAATATGATTTAGAGCCGTCAGGACTTATGGGCAGCAACGGAATGCCTATATATAAGGCGAATGTTCCGGCTAAGTACGAAAAGCTCGAAATGCTTAAATACGAGGTTTATGACGGAGAAAATTGGATCAGCGAAACTGCGTTCAAGTACGCTAAGCTCAGCGATTATAATAATAAGATAATTAAGAACGACGGAGAGCTTTCTACCGAGCCCGTACCCGAGACATCCGAGCCATATACAGGTACGGATAATCCGACCGGCGAGACTGAAAGCGTTACTTCTACGGAGCCGCAAACAACTTCTTTCCCGGCCGAAACCACTTCTCCAATAGCCGAAACTACCGCGCCTGATTCGGCAACTGTTCAGCCGTCAACAGCAGCGACCGAGCCGGCAACCGCCGAAACTGTTGCGGATAAATTGCCCAATCCGGTTAAAGTAAAAGCTGTGCTAAAGACCGTTAAGGCAAAGAAGCTTAAGGCTAAAAAGCAGACCGTAAAGCCTGTAGCAATCAAGGGCGCTAAGGGAACGGTTAAGGTTGTTAAGGTCAAGTCCGGAACAACAGCAAAGATCTATAAGAAAATAACCGTAAACGCGAAAAACGGCGCAATCACCTTTAAGAAAGGCGCCTACGCCAAAAAGACTTATAATATCAAGCTGAAAATAACCGTAGCGGGTAATAAGGATTATGCCGCAAAAACGGTTGTGAAGAAAGTCAGAATAAAGGTTAAGTAACCGCAGCGCGTAATTAACGGGGCTTGCTTAGGCAAGCCCCGTGTTGTTTTTTTCTATTGAGTATTGAGCGGATCAAAACTCCAGCTCGTTGAAGGTCCTGTCGAGCAGTTCGCAGGACTCGCTGAGCTTTTTCATCTCTCTTATGTCGAGAGAAAGGTCGATCATCCTGACCGCGCCGTTTTTGTTTATAATACAGGGATTTCCGACGTATGCCTTCGGCGGAATAAGCTTGCCGTAGGTGTTCTCGAGACGCGCGCTTACAGTTAGGATCGAATTCTCATCCTGCAAGATTGCCCTTGCAACCCTGCAAATCGCCATTCCTATACCGTAATATGTCGCGCCCTTAGCGTCAATGATCTCATATGCGGCGTGGCGGACGTCCTCCTCAATTTTTTCGAGGTCATCCATTTTATATTTATCGTTATCTTTAAGCTCGGCAAGTACCGGTTTTGTGCCGAGCGTGACCTGTGACCACGGAACAAACTCGCTGTCGCCGTGCTCGCCGATTACATAGCCGTGGATATTCCTCGGGTCGATAGTAAAATACTCTCCGAGAAGGTAGCGGAGTCTCGCCGAATCGAGGGTTGTACCCGTGCCGATAACCTTGTTGTTCGGAAAGCCCGAGAGTTTTCTTGTAATTCTCGCCATTATATCTACCGGGTTGGTTGCAACTACGAAAATTCCGTCGAAACCGCTGTCGACGATCGGCTGAACTATCGTTTTAAATACCTCGAGATTTTTCTGCAAAAGCTGGAGCCTTGTTTCGCCCGGCTTCTGACCGATTCCCGCGCATATCACAACGATATCCGCGTCGCCGCAGTCGGAGTAATTTCCTGAATAGATTTTCATACTTGTTTTTGAGAACGCCAGACCGTGGTTTAAGTCCATAGCTTCGCCGCGTGCTCTTTTTTCGTTAATGTCGCAAAGCACAAGCTCATCGCAGAGGTTCTGATTAAGCGCCGCGTAGGCGAAACTCATTCCAACCATTCCGGTTCCGATTAAAACTATTTTTTTCATAGTCTGCCTCCTTATAATATAATTTACCGTCTAACCTAAGATTAACATATTTTAGGTGAAATGTAAATAAAATTATGGGGTATACGGGGCTATTATTTACCAAATTTTTTATATGCAATTCCTTGAAAAAAACTTGCAAATATGATAGAATGATTAAAATTGTACTTTTTAATAGTATAATAACAGATATGTCCCTTTATACGGACGTATTCAATATTTAAATTGGGGGTTAGTAAATGGACAAGAAACCTGTTGATTTATCCTTGCTGGACGGCGTTTTAGAGGAATATGCCGCGGTTAAGGGCAGTCTTATCACCATTTTACAGAACACACAGGAGATATACGGTTATCTTCCGCGCGAGGCTATCGAGCTTATTTCGGAGAAAACCGGTATCGCGACTTCCGAGATCATGGGAGTAGGCACTTTCTATACACAGTTCCGTTTTGAGCCTGTGGGAAAATACCTTATTATGCTTTGTCAGGGAACGGCATGCCACGTTAACTCCTCGGAACTTATTTTACAGACTATTAAGGATGAGCTCGGTATCGAGGACGGCCAGACTACCGAGGACGGATTATTCTCGCTTAAATGCGTTGCGTGTCTCGGCTGCTGCTCGCTGTCGCCCGTTATGATGATCAACGAGGATACATACGGAAGCCTTACACCCGACAAGACTAAGAAAATTCTTAAGGAATTAAGGGAGGCGGCAAAATGAGAATAGTTATAGGACAGGGCTCCTGCGGTATTGCCGCCGGCGCCGAAAAAGTCAGAAAGGCTTTACTTAATACTAATATAAACGCCGAGGATATCTCGATTACCGGCTGTATCGGTATGTGTTACCTCGAGCCTATCGTTGATATTTACGACGATGAGGGTAAGCTTACCCGTCTTGTAAAGGTAAGCGAAAACGACGCCGAGGCTATCGCTTCCTTTGTTGAAAGCGGCGACGTTAAAGCTGTTGAGGATCTTATCGTATCCGACGAGGACAGCGAGTTTTTATCTAAGCAGACTCGTATCGCGCTTCGTAACTGCGGCATTATAAATCCCGAAAAAATCGACGCCTATGTTGAGGCAGGCGGTTATACCGCGCTTAAAAAAGCATTAGGTATGTCACCGGAGGACGTTATCGAGGTTATTAAGACCTCGGGGCTCGCAGGACGAGGCGGCGCAGGCTTCCCGACATGGTTTAAGTGGAACGCGGCGCGCCAGAGCGAGGGAGACGAAAAGTATCTTATCTGTAACGCCGACGAGGGTGACCCCGGCGCGTTTATGGACAGAGCGGTTATAGAGTCAGATCCGCACAACCTTATCGAGGGTATGCTCATAGGTGCTTACGCTATCGGTGCAAAGCACGCTGTGGTTTATGTACGAGCCGAGTATCCGCTCGCTATCAAGCGTCTTAAAAACGCTATTAAGCAGGCGACGGAAAAGGGAATTATCGGCGAAAATATCTTCGGAAGCGGTTTTTCATGTGATTTTATGATCAAGGCGGGCGCGGGCGCGTTCGTTTGCGGTGAGGAAACCGCGCTTATCGAGAGTTTAGAGGGTCACCGCGGTATGCCGAGGCTTAAGCCTCCGTTCCCGGCACAGTCCGGCTTCTGGAGAAAGCCATCCAATATCAACAATGTTGAAACCTTCGCAAACGTAAGCTGGATTATAAATAACGGCGGAGAGGCATTTGCCGCTATGGGTACCGAGGGCTCCAAGGGTACTAAGGTATTCGCCGTAACAGGTAAGGTTAAGCGCTCGGGACTCGTTGAGATCCCTATGGGTAAAACTCTTAAGGACGTTATTTTTGATATCGGCGGCGGTATGAAAACCGACAAGCCCTTTAAGGCTGTTCAGATGGGCGGCCCCTCGGGCGGATGTATCCCTGCCGAATTAATAGACACTGTCATTGATTATAAGGCTCTCGGCGCTACAGGTGCGATCATGGGCTCCGGCGGTATGGTAGTTATGGACGAGAGCACCTGTATGGTAGGTATGGCGAAGTTCTTCCTCGACTTTACTGCTAAGGAAAGCTGCGGAAAATGTATCCACTGCCGTATCGGTACAAAGCGTATGC
>CAZERR010000088.1:0-6395 GCA_964514785.1 uncultured Ruminococcus sp. | reverse complement strand
CGCCGGAGAGAGCCTTCGGCTTTCTGTCGAGATACTGCTCAATACCGAGGATACGGGCAGCCTCTTCTACTCTGGTCTTGATCTCTTCCTTAGGCATCTTGCGAAGCTTAAGTCCGAACGCCATATTGTCGTAAACCGACATATGAGGATAGAGTGCGTAGTTCTGGAATACCATCGCAATATCTCTGTCCTTAGGAGTTACATCGTTACAAAGCTTATCGCCGATATAGAGCTCGCCCTTAGAAATATCCTCAAGACCCGCGATCATACGAAGTGTTGTTGATTTACCGCATCCGGAAGGACCTACGAGGATGATAAACTCCTTATCATCGATCTCAAGGTTAAAATCAGATACAGCTACAACATCGCCGTCATAGATTTTATAAACATGTTTTAAGCTAACATTTGCCATACATCATTCCTCCAATGTAATGAATAATTTTTCAACAAATACATTGTACCACTAATATCTACAATTTACCATTTGTAAAATAACCAAACTTTTACCTGCGTTTTTATATAAAACGAGTACGATGTCAAAAGGAATATATAATTTTTGTGCTATTTGCCGATAAATATTGACCTTTTTTCTAAATTTGTCAACTCACGGCTCTCTCCTATGTGTAAATTGCCATCAAGCTCAAGCCCGCCTATCCTTAACCTTTTAAGATATTTTACCTTTAACCCGTAAACCGCGAACATTTTCTTCACCTGATGGAATTTTCCCTCGCAAATTTCGACATAAGCACAGTGTTTATCCTTGATTTCAAGCGTTGAAGGGAGGCATTTTGTACCGTCGTATAAAACTACGCCGTCCTTAAAACCGGCAATCATCGTCTCGCTGAGCTCTCCGTCGAGCTCGGCATAGTACCTTTTATAGATATGATTCTTCGGGGAGAGGATTTTGTGAGCAAATTCGCCGTCATCGGTAATAATTGTCAACCCCTCGGTATCCTTATCGAGCCGTCCTGCAGGGAACAGGTTTTTTCGCCTGAGTTCGGGCGGCAGGATATCAATAACCGTCTTTTCCCTCTCGTCATTCGACGCCGAAATCACACCTGCGGGCTTATTCATCATAATATATATGTATTTTTTTACAACGAACTTCTTCCCGTTTAGGCATATTTCGTTCTTTTCGGTGTCGATTTTCAGCTCGGGCTTTAAAACCGTCTCACCGTCAACCGTAACCGCCTTCTGCTTTATAAGCTTATGGACGTCGCGCCGTGAGCCTAAGCCCTGCGACGCCAGTATTCTATCAATTCTTTCCATTTTTTACCTGCTTTATCAGTGGGGAATACTTCTCCCCGTATATTCCGCTGAACCTGTGTCCGGCTATTACGCTGCCCCTATGCACGAGAATAACGGCTTTTCCGCTGTCTTTAAGCGTATACCTGGCGCGCTCAACCTTTATACCCTTATATTTTTCGAGATCAAATCCCGCCTTTTTCTGAATTCGGTTATAGCTTTTATAAACCGAGGTGAATTTTTCGGGAATAATAACCTTATCCTTCTTTTCGCTTTCCGGTATTATACTAATCGAAAACTGCTTAAAGAACTTTTCACGCGACTTGATATCGGAAACCTCCGTGAAAATCCTTCCGTTCTTTTTGCTTACGACATACTCGGGGACTGCCGTATCGCGCTTTGTGTCTATAAGAAAACAAACTGCAAAAACAAGCGCCGCGCATAAAGCTATCAGCACGGTTTTTCCTATCCGTTTTTTATTAAAATATACTGCCTGCATATAATCACCCGTAGATTATATGCCGTTTGCGCTTTAATTATAAGGTCAGAAAGCTTAAAATATCCCCCGGCTTATCCGCGACAAAAACATGACTGTAAGAGAGCATTTTATCCATATCGCCGTAGCCGTAAGCGCAGGCAATATAATCAACCGCGCACAGCTCGGCTCCCGCGGCGTCAAAGAAGGTATCGCCTATCATAACCGCCTGCTTCAAATCTCCGCCGAGCTTGTTTACGGCGTAAGGGATCAAGTCCTTTTTATCCTTGCGTGTGCTGTCGCGGTTTGAGCCGCATACAGCGTCAAAATACTTCGTCAGCCCTATTACGTCAACCACCCTTATCGTGTTCGACTCCAGCTTAGATGAGCATACCGCGAGCTTAAAGCCCTTTTCCTTAAGCGATTTTAAGACGTTTTCAATCCCCTCGTAGGGCTTATTCATAAGAATACCCTCGTTTTTATACGTTTCGGTATAGATATCATACGCCTTATCCCGCAGCTCCTGCGGGAATTTGCAGACGTTTTTAAACGTATCTACAAGCGGAGGGCCGATGTACCGCGTATAATCGGACAAATCGATATCAGGATAACCGAGCTCCCTGCATGCCGTTTCAAGGCTGTAGCGGATTCCGCTTGCGCTTTCGCACAGCGTTCCGTCCAGGTCAAAAAGAATATACTTATATTTCATTGAACTTTTCATCCGCCTTTAACTGAAATTTATCGGCGTTAACGCTGACGCGAGTGTGACTTCCGCGGGCGATTAAGCCCTTATTGTCGAACGCTTCGACGCTGAATTTAAATACTCTTCCGCTGATTTCCGTAAGGGTTGCTTTAGCTCTAACTCTCGCGCCTACGGGAGTAGGGCTTATATGCTCTATATTTATCTCGGAGCCTACGCTCGTAATGCCGTCGTCGAGCCCGCTTTTAAGCAGGGTTGAGGCGGCGTTCTCCATAAGCGCGACTACGCTCGGCGTAGCGAGCACCGCAAGCTCTCCGCTGCCCATAGTCACCGCGAGCATAGTTTCGTCTACCGTTTCCTTTATTTCAAGGCTGTCGCCGATTTTAAGCATATCCGATTTCCTTTCTTGTATACATAAATCAAATGTGTTAGAATAACAGTATTGTACCAAGTTTTTCCCGATACTTCAAGGAGTACGCTGATGAAAAATAAAAAAAGAATTAATATAATTGATGAAATCCGCGGACTGCTGATGATACTGATAGTAGTATTTCACCTTTTTTACTCGCTGGATGTAATCTTTAAGGCAGAAGCCTTCCGGGGCGTTTATGCTTCAATGCTGAGCTGGCAGCCGATTTTACCGGCGATGTTCATTCTGATTTCGGGAATTTCGTTTCAGCTCAGCCGCAGCAACGTAAAGCGCGGGCTTAAGCTGCTCGCCGTCGCCTGCCTGATGACAGCGGTGCTCGCCGTCTTTATGCCCGGCTCGATAATATGGTTCGGGATAATTCATTTCCTCGCGGTTATGAATATCGTTTTCGGACTGCTGCAAAAATACGTTAACAAAATTCCCGCTATAGCAGGGATTGCGGTCTGCGCGTTCCTGTTTATACTCACCTACAACGTACAGCTCGGCTATATCGGTATTAAGGGGATTTGGAGCTATACTCTCCCCGAAGTTATGTACTCAACCGACCTTACCGCTCCGCTCGGATTTTATACCGAGAACTTCCATTCCTCGGACTACTCCCCGATTCTCCCTTGGATGTTTATGTTTATTATCGGAACTATTTTAGGCAGATACACCAAATACATCCCCGAGATTTTAGTTAAACCGCACATAAAGCCGCTGGCGTTTATAGGCCGCCACTGCCTTATAATTTACCTCCTCCACCAGCCTGTCATTGTCGGAATACTTTTCCTTATTTTCAGGCAATAATCTTCCGATTTTTACTAAGCGTCCCGTGAGTTTATTATCTTGACATTTAGGGGCGATTTTGCTAATGTTATACTGACGCGGAAATGCCGAATGATTTTTCGAGGTGGAAACTATGAAAGTGAAAATAATAACCTGTCATTACGCCTACAATTACGGAGCGGTTCTCCAAACTCACGCTCTTTGCTCCCTGCTTAACGAAAGCGGGGTTACAACCGAGGTAATAAACTACAGACCGTACTACTACCGAGGTTCTACAAAATCAAAAAACAAGCTTAAGCTCCTTTTAAGAAAGGTTATAAGAGTTCCCGACAATATTAAATCCGAGAAAGTATTCTATTCGTTTTTAAAGCGTTATGTCCCGATGACCGAGGAGTACAAAGATTACTCTCAGCTCGAAAAGGCAAATCCCGAAGCTGATTTATATATAGCTGGCAGCGACCAGATATGGAACTTCAGCCTTCCTAACGGATATGACCCGTTTTTTTATCTGAAATTCGTTAAAAACGGCGGATTCAAAATCTCTTACGCCGCAAGCCTTTCGGCGGATGATATAACCGATGAGCAAATGACTTATCTCAGGGATAATCTCGCTGATTTCGATGCCCTTTCCGTTAGGGAAGCCACAGGAAAAACATTACTGGAAAAATGCGGTCTCAAAGATATCAAGACGGCGATGGATCCCGTGTATCTTCACGACAGAAGCTTCTGGGACGCTATGGCAAAGAAACCGAAGATGTCAGACGACAAGTATATTCTTGTATTTGCGTTTAACCGTCAAAAGCACGTTTTTGAGGCAGCAAAAAAGCTCGCGAAAAAACACGGTTATAAAGTCTATTCCATAAACACATTCTGGGAAGATGTTTTTCAGGGGACAGACAAATACTTCTGGAATTGCATTCCCGAGGAGTTTCTTTACCTGATTAAGCACGCGCAATGCGTTGTTACAAACTCCTTCCACGGATTATCATTTTCACTTCTGTTTAACCGTCCCGTGGTACTTTTCGAGAAAGACGACAAGGGAAATTCAAGAATGACCGACCTGCTCACAACGCTGGATCTTAAGGACGAGATTCTCGCAAAGCCGGGCGATGAAATCAACATCCCGAAGCTTGATTTCGATACAATAAACAGCCGCATTGAACAGAAAAGACAACAATCACGGGAATTTTTAAACGATTGCATCAGCAAAGCCGATTTATAAGGCGAGAGGTATTGTGATGAAAACCGTATGCGAAAAAGATAAATGCGCCGCCTGTATGGCATGCGCGGACATATGTCCGAAGGGAGCGGTTTCCGTAAAGGATACCCTTCTTGCAAATAACGCGGAAATCGACGCCGATAAGTGCATTAACTGCGGCGCCTGTTACAAAGTGTGTCAGGTAAACAATCCGCCAAAGCTGAACTCTCCTGTTTTATGGAAACAGGGCTGGGCGGATGACGCTTCGCTGAGAGCTCTGAGCTCCTCGGGCGGAGCCGCCGCGGCTTTATCGAGAGCGTTCATATCAGACGGCGGCGTTGTTTGCAGCTGTAAGTTTGAAAAAGGCGGATTTGTTTTTAAAACAGCCGAAAGTCTCGGTGAGCTTGCGGAATTTGCAGGCTCAAGATATGTAAAAAGCAACCCCTCGGGCGCGTATAAAGCCGTAAACAAGCTTCTTAAATCAGGAAAAAAGGTGTTGTTTATCGGGTTGCCGTGTCAGGTTGCCGCTATGAGAAATTTTACGGGAGATTCCCCCGCCCTTTACACCGCGGACCTTATTTGCCACGGAAGTCCGTCTCCCGAAACATTGAATATATTTCTCAGACAGTCAGGCATAACCCCCGAGAAACTTGAGAACCTTTATTTCCGTGACGGAACCCAGTTCCAGCTTATGAAGGGTAAAAACGATAAAAAAACCGCGCTCTTTTACGAAAAGACAAACGACAAATATATGATTTCTTTTCTTAACTGCTTTATATTCACCGAGAACTGCTATTCTTGCCCTTATGCGCGCGGCGAACGCGTTTCCGATATAACTCTCGGCGATTCCTGGGGCAGCGAGCTTTCCGAGGACGAAAAAGCCAAGGGCATATCTCTTTTGATTTGCCAGAGTGAAAAGGGGCAGGAGCTTCTCAAAAAAAGCGGGATGAAGCTATTTGACGTTGATATTGAAAACGCGGTAAAAAATAACTCTCAGCTTAAGGAGCCGAGCAAAAAGCCTCCTCACAGGGAAGTATTTCTCAACGCCGTTTATAACGGCGGCTCTTACGAAAAGCTTATAAGAAAATACTACCCGAAAAAATGCTTTAAGCAGTGGGTAAAAAGGATTCTTCTTAAATTCGGAGTTGTTAAATAGCTTATCAATAGTTGAGGTTTTAAAAGAAGGAAAATATTTGAGATAGATAATCAAAAACTATACGAATAAGCTTTCCGCAAATTGCAGCAGCAATTTGCGGAATTTTTTATTTGATTATTAAATGCTGTTGTGATATAATCATACAAGACTTTGAAAACAAGGAGACTGATATATATGAAACTAGGTATTGTCGGACTTCCGAATGTAGGAAAAAGCACGCTTTTTAACGCGATTACAAACGCCGGTGCGCAGTCGGCTAACTATCCGTTCTGCACGATTGAGCCGAATGTCGGCGTTGTTGCGGTTCCCGATAAGCGGCTTGACAAGCTCGCCGAGATGTACGACCCCGAAAAATACACCCCCGCTATGATTGAGTTCGTAGACATCGCGGGACTCGTTAAGGGCGCGTCAAAGGGCGAGGGC
>CAZERR010000087.1:0-6410 GCA_964514785.1 uncultured Ruminococcus sp. | reverse complement strand
AAAGGTTCGTCCACGACAAAAGCTTTAGCCTTTAATACGGCATGACCTAAGCCCTTCATTTCTTTTTGACGGATAAAAGTAATATCAGCTAAATTAGCTATATCTCTTACTATCTGTAAGAAATCATCCTTACCGCTTTTTTTAAGATTAGCCTCAAGCTCGGGTGAATAATCAAAATGATCCTCCATAATTCCCTTTCCGCGGTTAGTGATGATCATAATGTCGGTAATTCCCGAAGCAACGGCTTCCTCTACGATGTACTGGATCGTAGGCTTATCGACAATAGGGAACATCTCCTTAGGCATACTTTTTGTTGCAGGTAATACTCTTGTTCCGAATCCCGCTGCGGGAATGGTATAAATTCAATCGCAAAATAAACCACAAGCAAGCTTACAGCGATCGCGGTATTAACTCCTCCGCGCGTTTGAAGCTCAGAAGTTAAATTTTTATTCTCTGATTTAATTGATGAGATACGGCTTTTACAATGCTTAAAATAAATCCGGTTAGCTTTAACTCCTATTACGATTCTTATTACAAACTGTGCTATTGACAACGCGTACATCAAGCCCAGAAGAATTTGGCTAACAATATCAAGTGACATTATCCCCTTATAAAGCTCCTGAAAGGAAGATGTAGAGTTTGCGGCAGAATTATAGTAATTATTCATAAGCTCGATCATTTTGTGCCCGGCAGGGGTACAGTAATGTATATAAAGCTCCGCTGTCCACAAAAGAAGCATAACAGCCGTTATAATAGCTCCTACTTTATACATTTTGCGGTAAAGAAGATAACCGCCGCTGAATAAGAATGCGCAAAAGTTAAATCTGCCTTTTGAAAAATTTTTTATGTTGTTGAATACTCTGATAAAATACGGAGTATTATTCTGAACAAATTTTGAAATCTCGCCCGCAGTAACACCGTCGCCCATATCCTCCTCGGGATTAACTCCCGCCATAGGGTCGAACATATTTCTGAAAGCAGCATTGTTGTCGCTGTTATTTGTGCTTTGCTGCTGATTCATTCCGAGGGGGATTCCGCATCGTGCGCAGTAAAACGCTCCCTTAGGATTTTGGGTTTTGCATCTTGGGCAGATAACGTAATCATTTTCCTGATTATCGGTTTTATTTTCCGAGTCCATATCCTCATAGCTGAAGCTTTCCGAATGTTTTTCCTCAAAGGCACAGCAATTGTTTGTTTCGTAGCATTCTCTGTGATGAGGAGCACCGCATTCAGGGCAAACTACGATGTCGTCGCCGTCCTTAAATTCAACGTTACAGACGGGACATTTTATTCCGTTAAATTCCATATCTTCTCCTATAACTTATATTTAATATATAATAACATTTTTATAAAAAAAAAGCAAATAAAAATAATCATTTACATTACACGCTTTGTTTGTTATAATATAAAAAGGTAATTTTATGATAAAGAAGGGATTACAATGGTTCAATTCGAAGAGCTTTTACTCAGACTTCAAAATTCAAAACCGGATATCGACGATTTATCCGACGCGCTCGGATTAAAATCTCTTAAATCCGAGATTGAACAGCTTGAGTTAAAAGCCACCGAACCCGGTTTTTGGGATGACGTTGAGAAATCTCAGGCTGTGCTTCAGAAAACCGGAGCGCTTAAGGGTACTGTTGAGGAATACAATAAGCTTGTTGAGCACTATGACGACGCCGCGGCTCTTATTGAGCTTGCTAATGAGGAAGAGGACGAAGGACTTTATGATGAAGCTTTATCCGAGGTCGAGGCTGTCGAAAGCGAGCTTGCAAAGCAGAAGCTCAAAACTTTATTAACAGGTGAATATGATAAAAATAACGCAGTTTTAACATTTCATGCCGGTTCGGGTGGAACGGAAGCTCAGGACTGGGCGGAGATGCTTTTCCGTATGTATACGAGATGGGCTGAGGCTCATAACTTCAAGATAAAAACAGTTGATTATCTTGACGGTGATGAAGCCGGATTAAAGTCTGCCGTTTTGCTTGTTGAAGGAGAGAATGCTTACGGCTACCTTAAAAGCGAGGCCGGAGTTCACCGCCTTGTAAGAGTATCTCCGTTTGATTCTCAGGGAAGACGTCATACAAGCTTTGCTTCTCTTGAAGTTATGCCCGAAATCGACGATGATATTCATATCGATATTAATCCCGAGGATATTAAAATGGATGTTTACCGCGCATCCGGAGCAGGCGGTCAGAAGGTTAATAAAACTTCTTCAGCTGTGCGCTTAACTCATATTCCTACGGGAATCGTAGTTGCGAGCCAGGTCGAAAGAAGCCAGTATCAGAACCGTGACGTAGCTATGAAAATGCTTATGTCAAAGCTGATGGAAATAAAAGAGCGCGAGCACCTCGACAAAATCGAGGATATTAAAGGCGTTCAGAAGGAAATAACCTGGGGAAGCCAGATCCGTTCATATGTGTTTATGCCGTATACAATGGTAAAGGATCACAGAACATCCTTTGAAACAGGTAATGTTGAAAAGGTTATGGACGGCGATCTGGACGGATTTATAAACGCATATCTTAAGGCTTTAAGCACCGGGACGCTTGAGAATAATTAAAAATAATACTGAAAAAACCGCGCCTTTCAAGACGCGGTTTTTTTAATGAGTTTTATTAAATTATCAATTGAAAATCTTTCATCATTTTCGAAGAAAAATTCAAGGATCTCCATATTTTCATAAGAGTGTTCAACTTCTTTGGAATAGTTTTGAATAATTCTTATTATACTCTCTTGACTTTTTGCTTCGGCTAGCGAAGCGCAAATAACATAGGCGCAAAGTATTCGCTTTAATACGGAAAGGACATCCAAGCTGTCATATGCGTTGAGATAATACCTGGATATGTAATAAAGCGCCATTCTTGTAAATATGCTGCCGTGGTTATTTGAAATATCGTAACTTGCGGCTGATTTGATTTCAACGGAATATTTCGGGTTAATAAACTCAAGCCTTGTATGAATATCAAATACAAAGCTTAAATCTACGATATCATCTGATTTGTGATATGAAACGGGAGATAATTGATTTTGTATTTCACGGTTGAACAGAAATGCATTTTCAAGCTGCTTTATAAATGAGGTTTTTTTATCGAGGAAAATCTTAAAGGTTTCATTTCTTGCGTTTAGAAGCAGCTCCGTCAGCTTATTATCTTCCGGCGCGCCGGTAAGTTTATAGTTTCCTCCCGGGATCGTGAAATCGCTGCTTAGAATTAATTTAGCCGCTTCCGGACAGGCGAGAGATAATGTGTATTCCGTAAAATCCCTGAATTCCATTGTTATCCTGGGGAATTTTTTGCAGGTCTTACATAGTTTGTCCTCGCCCAGATTTATATAAATGTCGCACAACTCATCCTTATTCCAGAACGGACAGCGTCCGTTTTTCAGCGTAAAAACTCTGTCACCGTCATCATCGGTAACGGTGACTTTCCTTATTTTATTCCCAAATTCACTTTTAACGCTGTTATAGAACAGTTCACTTTCCTCGTCAACAACAACGTCCCATCCTTGGCAGCAGCTGTCGGGGCAAAGGTTTGCTATGCATTTAAAGCTTTTGTAATATTCAGGATAGAAGCTTTGCATTTTTATTCTTTTTCTAAAGCCATTTCCAGGCAGATAGCGAGCTGATCCGGGCATGAGGTGCCTCTGCCGTTACAGTCTATACCACGCAGCTTCTTAACCGCGTCCTCTGCCTTCATCCCTTTAACAAGAGCGGAAACGCCTGTTGTGTTGCCGTTGCAGCCTCCTGTAAACTGACAATCCTTGATTATTCCGTCCTCGATATCAACAACAATCCGTCTTGAACAAACTCCGCGGGGTGTATAAGAATATTTCATTACAATTCACCTTCATTTCATTTTCTTTTTTACATTATATTTGTATTATTTATTTTAGTCAAGAAAATATTGTTAAAAAATGTAGCGAATAAAGGAGTTTTGTGTTATACTAAATAACAGATTAATTATTTAGAGGATGAAAATATGTCTGTACGAATTAAACTCGGAAGCTGGGGATCTGTTTTCGCAGTACCGTCAAGCGTTGTTGATATGCACCTTAAAATAGCGGGACATAGCCAGCTTAAGGTACTTTTGTTTTTACTGAGAAATTCTGAAAAAAGCTATACATATAAGGAAATCGGCGATTCTTTAACATTGCATGAGGATGATGTAAAAGACTGCGTTCAATTCTGGATTGACCGGGATGTTCTTTGCAAAACAGAGGGGGTTCTGTTACCCTCGGATAAAGGGATAAATCCTGTAGTTAAGCCTGAGGTGAAAACCGAATCAAAAGAGCCTAAAAAGGAAAAAACGGTTATCACCCGTCCTGTTAAGCCTGATATTATCACAGCGGCGCAGATTATTAATTCCGACAGTCGTCTTAAGGATTTGTTAGCGGAAGTTGAAGCTTCGCTTTCAAAACCTCTTTCTAGCGGAGGAACCTCGGTGATCGTTATGCTTTATGATATCTGCGGGCTTCCTGCCGAGGTTATCGTAATGCTTGTGAATTATTGTATCAGTATCGGTAAGCCGGATATGCGTACCATTGAGCGTATAGGTGTTAAATGGGCTGATGACGGAATAAATAATGTTAAAGCAGTTGACGAGCGTATAGCTCAATCTAACCGCTCAAATGAAAACTGGACAAGAATAAAGTATGTTTTCGGCCTTTTAAATGCAGGCTCACCTACAGCAAATCAGCTTGCGTTTTCCGACAGATGGATTAACGAGTGGAATTTTTCCGATGAAATGCTTAGAAAAGCATATGAAATCAATGTCGATAATACCGGTAAATTCTCTATGAGTTATATAAATAAGGTGCTAAAAAACTGGTATGACGCAGGGGTATTTAAGCCCGAGGACATTGAGAAAAAGGATAAAAAAGATAAAGAAGAAAAAAAGAAGAAGAAAAAGAAATCATCCTACGATTTAGATGAGCTGATGAAAATTGAGTAAGAGGTGTTCTAATGGGATACAGTCCTGAGGTTAAAGCAAAGGCTATAAACAAAATTAAAGAAAGAAAGCTTGAAGCTGAACGGTTGGCGGCTCAAAGAAGGGAAAAGATATTTTCCGAAATTCCGCAGGCAAGTGAATATGAGCATAAAATAGCATCCTGTGCAATAAAGGCAGGCCGCGCTGTAATTAAAGGCGGAGATACAAAAACAGAGCTTGAAGCCCTTAAAAATGAAAGCTTAAAGCTGCAGCAGGAGTACAGCGAGCTGCTTAAAAGCAACGGATATTCTGTATCCGATACAGAGCCTGACTATTTTTGTAAAAAGTGCAAAGATACCGGTTACTATGATACTGATAACAGAACCGTAATGTGTTCATGTTTAAAGAAGGCAATGGTTGAGGAAGCCTGCGCCGAGCTTAACAGAAACTCTCCGCTTAAGCTTTCAACATTTGAGGATTTTGACTTGAATCTTTACAGTAAAGATAAAGAAGATGATTTGCCTCGTTCGCCGTATGAACAGATGAGCAAAATACTGGATTATTGTAAAAACTATGCGAAGAATTTCACGAAGAATTCCGAGAGTATTTTTATGAAAGGTATGACCGGACTCGGAAAAACTCATCTCAGCTTAGCTATAGCAAACGAAGTAATAAAAAAGGGCTACGGTGTAATTTACGCGTCCGCACCCATTCTTGTATCGAAGCTTGAAAAAGAGCAGTTCCGCCGCGACATCGACGCTTTCGGTACAGAGGATGCGCTGATTCGGTGCGATTTGCTGATTGTAGATGATTTGGGTACGGAGTTTTCTAATAAGTTTTCAGCCGGAGCGATATATAATCTCTTTAATTCACGATTACTTTTAGGAAAACCTGTCATCATTAATACAAATCTTGATTTAGATGAGCTTGAGGATATTTATACCCAGCGATTTGTATCAAGAATAATAGGGGAAACCCGAAAGCTTGATTTTTTCGGCAAGGATATTCGGATTATAAAACGAAATAAATGATTTATAGACAATAAAAAAACCGTGTATGGATGAAGTATAAGACTTCAATCTCCACGGTTTCTTAAATTATGGACAAGAAGTATTTGTTTTGCTAAGCTGTTCAAATCCTGTCGCCTTAACTTGATTGTAAAATATTTTAGGGAGCACAAAATGTGCTCCCTAAAACTATGGTCGAGGCGACATATCTTAATATTTAGAAAACTCTGTATTCGCCTGTTGCGTCGTGTGCAGTGCTATAGGTTCATCTGCACGGCGCTCTAAAAACGCTTCGCTGAAGCGTTTTTACCTTCGATTTGCGCATACGCTTAAATCTCGGTTCGAGCTATTCAAATCCTGTCGCCTTAACTTGATTGTAAAATATTTTAGGGAGCACAAAATGTGCTCCCTAAAACTATGGTCGAGGCGACAGGATTTGAACCTGCGACCTCTGCGTCCCGAACGCAGCGCTCTA
>CAZERR010000086.1:5262-6516 GCA_964514785.1 uncultured Ruminococcus sp. | reverse complement strand
TTATTTACGCGCGCTCGGTTACGACAAGAAGCCGAAGCACGTTTTACTCAATATCCGCGTGCTGTGCGGCGGGACTTTTCGTTATTCAGATGTCGCTTAACGTATTCGGCGCTACAGACATCCTTCCTCTTACCGGCGTTACCTTCCCGTTTATTTCCGCGGGCGGAACGAGTATAATCTCGTGCTGGGGACTGCTGGCGTTTATTAAGGCGGCGGACGAAAGAACATACTCAAAATAATCCCGAAATCATCATAAAAATCATCATATAAAACGAAAGGAGGTTGCTTTATGAAACGGATATTAAAGCGCTCGTGGCTTATCTTTATAGTCGCTATAGCGTTTTTATGCGGAATGTGTTTTCTTGTAATCGAAACGGTACTTAACGCTGCCGAGTGGGTTGATATGCCTTATAACGGCCATATTTCAGGCTCGGGCGGTCTTATTCAGGCGGGTAAAATTACCGACAGAAACGGCGCTGTGCTTGCCGAAAGCGTTAACGGAAAACGTTCTTATCATTCCGACGCCGCGGTAAGAAAAGCTCTCCTCCACGTTGTGGGCGACGACTCGCTCAATATATCAACGGCGATTCAAAGCCGTTTCCGTTCCGAGCTGACGGGCTACAGCTTTATCTGGGGACTTAATATGCCTCAGAGCTTCCGCCACGGTCACGATATGGAGCTGACGATTGACGCTGCGACCTGTAAGGCGGCGTACAATCAGCTGAAAAACTACGACAGCGGAGCCTGCGTGGTATATAATTACGATACGGGCGAGGTTTTATGCGATGTCAGCATAAAGACCTACGACCCCAACAGTCCCCCGAAAATCACTAAAAACAACGAAGATGAATACGAGGGAGTTTATCTCGATAACTCTCTCTCGTCAACATATACGCCCGGTTCAATATTTAAGATAGTAACCGCTGCCGCGGCTATCGAAAATATCCCCGATATATGGGAAAGAACCTGGTATTGCAGCGGTAAGGAGGAAATCGGCGGAGGCGATATCACCTGCGTTAATTCCCACGGCACCGTTAATTTAAAGCAGGCGTTCGGTCATTCCTGCAACGTCGTTTTCGCGGAGCTCGCGGTTGAGCTCGGAGCGGATAAAATGAACGAAACCGCTAAGAGGATGGGTATCAACGCGAACTTCAAGGTCAGCGGAATTGATACTAAAAAAGGTCATTACGACGTTTCAAAAGCAAATAAGAATCAGCTTGCGTGGTCGGGAGTCGGCCAGTTTGACGACGCCGT
>CAZERR010000086.1:0-5162 GCA_964514785.1 uncultured Ruminococcus sp. | reverse complement strand
AAGCGCGTTATGCCGATTGCGGAAAAGGTTCTTTCCCTGGAAGAAACCTATGCCGCTATGAGCGACGCTGAGCTGAAAAAGCAAACGGTTATTTTTAAAGAACGCCTTAAAAACGGGGAAACTACGGATGATATTCTCCCCGAGGCGTTTGCGGTATGCCGTGAGGCATCAACCCGTGTGCTCGGGATGAAGCATTTCCCCGTACAGGTTATCGGCGGAATTATTCTCCATCAGGGACGTATCGCCGAGATGAAAACAGGTGAAGGTAAAACACTCGTTGCTACCTTGCCCGCTTACCTTAACGGACTTACCGGTGAGGGTGTTCATATAGTTACGGTAAACGACTACCTCGCGCGACGCGACTCCGAATGGATGGGCAAGCTCTACCGTTTCTTGGGACTTACGGTAGGACTTATCGTTCACGACCTCGATAATGACGAGCGTAAGAAGGCCTATGACGCCGATATAACCTACGGTACAAATAACGAGCTGGGCTTCGACTACCTGAGAGATAATATGGTAGTTTATAAGGAAAACAAGGTTCAGCGCGGCCACGCCTTTGCTATTGTCGATGAGGTTGACTCAATTCTTATCGATGAAGCGCGTACACCGCTTATAATCAGCGGTCAGGGCGACAAATCAACCGAAATGTATACTCAGGCAAACCGTTTCGCAAAAACCCTCAAGGTTAAGCGCTTTACCGAGCTTAACGCAAAAGAGGATATGGAGGAGTATTACGCCGAGCAGGGTATCGACTACGTTGTTGACGAAAAAGCTAAATCCGCTACCCTAACTCAAAGCGGCGTTAAGAAAGCGGAGGAGTTCTTCCATATAGAAAACCTGACCGATCCCGATAACCTTACTATCCAGCATCATATCAACCAGGCCATTAAAGCCAACGGTATTATGAAGCGCGATGTTGATTACGTTATCAAGGACGGAGAAATTATTATCGTCGATGAGTTCACGGGACGCCTTATGTACGGCAGACGTTATAACGAAGGGCTCCATCAGGCTATCGAGGCTAAAGAAGGCGTTAAGGTTCAGAATGAGAGCAAAACACTTGCGACGATTACCTTCCAAAACTATTTCCGCCTTTATAAAAAGCTTTCGGGTATGACCGGTACGGCTATGACCGAGCAAAACGAATTCCAGGAAATCTATAAGCTCGACGTTGTAGAGATTCCGACTAATAAGCCCCTTGCGAGAACAGATCTGCCCGATTCCGTATTTCAGACCGAAATGGGTAAATTCAACGCCGTGATCGACCAGATCGTCGAGGCTCACAGCAAAGGTCAGCCGGTGCTTGTAGGTACGATCTCAATTGAAAAATCCGAGCTTCTTTCAAAAATGCTCAAGAAGCGCGGAATCAAACATAATGTATTAAACGCTAAGCAGCACGAGAAGGAAGCGGAGATTATCGCTCAGGCAGGCAAGCTCGGAGCCGTTACGATCGCGACCAATATGGCGGGACGAGGCACCGATATTATCCTCGGCGGTAACGCCGAATATCTTGCGAAGGCTTCAATGCGCAAGCAGGGAATAGAGGATGAGCTTATTGCCGAGGCTACCGGCTTTGCGGAGACCGACGACGAGGAGATCCTTGCGGCAAGAAAAACTTTCTCCGAGCTTAACAGCAAGTACAGCGAGGAGATAAAAGAGGAAGCCGATAAGGTAAGAGAAGCGGGCGGACTGTTTATTATCGGTACGGAGCGCCACGAGTCACGCCGTATTGATAACCAGCTCAGAGGTCGTGCCGGACGTCAGGGCGACCCGGGCACAAGCCGTTTCTTCCTTTCTACCGAGGACGATTTAATGCGTCTGTTCGGCGGCGACCGAATGAAGGCTATGCTCTCGAGAATGAATGTTGACGAGGATATGCCGATCGAGAATAAAATGCTTACTAATATTATCGAAAGCTCGCAGGAAAAGGTCGAGCTGCGTAACTTCGGAATCCGTAAGGACGTACTCCAGTACGACGATGTTCTTAATAAACAGCGTGAGATTATTTATACTCAGCGCGATC
This sequence comes from uncultured Ruminococcus sp., assembly GCA_964514785.1. Taxonomy (GTDB): domain Bacteria; phylum Bacillota; class Clostridia; order Oscillospirales; family Acutalibacteraceae; genus Ruminococcoides. The sequence goes on along the minus strand of CAZERR010000086.1, from coordinate 3,136 downwards.
AGGTTCTCGACGGCGAGAACATCCACGATTCTATCATCAAAATGATCGACGAACACGTTGACGCGACCGTTAAGCATTTTCTTCCTGCCGAGATCCGCGATAACTGGAATATCCATTCTCTCGTTGATACCTATTACGACTGGGCTATTACCGACCGTGATAAGTACAGATTCTCCGTTGAGGATCTCGAGAATATCGAGCCCGAGGAAATCCGCGATATGATTATCGAGGACGCAAAAGAGCTCTACAGCGAAAACGAAAAGCTCCTCCCCGAGGAAACTATCCGCGAGATGGAGCGCGTATATCTGCTTAGAAGCGTTGATACCCACTGGATGGACCATATTGATAATATGGAACAGCTTAAAGCCGGAATCCATCTCCGCTCCTACGGTCAGCACGACCCGGTTGTTGAGTATCGTCTTGAGGGCTTCGATATGTTCGACGAAATGATCGCCTCTATCCACGAGGATACGATTAAGCTTATGCTGACTCAGCCGAAGCGCATCTATGAGCAGCAGAAGCGCCGCGAGGCTATCGCAGCAGCTAAGCGACTTGCAGCTCAGAAAGCGGCTAACGCGCGTCTGGGCACCGAGTCTGACGAGGGCAGCTCATCAGGAGAGAACGATGTTGTTAAGAATGCTCTTAAACGTAAGCAGGTAGCCGAGCCTACCGCTACCTCCGGCGACGGCACAGATACCGCGAATAAGACAATCCGTAAGGGTAAGAAAATCGGACGTAACGACCCCTGCCCCTGCGGAAGCGGTAAAAAGTATAAGAAGTGCTGCGGACGCAACGAATAATAACTGAAAGGATTATAAATTATGAAAAAATTTTTAGTATCGGCTATAGCCGTAATTATTATCGCGATGTCGTTCGCGTCCTGCTATGACCCGCTGAGCGCGACCAATCATAATAATTCAAATGCCCCCGACGCGACTACTGCCAGCGAGGCTAAGAACACTAAAGCAAAGAAACTGAATGTTAAGGATTATGATAAAACCCTCGCCGGACTTCGCGATTATATGATCGATAGCGGATTTATCACGATCGCGGAGAAAAATTCCAACGTAACAAAAATGAAAGCCGAGCTCATCGGTGCGGCTAAAGGCTATAAATATACTATGGGCAATGTTCGCATCGAGCTTTACGCCTTTAGCAAAAAGGGTAAAAACAAAACCCGCGACAGAATTATCGAGAGCGTAAAGAAGAACGGAACCTACGAAATCTATAGTCAGACCATTCCCGCGTACCTTTCTTCCGATGAAAAATTCCTTATGGTTTACGCCGACTCCGATATCCACGAGGGCGATACTACCTCCGATCAGTATAAGAATATGCAGAAAGCGGTCAAGGCGTTTAAAAAGTTTTAAGCAATTAAGTAATAAAAAATCCCTGTCCATGATTAGGACAGGGATTTTTGTTGTATTTTTTGCTATTTAATTACGAATAATTTTAGTTCCGCAGTTATTGCAGAAGTAATCGTCGGGGCCTACCGGTTTTCCGCACTGAGTGCAGAATCTCGGTGTTTCCAAATCTGCGGGAGCCTGCTGAGCGGGGGGCTGAACGGGAATCGGCTGACCGTAGGGAATCTGGTTGGGAGCCGGAGCCTGCGGAGGCTCAACCGGAGCTGACTGAGGCTGATACGGTGCCTGCGGCGGTTCAATAGGTGCCGTCTGAGGCTGATAGGGAGGCTGGAAGTTCTGTTCGGGAGCCTGAGCATGTTCAAAAGGATTCTGCTCCTGCATATTCTGCTGTGCAAATTCGGGAGCAACGGGAGCCTGCTGAACCGGAGCGGGCTGTACCGGAATATCTTCTGTCGGGAACTGCTGAACGGGAGTCTCGGGATAAGGCATTGGAGGCAGGGCGGAAGTCTCGGGAACATATTCAGTTCTAAACTTCTGAGAGATATCCTTGATGTAGTTTGAATACTGAATCGCAACAATACCCGTAAGAACGTTCTGCGCCGCCGAAAGAACCGATGAAACAATTAAAACGATAATCTGCGTGCTGTTTAAGGTTATGGCTTCGGAATTTGAAAGACCTGCGACAACAAAGATAGAAGCGGCTATTCCGGCAGACGCCTGAATGAAGCTCATTACTCCGAAGAACATTGCGCCGGTTCTTTTTAGGTAAATTGAAGTAAGGCTTTTTCTGATTGACAGCGAGAATACAAGCTGGGAAATAACATATACGAGAAATACTGCCAAATAAATCCCGAGGTACATATAAAGGTAAAACATAAATGTACCCATACCGTCAAACACTTCGTTTATCATCGGAGCGCTTACTGCAATAATCGCGAATACAGGCAATACGATACCTGTAACGATTCCGATACCTACAACGCTTACAATAGAGATAACCTTAAACATAACCGACGGTACGCCGAGCTTATTCTCCTGTTTTTTACTTAAAAGGAAGAATAAAAGAAAGGAAACCGCAAACAATATCCCGATTATATCTACCCCTCCGCCTGAGCTTCCGGATGTAGAGATGAGATTATTCGGGATTTTTACTTGCTCGGGAAGATGATCAAGGAAGTACTTGATCGCCTGGTCGCCGATATTGCCGTAGATGTTCAGGAACGATGCTACGAGGTTATATGCTATACAGGTAAATGACGCTATAGCGAGAACCAGTACAATAGGTTTTTTGAAAAAACCTTTTATAATATCAATGTTTTGTTGATACGGACTTATCATAATGTCCCTCCTATTTTCAATATACTGATATTTTATCTCAAAGTATTGCCAAAATCAACAATATAAGGCGAAAAAAGTGATAAATATATGCTTAATATCGAATGTTGAAAAATTTTTGAAATTTTTAAAAAATTTTTTAAAAAAGTTATTGACATTTTAATCGAAACGTAATATAATCTTAATGTTCGCCACGCGAAAACGCGGCGAAAAAGAACCTTGAAAATTAAACAACGAAAGTACAGAAACCCGTAATGAACTTTGAGTGAAAAATAAGAAACTCAAAAGAATTACAAAGTGAGAAAACACTAAAAAACGGATAACACGTTAGTGTAAATGAGCGATTAAGCTCTAAGGTATGATTTGGACGCCGAAAGGTGTTTAGATACAATATTTTAGAGAGTTTGATCCTGGCTCAGGATGAACGCTGGCGGCGT
>CAZERR010000085.1:0-6640 GCA_964514785.1 uncultured Ruminococcus sp. | reverse complement strand
TTCAAAACTCCTTTCCAAATTTAACGTTCAACTGAGCACAGTAAACGTTTTAATATATTAATTATAACAAAAACCGAGAAATATGTATATATCCTTTTTCAACAATAACTAAACTTTATTTTGTGTATTTTGCTAAAAAGACGTCACACTTCACATTAAAGTCCTTTTTTCGTATACTTTTATCATTGACTTTTACGATAAAAAAAACTATAATAAATTTCTGTGTTATATTATACAATTATTAAAAAAAGATTTTTATATAGACGGAGCGGATAAATGAGCAATGTAATTGTATCTTTGAGGGATATATTCGTACAGTTTGACGGCGAGGTTATACTCAATCACATCAACCTCGACATTAAAGACAAGGAATTCCTCACAATACTCGGTCCCAGCGGCTGCGGAAAAACCACTACCCTGCGCGTTATCGGCGGCTTTTTAGAGCCCGAGCAGGGAGAAATACTTTTTGACGGAACTAAAATCAACGGACTTCCGCCGCATAAGCGCAACGTAAATACGGTTTTTCAGAAATACTCGCTTTTCCCCCACCTCAACGTGTTTGACAATATAGCTTTCGGCTTAAAGATAAAAAAAGTTCCTAAGCACGAAATTAAGAAAAGAGTTAAGGAAATGCTTGCGATAGTAGACCTTAAAGGCTACGAAAAGCGCGGAGTTTCAAAGCTCTCGGGCGGTCAGCAGCAGAGAGTCGCCATTGCGCGTGCGCTGGTCTGCAACCCGAAGGTGCTTTTACTCGACGAGCCCTTAGGCGCTTTAGACCTTAAGCTCAGAAAGAATATGCAGTGGGAACTTAAGCAAATTCAACAAAAAACCAACACGGCTTTTGTATATGTTACCCATGACCAGGAGGAAGCCCTCACTATGTCCGATACTATCGTCGTTATGAATAACGGCGTAATCGAGCAGATAGGCTCCCCTACGGATATTTACAACGAGCCGGTTAACGCTTTCGTTGCCGATTTTATCGGCGAAGCTAATATAATCAACGGCACTATGATTGACGACTGCCGCGTAAGAGTGCTCGGCGAGGAGCTCGAGTGCGTTGATAAGGGCTTCGGTCAGAACACACCCGTAGATATCGTTATACGTCCCGAGGACATTGAGGTCGTAAAGCCCGAACAGGCAAAGCTCGTCGGCGAAGTAACCGAGGTTGTATTCAAGGGCGTACATTACGAAATGACGGTTATGTGCAAGGGTTGCGAGTGGATTATCCATTCAACCGAATGCGCTCCCGTCGGAAGTAAAATCGGAATGAAGGTTATCCCCTTTAATATCCAGATTATGAACAAGATGTTCTTAGCGGAAAAGAACACCTTCTATGCCGAGGTCATATCCTCCAGCGAGGAGGAAAACCGCATTACGGTAAGAGTTGAGGACAGCGAGTTCGATATTGAAAATCAATTCTTTGAGGTCGGCACCAATCTTACGATATCGCTTCCGCCCGGAGCGCTTTCGATCGCAGGCGACGGTATCGGTCATATCGACGACGTCTACATCGAGTCGGTTATCTTCAAGGGAGAGCACAACGAGATCATTCTCGAGTCCGACGAGCAGAAATGGCTTATGCACAGCGATGTAGACGAACAGGTTGCTACCTATGTTCCGCTTAAATTCGACTTCACTCAGGCGGAAATTCGGGTTACGGAGGGTAAAAATGAGACTTAAACGCCCTTCTATTCCGTATATTATATGGATGGCAGTATTCACAATGATTCCTATTGTGCTAATACTTTACTCATCCTTCACCGATCAAAACGGTAAGTTCACGCTTGAGTCGTTTATTAAGGCATTCGGATATCATGAGGTATTTTTAAGAAGCCTGTGGATAGCGTTTATTTCTACCGTTATCTGCTTAGTGCTTGCGTATCCGCTGGGCTACTTTATGAGCCGTCAGCGAAAGAGCGTTCAGAACACCCTAACAATGGTGATAATGATACCGATGTGGATGAACTTCCTTTTAAGGATCTACGCGTGGGTCACGCTGCTTCAAAACGGCGGTCCCATAGACACGATGCTGTCTTTGCTCGGTATCCATACAACGCTTATCGGAAATCAGGGAGCGGTTATCCTGGGTATGGTATATGAATACCTTCCGTTTATGGTGCTTCCTCTATATACCGTTATGGCTAAGATAGACAACCGTCTTATCGAAGCGGCGGATGATTTAGGCTCAAACCGCTTAACCATTATGAGGAAGGTAGTTTTTCCGCTGTCTGTTCCGGGTATTATCTCGGGAATCACAATGGTATTCGTGCCGTCGGCGAGCACCTTTTTAGTTGCTCAGTACCTCGGCGGAGTAAACGATATTATGATAGGCGACGTTATCGACAGGATATTCTGGAGCGATCAGAATACCGGCTCGGCAATCGCGCTGATACTGATGGTAGCGATATTCATTTTCCTTATCATTCTTAATTTCTTCGGCGACGAGGAGGCGATAGCATGAAAAAGTTTTCAAAGCTCTATACAGCTCTCATCATCGCCTTTATGTATCTGCCTATCATCGTGCTTATCGCGTTCAGCTTTAACGACGGAAAGACCTTCGTTTGGAAGGGCTTTACGCTTAAATGGTACACCGACCTGTTCAGGGATAACCTGATAATCAACTCGCTGTGGAACACGCTTTTGATAGCGCTTTTAGCTTCGGTTTTTGCCACAATACTCGGCACAATGGCGGCTATCGGTATAAACAACTTTAAGGGCAAAAAGAGAATTCTGCTTCAGAATGCCAGCAATATTGAGATTTTAAGCCCCGATATCGTAACGGGCGTATCGCTTATGCTTATGTTCTCGCTTTTGGGAGCAGCGCTCCATTTCAGAATGGGCTTTTTGACAGTACTGCTTGCGCATATAACCTTCTGCACGCCGTATGTGGTACTAAACGTATTGCCCAGGCTCAGACATATGGACTACTCGGTATACGAGGCGGCGCTCGACCTTGGGTGCAACCAGTGGCAGGCTTTCCGCAAGGTAGTTATCCACGAGCTTATGCCGGGTATGTTTACGGGATTTCTGATGAGCTTTACGTTCTCGATGGACGACTTCGTTATCACCTATTTTACGCGCGGAGCAAGCTTTCAGACGCTTTCGATTCAGATTTACACAATGACGCATCAGCGTATTTCGCCTAAGATAAACGCGCTTTCGGCGCTTATGTTTGTGGTAGTATTGGTATTAATGATAATTATAAACCTTAAGGACAGAAAGCTTGAAAAGCGCGAGGGTCTGAGGGTTTAGTATAAAAAACAGGAGGGTAATTATGAAAAGATTTATTTCAATTTTAGTTGCAGTCGTCTTACTCGTAAGCGGCGCGGCTATTATGTCGTCCTGCTCGGGTAGCTCCGAGAACGTGATCAATGTGTTCAACTGGGGCGATTACAAGGCAGACGGCAGCGAAAAAGACGACGGCACATATTTCAAGGACACCGTAGCCGAATTTGAGAAAGAAACAGGCATTACGGTAAACTACACCACCTACGAAACGAACGAGGAGCTTTACAACCTTTTAAGCACAAGCAACTCAAGCTACGACGTTGTTATTCCCTCGGACTATATGGTAGAGAAGCTTATAAGCGAGGGACTCGTTCAAAAGCTTGATAAAAAGCTTATTCCTAACACCGGCGATATTATGGACAACCTTAAAAAACCGGTATACGATCCTAAGGATGAATATTCAGTTCCCTACTCATGGAACGTTACGGGCTTCGTTTATAACAAGACGATGGTAAAAAACAAGCCCGACAGCTGGAGCGTGCTGTGGGATAAAAGCTTAAAGGGAAAGATTTTACAGTTCAACAACAACCGCGACGCTTACGCGATCGCGATGCAAATGTGCGGTATCAATCCCGAGAAGTTTGACAAGAAGGACGTTGACAAGGCTACGGCAAAATTAAAGGAGCAGAAGCCGCTTCTTAAAAAGTACGTTATGGACCAGGTTTTCGTCGAGATGGAAAAAGACCAGTCAGCGGTCGCTCCCTACTATGCCGGCGATATCTTCACTATGATGAAAAACAACAAGAACCTCGTAGGCGTACTTCCTAAGGAGGGCTCAAACCTCTTTGTTGACGCTATGTGTATCCCGTCAAACGCCGAAAATGTTGAAGGCGCTCATAAGTTCATCAACTTTATGACGAGGGCGGATATCTCCGCGGAGAACGCCGAGTATATCACCTACGCTAGCCCCGTTAAGGGTGCTAAAAAGCTGCTTCCGAAGGCTCAGCAGGACAGCGAGCTCGTTTATCCGCCGGAGGATTATCTCAAAAAATGCTACACCTTCCGCAACGTAGACAATAAGACCTACTCCTATATGCAGGAACAGTTTGTAAAGCTGATGTCCTAAATCAGTACTGAAGGCTGAGGACAGAGCGGTTATTCCGCTTAGTCCTCAGCTTTTTTAGTGTCCTTTTTATGGTACAGCTGATGTTCAGGATATTGATTTTTAGCATCTAAAGTGATAAAATCCTATTGAAAGGACTTGATAAAATGACCACCGCATTATTGATAACAGTTATAATAATTTCAGCAATAACCGCCGTGCTGTCGCTTATCGCGCTTATAACGGCTAATAAGAATAAAACATCGGACAACACGGATAAAATAGTCTCCGAGCTCAGTAAGGAAAATCAGCGCCAATTCAGCCTTTTAAGGCAGGAGCTTACCGCCTCGACCCAGCAGTCGGTAAAGAGTATGGGCGAAATGATATCCGATAATCAGAACCAATTTTCCCGCGCTCAGCAGGAGAAAATGGATAACCTTGAGTCGAGATTTAAAACCTTCTCGCTCGAAAACGAGCAAAAGCTCGATTTAATACGCAAATCGGTTGAAACGAAGCTCACTTATATTCAGGAGGATAACAATAAGCAACTTGAGGAAATGCGCAAAACCGTTGACGAAAAGCTCCAGAATACGCTCGAGGAAAAGATGAACAAGAGCTTTGAGCTTGTAAACCAGAGACTCGAGCAGGTATACAAGGGACTCGGCGAAATGCAGAATCTCGCCGTCGGAGTCGGCGACCTTAAAAAAGTACTCACAAACGTTAAAACGCGTGGAATCGTCGGCGAGATCCAGCTCGGCGCGATTCTCTCCGAAATCCTCTCCCCCGAGCAGTACGACGAAAACGTCGCCACCAAAAAGAACTCGAAAAATGTCGTTGAGTTCGCGGTCAAGCTGCCGTGCGAGGACGACAGCTTTATATACCTTCCGATCGACTCAAAGTTCCCGGGCGACACCTACTCGGCGCTCAGGGACGCTATTGAGGACGGCGACAAGGATAAAATCAACCTTGCGGCAAAGGCTCTCACCGCTACGATCAAAAACGAAGCTAAGGATATACGCGATAAGTACATAGACCCGCCCAACACGACCGAATTCGCTATAATGTTCCTGCCGTTCGAGGGGCTGTACAGCGAGGTAGTCAACCGCGGTCTTGTTGAGGTTTTACAGCGCCAGTATAAGGTAAATGTCGCCGGTCCCAGCACAATGGCGGCGCTTCTCAACTCACTTCAGATGGGCTTTAAAACCCTTGCGGTTCAGCGCAGAAGCGCGGAGGTATGGAATATTCTTGCCGACGTAAAGAACGAATTCGATAAATTCAACGATGTGCTTGTCGCCACTCAGCAGAGAATCAATCAGGCTAATACGGAGCTCGACAAGCTTGTCGGCGTACGCACCCGTCAGATTCAGCGCAAGCTCAAGAATGTTCAAAGCATAGAAGCTCCTGATAATTCTTCTACAGAATTATTAGAGTGATTAAAAAGACCGTATTATACAAAAAAGTTTTCCCCGAAGCTGCAAACACAGTTTCGGGGGAATTTTAATTCGGCAGAAAATCATATTATACTATTTGTTGTGATTGACGCACCTCAACAATAAATATATTTCGTAATTGTTGATTTTATCATACTTAATATTGGTAGCTTTCACAACGATTTTTTGAATATTTCTATCAAGTTTATCAAAATCTTTGAGAGCTTCTTTTGTATATTCAACTTTCCATATCAAAAAGACCACTCCTTATTCCAATTCAACTTCAATAGAATCTAAATCTTCAGAAGTAATGTTATACTTTTCCATCACTTCTTCTTGTGAAATGTTCTCTTGAGGGTTGTTTTGTTCCATTCTTTTTTCGGCTTCTTCAAGTAGAATATAATCAGAAAGCTTTTCGATTAGTTCTTCATAAGTGTCTAAGGATAATAGTACACAAGTAGGTTTATTATTCTTTATCACAACTTTTGTACCACTAATCTGCACTTCATCAAATATTTTATTTGCTTCGCCTTTATTAAAACGAGAAATAGGAACAAGACTATTAATTATATTGTTTACATCATTGAATTGTATTGTAAAACTCATATAAGTTCCTTCTTAGTTTATAGTTTATAAAAAATGATTAAATTGAGAAAACTTAATGATAATTCATTGATTATTGTGCTTTATACAGAAGGTAAAAGTAATAATATAAGTATACAAGTAAAGAAAGAACACATTAATACAGCCTACTTTGGATAAAACAAAACACCCTGATTCGTAAGAATCAAGGTGTTGATGGAGGCGTCGACCAGATTTGAACTGGTGAATCAGGGTTTTGCAGACCCGTGCCTTACCACTTGGCTACGACGCCGTA
>CAZERR010000084.1:0-6810 GCA_964514785.1 uncultured Ruminococcus sp. | reverse complement strand
TTTTGTGAAAATTATTTTATTTATTTCTCTGTCCTCTTGACGGGATGCAGTTCATAAACAAGCCGCGCCTATTATTTTATAATACTGATTAAAGTCCCAATACCTTTTCGAGTGAAGCCTTCAGATTATCAATAATCTGAGCGGCGTTCTCCTTGCTGTCGCCTACGGATGTGAGATAAAGCTTGATCTTAGGCTCGGTACCGCTGGGACGGACGATCACCATATTCTCCTTCTCAAGATTATACTGGAGAACATTTGACTTAGGAAGGTCAATGGGTTTTTCCTCTCCGGTAAGTAAATCCTTCTCAACGCTGAGCTTGTAGTCGGCAGTCTTAACTACCTTATAACCGGCAAACTCATCCGGAGCGTTATTGCGAAGATCTGAAAGCATATCAGCCATCTTCTGCATTCCCTCGGCTCCTTCGAACTCGTAGGATAAGGTCTTATTCACATAATAACCGTACTCCTCGTAAAGTCCGTCGATAACCTGAGCAAGAGTCTTGCCCTGCTTTTTAAAGGTTGCAGCCATTTCACAGATGAGCATTGAAGCTACAACAGCGTCCTTATCTCTTACATATGTTCCGGATAAATAACCGTAGCTCTCCTCAAATCCGAGCATAAAGCGATTTTCCTCACCCTTCTTCTCAAGTCCGAGAATAACCTCTCCGATATATTTAAAGCCTGTGAGAACATTCTTAAGCTCCGCGCCGTACTTTTCGCACAGCTTTTCAACGAGCTTTGTTGAAACGATAGTCTTAACTACAACGGGCTTTTCGGGAAGAGTTCCGTTAGCCTTACGGTTTGAAAGAATAAACTCCGTAAGCATAATTCCGTCCTCGTTACCCGTGATAAGGCGGTAGCTTCCGTCGTAATCCTTTACTGCGATACCAACGCGGTCAGCGTCGGGATCGGTACCTAAAACGAGATCGGGCTTAACAGTTTCGCTGAGCTCGAGCGCTTTTTGGAGCGCGTCCTTATTCTCGGGGTTAGGACTGGGGCAGGTAGTAAAATTACCGTCGGGGAGTTCCTGCTCCTTAACCACGCTTACCTCTTTAACTCCTATATCCTTAAGAATACGTCTTACGAGCTTATTTCCGCAGCCGTTTAAGGGAGTATAAACGACCTTAAGGTCTACCTCCTTGCAGATACCCGGGTTGACCTGCTGCTTTTTAACCTCCCCGAGATAGCTGTCATATACTTCGTCGCCTACATACTCAACGATACCCTTTTCGAGAGCTTCGTCTAAGTCCATAGTTTTAACATCGTCGAACATATCGAGCTTACAGATTTCGTCGTAAACCTCTCCGGCAGCAAGATCGGTCATCTGGCAGCCGTCCTCGCCGTAAGCCTTATATCCGTTATACTTAGCGGGATTGTGGCTGGCGGTGATCATAATACCTGCCTGACACTTAAAGTATCTTACGAGATAGGAGAGCACCGGAGTCGGCTGGAGCTCGGTAGTGATATAAACCTTAATACCGTTGGCGGCGAGAACCTTAGCCGCCTCGTTCATAAACAAATCAGCCTTGATACGGCAGTCGTGCGAGATAGCGACCGCGCCCTTACCGTACTTTTTAAGTACATAATTCGCAAGTCCCTGAGTAGCCTGACGAACTACATATATATTCATTCTGTTTGAGCCGGCGCCTATTACGCCTCTGAGTCCTGCCGTACCGAACTCAAGACTCCTGTAGAAGCGCTCATATATTTCTTTTTCATTACCTTCAATTTCTTTTAATTCCTCTATTAAGTCTTTATCCTCTAAAGCCTTTTCGAGCCATAATTTATAAGCATCCTTAATTTCCATAAAAAACCATAGCCTTTCCGCCCGCAGATTAAACCGTCTCCCCTATACTCTTACCGCGGGCAGGTAAGAAAAACGGGAAACAATAAACAATATATTTCACATCAAATCCCGACAATGTCAACTCGTCAAAAGCAAACATTTCGGTGAGTTTACTATACCATAAAACGGCAGTTATTTCAATCAGTTTATAGAAAATAATAAGAATTTTTTATGAATTTTACAATTTAGACAGATTTCTTGATTTTTTAAATAAAATATAGTATTATAAACAGGATAATACCAAGAAGGTATTTGAAAAAATCGCACCGGCTGATTCACGTTATCCGCTCGCCTTGCCGCAAACCGGCAACGGTCGGTGACCGAATCGCCCTTTACGCCTTATTTGCCCACGGTAAGGCGGTAGAGATAATTAATGACAATTTGTGGGCGGAAAGGCTATGGCAATTATAATGGAAGATTTTGAAAAAATTGAATTAAACGAAAACGAATCCGCTCCCGAAAACACGGAAAGCACCGAAAGCACCGAAACGGCTGTTGAGGAAGCAAACGGATATTCAGACGATACGGAGATCGAAACTCCCGATACTATCCCGGAGATTCCGATGGATGATAACGGTAAGAAGGTTAAGGTTCAGAAACCGATTATCATAGCTGCGTGCGTACTTATCGCGGCGCTTATAGCGGCAGGCGTTTACTTTCTGTTCTTCAACAACAGCGTTGTAGGAACATGGATCATCGACGAATCGACCTCATCCTCAGACGAAGCGTCTAAAACAAAGGCTGATGAAAACATCAGGTACTACACCTTTAACGACGACGGAACAGCTTCAATAAAGCTCGGAACAATCGAGATTTTCGGCACATGGAACTACACCGATACAAGCTCCGCGTCGGCTGACGAAAAGGCAGAAAAAACTGATAAAATCGATATAGAAATCCTCCCGATCATCAAGGGAACCTTTGAATTCGAGCTTAAAGGAAACGCGTTCTCCGGAAGAGTATTCACCTTAACAAGCAACCAGACCTCGATCGACTTTAAGAACGCCTCTAAGGCTGAACCCGACCTCAAGGTCAGCGCTAAATTCAAGGCTGATAAAACCGTAACCGGAAAGTGGAAGAATAAGGACTACAACCTCATTTACGATTTCAAGGACGACGGAACCTGCCACTTAAGCAACAACGACCGTATCACAACAACAGGTACATATACCGTTAACTCAAACAAAAAGCAGATCACAGTCGTTTACGTCGGCGAAGAAAAATCAAAAATGTATATTCCCTACGCTAAGGGTGAAAAGAAAAACCAGCTTATTTTATCGGGCTATAAGTTCTCGAAGGTAAACGAATAATCAAATAACAGCTGACTCAAAGCAATTTGAGCCGGCTGTTTTTTATGATTATTTAAATTCAGGGTTATTTGGATAAAAGGACAAAATGTCTTTAAGTCGGGACAAAACGTCCCAAACCCAGGACAAAATGTCCCTAACCTAGGACAAAATGTCCATATATAATAATATATATAATAATAAAAATAATAATATCTATAATAGATAAAGAGAGATCAATTTCATTTTAAGAGCCGGCTCAATTAAACTGAGCCGGCTCATTATTGATGTTATTCGATTTTAGCACTACCAGCTAAAGCCTCCGCCTCCGTGAGTCGAACCTGAAGAGGAGGTATGAGTCGAGCTTCCGCCGGAATTGCTGTCGTCCTTTCTCTTTACGCGGGTAACGTGAGTATAAAGGAAGTTATCGTAAGCGTTCTTAACGTTGAGGCTGCCCTGTACAAGATAGTCGTTAGCCTCAGCCTTAAGCATAACGGGCTTATACTTTTTCTTTAGGCTTAACGCCGCAAGTATCGCGATTATAAGACCGATGAAAAGAGATACGCCAACTCCGAAAAGCATATCGGTAAAGCCCTTTTTCTTATGGTTGGTATCGTACGACTTGCCGTTTTTTGCTTCGCTTACAAACTCGTCGCAAAGCTTGATATACTTATCAAACGCGCTGTAGTAATTGCCTTTTTTAATATCGCCCTTGATTTCCGAGGAAATATATCCGATACCGTAATCGGTAAAGGCAGTGATACCGTAGCCCTTAGTGCTTATATAACCCTTATGGTCATCAACGCTTACTAAAAGCAGCGAGCCGTCGTCATCATAGCCGTTATAATCATAATAATCGTCCGCGTACTCGTAGTCCGCCTTGCCCCCAAGCGTTCTGATAGTAAGGATCACAAAATCCATATCATACTTATCGCCGAGAGTCTCGAGCTTACCTGTTAGATCCTGAACCTCAGCTGAGGAAAGCACATTCGCGTTATCGATAACGAGTTTCTTTTCCGCAGAAGCAGGAGTAACAATGAGCGCCGAAAGAATAACTACTATAAATAATAATGATAATACTTTTTTCATATCGACACCCCCTTAAAAGAACCCTAAAAGCGTTCCGATGATATAGACGATCACACCTATACCTACGGTAAGTCCCGCGAATAAAGCGGCGACCTTTTTTCCGTCTAAGGGAAGATTTCCGATAAATTTTCCCGTCTGACCGTTCATAGCGAAGGTGTATTTTTCGCCCTTATAATCGGTGTTTAATATCCACACGGGATAAAGCGCGTATTTCGCTTTACCGTTTTTAATCCGGACGGAGCTGTTTCGTGTGCTGACAGAAGCGTACGGAAAGGATATAGTTCCTCTCAGAACTTCCTCGGCGCTCGTCTTAACGCGGTTGTTCGCGCGGTCGATACTATCGTCCACACTAACGTCATATTTATCGGCAAGATAGCCCGCGAGATACGCTGTCTGGAAATCCACAGCCTCGGAGAAATTAAACGGCTCGATAGACTCCATAAGGTCGTCGGGCATTTTCGAGGAACCGTCGCAGGGAATATTCACAAACTTCATCGAGCCCTCTCGGAATACGTCGAAGAAGCTCGTTTCGGTATAATTGTAGCTTGAATCCGACCATGTACGAACGGTAGTAGCCTCAAAATCAACAGCCGCGTCGGTATCGGAATCGAAAAGCCAGAACGGAACGTACAGACCCTTGATTTCCTCGATCTTATTTTCCGTCTTAAAGGAGCCCGGGGCGAATTTTTTAGAAGAAACATACTCCTTGAGCTTAGCCTTTGCGGCATCTTTATTGTGCTTGAACGGGATAACAAAATCGGGCTTTAAGGTTCCCGATAAGCGTCCGCTTAAAACTACGGGGTTTCCGCAATACGGACAGGATGTCGCGGCGGTGTTTTCATCTCCGACAATTTCACCGGCACAGGATTTACACACGAAAACACACATTTTTTCTTCTTCGCCGTTATCCCATTCCTGACCTGCCTTTTCCTCCCACTTAAACTCGTCGGGAGCCTGCTCGTTTAATCTTTCGTCCTTTTTAAGAAACGCCTGTACGTCAAACTCGCTGTCGCAGTAGGGGCATTTCATCTTCTGGACGGAGGAATCGAAGCTTACCGCTCCTCCGCAGCACGGACATTTATATTCAAATATTTCAGCCATTTAACTATCTAAACCTTTCTGTCCGAAAAAACGGACAAATACACATAACAGGCGGCAGAAACGTCGCCTGTTACCGAAAAAGCAAATTAAACTATATCGTTATCGTCGAAGGGGTCTCCGCACTCGGGGCAGAACTTAGGAGGATTATGAGGATCCTTCGGCTCCCATCCGCACTTATCGCACTTATAAAGGGGAGCTCCCGCGGGCTTCGGAGCGCCGCATTCCTGACAGAACTTTCCTTTATTTACAGCGCCGCACTTACAGGTCCAGCCGTCTGCCTCGGGCTTTTTAGCGCCGCATTCGGGACAGAACTTACCGCTCGCCTGAGCTCCGCATTTCGGACATTTCCAGCCGCCTGCCGCGCTCTGCTGAGGGGCCGCCTGCTGAGGCTGCTGCTGAGGAGGCTGCTGAGCCTGATTCTGCTGCTGCATATTATAGAAGCCCTGAGCGTTCATTCCGCCGCCTGCGTTCATAGCCATACCCATTCCGATAAAGCCGTTCATAGCGCCGCCCTCGTTAGCCGCGGCAGCCTTCATAGCGTCGGCCTGAGCGCCTACGAGAGTAGCACCCGCCATTCCCGGATCACGAAGCATACCTGTGCGCTGAGCTTCCTTAAGCATAGCGGCGTCTTCCTCGGTAAGCACGATCGGGTTGAGCGCGATAGAAACAATGCTGAGTCCTCGAAGGTCGGACCACTTAGCGGTAAGAGCTTCATTCATAGCTTCCGTGAGCTGTTCAACGTGAGCGCCGATCTGATTCGGGCGAAGCTCCATATCGCTCATCTTAGCGAAACCGGGAGTAAGAGCGTGGATAAACTCAGTCTTAAGCTGAGTATCTATCTCACTGCGCTTATAAGGCTCGGAAACATTACCGCAGACGTTTGTATAGAAAAGAAGCGGATTTGTGATCTTATAGGAATAAACGCCGCTGCAGCGGATATCGAGGTCGATATCGAAACCGATTTTGCTGTCAACTACTCTGAACGGAACAGGGTTCGGGGTACCGAATTTATTCTCTACTATTTCCTTAGTATTAAAGTAATAAACTCTCTGATCCTTTCCCGTATCTCCGCCGAAGGTAAAACGCTTACCTATCGTTCTGAATGTATCTATAATACCCTTTCCGAGCTTACCTGCAAAGATGCTGGGCTCGGTAGAGGTATCGTATGTAAACTCACCGGGATCAGCGCATACCTCAACGATTTTTCCCTGCTCAACGATAATCATACACTGGCCGTCGGCTACCGCAATAACGGAACCGTTGGAGATAATATTATCGCTTCCCTTTGTATTTGAAGAACGTCCTGAAACCCTCTTCTGACCCTTTACTACGAGCACATCCTTCGGGAGACTTTCGCAGTAAAAATATTCTTTCCACTGATCGGCTAAGGTACCGCCTAAAGCACCTATACCGGCTTTAATTAATCCCATTAATAAAACTCCTTTCGGTCAAAAGACCATAAACTTATGTATATTATATAATACTTTT
>CAZERR010000083.1:0-7201 GCA_964514785.1 uncultured Ruminococcus sp. | reverse complement strand
TTCAGTCTTACAGGCCGATATCCCGAGAGATTTATCAACCTTCTTAACCGAAACGGAATAAGTTGCCGCGAGCTTTTACCCGGGAAAGAAAAGTATATTGGTCAGATGTCCGCCTCGGATTATCTGAAAATAAGAAAAACCGCCCGAAAATCCTCAGTGCGGCTAAGAGTTGAGAAAAAAGCCGGACTGCCCTTTCTTATAAAAAAATATAAGGTTAGAAAGGGGATAGCGGCAGGAGCGGTTTTGGCGGTAATTATTTTAAGCTTGTTAAGTATGTTTGTGTGGGATGTTAAGCTCAACGGCGCCGAAAAGCTCAGTGAAAGCAGTATTCACAGCGTGCTCGAAAGCAGCGGACTAAAGCCCGGAGCGTTTAAGCCGTCGGTGGATTTTGAAGCGGCGGAACGTGAATTGCAGCTAAAGCTTCCTCAGATACGCTGGGTTTCAATAAACGCGCTGAACAGTATTGCCGAGGTTGAAATTAAGGAAAAGTTTAAAAAACCTGCGCTAAAAAAAGGTAAATCACCCTGCAATCTGACCGCTTCCGAGGACGGAGTTATAACCGATACTGTCGTCAGCGCCGGCACATGTATGGTTAAAAGAGGAACAGCCGTAAGCGAAAACCAGCTACTCGTCAGTACAGTTGTCGAAGGAACGAACGAGCTTCAGGATAAGCTTAGTTATGTTCATTGTGAGGGGAAGATATATGCTGATGTTATAAAAAAACGAACATTTAGTCTTGATAAAAAAATTAAAGTTATATTTCCGGATAGGAATTATACTGAAAAGAGCAGTCTTAAGTTTTTATGGGCAGATTTTCTTATAAAGCCGGCTAGTCCTAACGTAGAGTTTAATTGTCCGGTATTTCATAAAAAAAGGTTGAGCTTTAACGAGGTAAAGCTTCCGCTCGGGATAAACTGTATAGATATATATGGATTTAAAAAGTTTGATAAGCTTAATAATAAAATTCTCTTAAAGAAAAAAGCATTTTTAAGCGAGGCTTTTAACCTCGGAAAATATACGATCAAGCGCAAAAAATATTCCTTTAAGGAAATAAAAGACAGAATAATACTTGATTCAACATATATCGTGAATAAAAATATTGCGGTAAAAAGGCGCGTAAATGTTGAGTAAATAAAGATTTTGTGTTAAAATGAGAATATCTTAGATTTAGAAAGCTGATGTTATGAGAATTTTATGTATAGTCGATGGAGTAGGGAAGATAGGCTGTGAGTTTCTCCGCTCAAAGCTTCCTTCGCTAAAGCAAGTAAAGGGGATCGACGCTGTGATCTGTAACGGAGAAAACTCAGCCGACGGTAACGGTATCACTCCTTCCTCCGCGGATTATCTATTCGACAGCGGGGTAGACGTTATAACCCTCGGCAACCATTCTTTTAGGCGAAAGGAAATATACGATTACCTTGAGAATAAGCCGTATATCATCCGCCCTGCGAATTTCCCGGAAGCGACCACACCCGGCTGCGGACTGTGTACGCTCGATTACGGACGTTTGCAAATTACCGTAATAAACCTTATCGGCACGATGTTTATGGATTACGGTATTGAAAACCCGTTTCATAAAATCGACGCTATCCTGAAGAATATCGACAGCCGTATCGTTATTGTCGATTTCCACGCGGAAACTACGTCCGAGAAGCTTACTATGGGCTATTATCTCGACGGCAGGGTATCGGCAGTATTCGGTACTCATACCCACGTTCAGACCTCAGACGAGCGCGTGCTTGAAAACGGTACGGGATATATAACAGATGTTGGTATGACAGGACCGTTAAATTCGGTGCTCGGTGTAAATCCCGAAAACACTATAACTAAATTCAAAACGGGTATGCCTGTGAGATTTGACCTTAAAAAGGGCGATTGTAAGCTCGAATGTGTGATTTTTGAGGTTGATGACAAGTCAGGCAAAACAATTTCTGCCGAAAGATTAAGAATTGTTTAAAAAACTCTTGAAAAAATTTATATTTATAGTATAATGACTGTGTATGATATATCCAAATTTATTGGGTGAGGAAGTGTTGAATTATGAATGGAATTGATTTAAAACAGGCGGTACTGTCCGGTTCAAACAATATCTGTACTAAAAAATCTTATATTAACGACCTTAATATTTTCCCCGTTCCCGACGGAGATACAGGTACAAATATGTCTATGACTACCACTGCGGCTGTTAAAGCTCTCTCAAATACCGAATCCGACGAGGTAGGTATTGTAGCCAAGACAATTGCTTCGGCTATGCTTCGCGGCGCAAGAGGTAACTCAGGCGTTATCCTTTCTCTTTTATTCAGAGGCTTTTCCGACGGCCTTAAGGGTAAGGCTGTAGCTAACGGTAAAGAGCTCGTAGAGGCTTTGGGACTCGGCGTAGACGCTGCGTATAAGGCCGTTATGAAGCCTACCGAGGGCACTATCCTCACTGTAGCGAGAGTCGGCTACGAAGGCGGCTTAGAGGCTTGTAAAAAGAGCGAGGACGTTGCCGAGGTATGGGAGGCAGTATGCGTAAGCGCTGAGGAAGCCTTAAGAAAGACTCCCGAGTACCTTCCCGTGCTTAAAAAGGCAGGCGTTGTTGACGCCGGCGGAATGGGACTTTATTCCATCTTTGAGGGTATGTTAAAGTACTTTAAGGACGGTGAGATCGTAGAGTTCGATAACTCTAATATCCAGGAAGAGCTCGAGAACTTCTCCAGCACCGTTGCGGAGTTTGACGAGGTTATCAACTTCACTTACTGTACCGAGTTCATCGTAGGCCGCGATGAGAAGATCTCCACCGACCCGAACGAGCTTAGAATGTTCCTTGAAACTATCGGTGATTGCGTTGTTGTAGTAAGCGACGATGAGATTATCAAGGTTCACGTTCATACCGATAATCCGGGTAACGCTCTTCAGAGAGGTCTTACCTTCGGTCAGCTTATCACCGTTAAGGTTGAGAATATGAAGGAACAGCACCGTCAGCGTGTTGAGGATAACGAGGCTGCTAAGACAGCTAAGAAGTTAGAGCCTGCCGAGCCTACCGAGGAAATCGGATTTGTAGCCGTTGCCGCGGGCGAGGGTATTACGAATCTCTTTATGGATTTAGGTTGTACTCATGTTGTATCCGGCGGACAGTCTATGAACCCCAGCACTGACGATATCTACGAGGCTGTTATGGCTACACCCGCTAAGACGGTTATCGTACTTCCTAATAACAAAAACATCATTATGGCTGCTGAGCAGACAGTTCCGATGGTTGAGGACAGAAACGTTGTTATCGTTCCTACCCGCACAATTCCGCAGGGCATGACAGCTATGCTGAACTTTGATCCCGAGCTTTCTCCCGAGAGCAATAAGGATATGATGATTGACGCTGCTAAGCATGTCGCTACAGGTCAGGTAACCTTCGCGGCGCGTAACAGCGAGTTCGGTCACCATAAAATCAAGGAAGGCGAGATCATCGCCCTTGAGAACGGTAAGCTCACTATTACCGAGAAAACTCCCGCTAAGGCGGCGGTTAAGCTCGCTAAGAATATGATTAACCATGATACCTCCTTCGTTACACTGATTTACGGTCAGGATATCTCCGAGCAGGAGGCTCAGGAGGCGTACGAGGCTATCAACGATAAGTTCGGTAATAAGGTCGATGTTTCGCTTGTAAACGGCGGACAGCCTATTTACTACTTCGTATTGAGTGTAGAATAAGTTTTAAACTAAATAATTAAAAGGGTTGCTCAGGCAGCCCTTTTATAATAGATGTAAGTTAAATAAGGTAATTGTTATGTCGCTGTACGGTATGAAAATTGAAGAACTTTCCGGTATCGGGAAAAAGCGCGCTGAGCTTTTTAATAAGCTCGGTGTATTCTCCGTTGGCGACCTTCTCAATTTTTATCCGAGAACCTATGAGGACTGGTCGGATATAACCGATATAGCCGACGTCCGCGATGATACCACGGTATGTATAAGAGCGACTGTACACAGCGCGTTTCAGTCCGGCTTTACAAAGAGCGGAAAGTATATCGCGAAAACCTATGTCGCTGATGAAACCGGAGTTTGTCAGCTTATTTATTTTAACAACAGGTATATCGACAGAATGCTCGTAAACGGAGCTACCTATAAATTCTTCGGAAAAGCGTCAAATTCTTTCGGCAACGTCAGTATGATCGCGCCTACATTTTCTCAGGATGACAGCTCCTCCGAGGTAAGACCGGTTTATAATCTTACCGCCGGGCTTAACAACAATATGGTTGTAAAAGCCGTTAAAAATGCGCTTTTGCTTTTGCCGGAAAAAATCAACGACCCGTTACCTGAGAACCTAAGGGATCGCTTTAAGCTTTGCGACCTGCGCTATGCTGTTAATAATATACATTTTCCCGAAAATCCGCAGGCTCTGGAAAAGGCGAGAAAACGCCTTGTAATCGAAGAACTGCTTGTCCTGACACTGGGGCTTCAAAGGCTGAAAAATCGTAAGAGAAGCGAAAATATGAATAGAATAACCGATGATTATTCCGTGCAGTTCGAGCGCTTCCTTGATTTTGATATGACCGGCGCTCAGAAGAGATCAATTTCCGAATGTATAAGCGATATAATGAACAGCGAATACGGTATGAACAGGCTCGTTCAGGGTGATGTCGGATCAGGAAAAACCGTTGTAGCCGGCTCGGTTTGCTATACGATGATCAAAAACGGATTTCAGTGCGCGTTTATGGCACCGACTGAAATACTTGCTGAGCAGCATTATAATTCATTTAAAGAAATATTAAAGAATACTGATATAAAAACCGCCCTGCTTACAGGTTCTCTTAAACAGAGCGAGAAGAATAGGGTAAGGGAAGGGCTTAAAAACGGCGAAATTGACTTCGTGATCGGTACTCACGCTCTTATTACTGATGATACCGAGTTTGAAAATCTAGGATTGGTTGTGACTGATGAACAGCACCGCTTTGGCGTAGCTCAGCGTGCCAGGCTTCTTTCAAAGGGCAACAGTCCGCACCTTCTCGTTATGAGCGCGACTCCTATTCCGAGAACGCTCGGGCTTATCATCTTCGGAGATCTCGATATTTCGATTATCGACGAGCTTCCGCCCGGACGGCGTAAAATCGATACTCTCCTTATCGGCTCCGATAAACGGGTACGCGCTCTCGGCTTTATTAAGGACGAGATAAAAAAAGGCCATCAGGCGTATATAGTATGTCCGCTCGTTGAAGAAGGTATGAGCGATCTCGCCTCAGCCGAGGAATACGCTGCGGAGCTTATGCTGAATTATTTCAGCGATATTCCCGTAGGTATACTTCACGGAAAAATGAAGGCTTCGGAAAAAGAAGAGGTAATGCGCGAGTTTTCCGAGAATAAAATCAAGCTGCTTGTTGCGACAACTGTAATCGAGGTAGGGATCGACGTTCCTAACGCTACGATTATGATGATTGAAAATGCCGAACGCTTCGGACTTTCTCAGCTTCATCAGCTCAGGGGCAGGGTAGGGCGTTCCGATGAAAAAAGCTATTGTATCCTCGTTTCCGACAGCACAACCGATAACTCAACACAACGTTTAAAAACGATGTGCACTACGAGCGACGGCTTTAAAATCGCCGACGCTGATTTAAAGCTGAGAGGTCCCGGAGACTTTTTCGGCTCCCGTCAGCACGGTCTGCCCGAGCTGAAAATCAGCAGCCTTGCCGATACTCGAAATCTCGAGCTTTCCCGTAAGATAGCCGATTTTGTAATTAAAGATTCA
Source organism: uncultured Ruminococcus sp. (assembly GCA_964514785.1). Taxonomy (GTDB): domain Bacteria; phylum Bacillota; class Clostridia; order Oscillospirales; family Acutalibacteraceae; genus Ruminococcoides. The sequence continues at coordinate 1,485 of CAZERR010000083.1, read as the reverse complement.
AATAATCTGCTTGACGACCGTTATCGCGGATTAAAGGCAGAGATTGAAAGATTGTTCCGTGAAACAGGGGATTCTACCCTGAATTAATAGATATTGCCTTTTTTTATAAAATATAGTATAATAAATCTAATGTGAAAAAATGGGAGGTTATTCTATGAAAAAGAAAGTATCTGTCGTACTTTCAACCCTGCTTTGTTTGATTGTTGCTTTTTCGGCGGCGTTCATTCCCGCTGATGCTGCCAATTATAAAAACAAGGTCAAGGTTGAATCCAAGTCGGCTCTGCTTATTAACCTTGATACAGGGCAGACTGTCTACGAGAGAGAAGCTGATAAAAGACGTTATCCCGCTTCGACGACAAAGATTATGACTTATATAGTTGTAGCCGAGCATGTCGACAGCTTCAAGAGAACCAGAGTTCAGATTAAGCAGTCCGTACTCGATATTCTTAACGGTACAGGAAGCTCTGTAGCGCATGTTTCCTCACATGTCGGTCAGACAATGTCTGTTCTCGATTTGCTCTACTCGATGATGGTTCCCTCGGGTAATGACGCGGCTGTAGTTCTTGCTGATTATATAGGTGGCGGAAGCATTGAGAAGTTTGTTAAGATGATGAATAAAAAGGCTAAAGAGCTAGGCTGTAAGGATACTCATTTTGAAAATCCCGACGGTCTTCATCATAAGAACCATTATACCACCGCCCGCGATCTCGCGATTATGACTCAGTACGCGCTGACTCTTCCTGAGTTCTCAAAAATCACAAACACAACAACATATTACGTTAAGGGAGAGAGCTTCCCGCTTGTTACTACTAACTATTTGATCGACGCAAACCGCGGCGGAAATTATTACTATCAGTTCGCTCAGGGAATCAAGACGGGTACTACTGATGAAGCCGGTCACTGCCTCGTTACCTTAGGCAGCGCCGACGGGTATTCATACCTCGGAGTTTTCCTTAAATCTCCCTATAATCCCGACCCGACTAAGGATACATACGGTACAATGAAGGACGCTAAGGAGCTTTTCCGATGGGCGCTGACTCAGCTTGAGCTTAATCAGGTTGCGTCCAGCGAGACTCCGATGCGCGAGGAGAAAATCAACCTTGCTTGGGGTAAGAACAGCGTTCAGCTTGTTCCTGAAAAGAACATCAACGCCATCGTTCCGAAGGACTATAAGGAAAGCGATATAAAGGTTGAAACTAAGGTTCCCGACAGCATCGACGCTCCCGTTAAGAAGGGCGATGTGATCGGTAAGGCTACTGTTTATTACACCGGCTCAATGGTAAAAGAAAAGACCAAGCTTGCCGAGGTCAACCTCGTAGCCAGCGAAACGGTCGAGAGAAGCGGTATTCTTTATGTTTTCTCGGTTATCCAAAAGGTCGTGTTCTCCAACTGGTTTATCGTGATTATCGCGGCGATCGTAGTTCTGCTTATAATTTACATCATCATCAGCTCAATCATTAAGCGGCGCAGCAGAAAGCGCAGAAG
>CAZERR010000082.1:0-7611 GCA_964514785.1 uncultured Ruminococcus sp. | reverse complement strand
AAACGCAAGTTAATCTCCTGAGAAAGCGCTCGCACAAACAGTGCGTGCGTTTTCTTATTATTGACTAAGCATAACCTCTATGATAAAATAAATACATACAATATTTGTAGGTGTTACTTATGAAAAAAGAAAAATTCTCTATAACAGGTATGAGCTGTTCGGCATGCTCATCCGCCGTTCAGAGGTCGGTTTGTAAGCTCGACGGTATCAAGAACGCAAACGTCAATTTGCTTACAAATTCTTTGGAAGCTGAATTTGACGAAAAGCTTATAAATAATAAGGATATAATAAATGCAGTTAAGAAGGCAGGCTACGGCGCAAAGGTCTATACTTCAGGAGAGGATCAGTATTACACCGACAGTGATAAGGTTAAAAAACGTCTTATTCTTTCGGTTGCTTTTCTGATACCGCTTATGGCGGTTGCTATGAGCCATATGTTCGGAATACATATAGGTATTCTGGAAAACATGACGATATTCGCATTATGCCAGCTCATTTTTTTAATTCCGATATTGATTCTCAACCGAAAGTTCTTTATAAGCGGCTTTAAATCCCTTATTAAACTCCGTCCGAATATGGACGCATTAATAGCGCTGGGCGCAGGAGTTTCAATTGGCTACAGCCTGTATGTTACGGCGGTCTGCGCGTTAAACGGCTATACTATGCCGGAAGCCTCTGCGCTGGGACTTCATTATTATTATGAATCGGCAGGAATGATACTCACCTTTATTACGGTCGGAAAATATCTTGAAAGTAAAAGTAAAAGCAAAACCTCGTCCGCTATAAGCAAGCTCATTAAGCTTACCCCTAAAACCGCTTTGATTGAGAAAGACGGAAATGAGCTCGAAATCCCTACAAGCGAGGTTAAAAACGGCGATATCGTTATTTGTAAAAACGGTATGTCGATCCCCGTTGACGGAACTATAGTAAGCGGAAGCTGCAGCATTGATGAAAGCGCGATAACGGGCGAAAGTATTCCCGTTGATAAAACAGTCGCTCAGAATGTAATCGGCGGAACTGTTATAAAATCGGGATACATTAAAATAGAAGCCACAGGCACAGGAAGCGAAACTACTCTTTCAAAAATCATAAAGCTCGTTGAAGACGCTACAACTTCAAAGGCTCCGATTGCGAGAATAGCGGATAAGGTCGCAGGAGTATTTGTTCCCGCAGTAATCGGAATAGCGTTAATTACAACGCTTATCTGGCTTATCGCAGGTATTGAGGTCGGAAAAGCAATATCCTTCGGAATAGCCGTACTGGTTATTTCCTGCCCCTGCGCGCTCGGGCTTGCAACTCCTACTGCGATAATGGTCGGTACGGGAAAAGCGGCAAGCTGCGGAATTCTCATAAAATCCGCCGAAGCGCTCGAAACTGCTAACAAGATTAAAACAGTTATCCTCGATAAAACCGGTACAATTACCACAGGCTCGCCCAAGGTCACGGATGTTTTATCATACTCCGATAATCTTTTAGAAATCGCCTATTCCCTCGAAAACAACTCCGAACATCCGCTTGCGAAAGCGGTAGTTGAATACGCTAAAGAGAATAACGTAACTTTAATAAATGCCGAAAGCTTTAAATCCTACACCGGTTCAGGCGTATCAGCCGAGATAAACTCAAAGATTTATTATTCGGGCAATTATTCATTCATTAAAAAACTGAATATTGAATTTGATAATAATTCTATATTAGAATTATACAATGACGGTAAAACTCCCCTGCTCTTTGCCGATAACGAAAAGGTAATCGGAGTTATCGCTGTTGCGGACACAATAAAAGAGAGCAGTAAAAACGCTGTAGCTCAGCTTGACTCGATCGGAATAACATCTGTTATGCTGACCGGAGATAACAAGCAGACCGCCGCGTCAATTCAGAAAAATGCTAATATTAAAACCGCATACGCTCAGGTTCTTCCCCATCAAAAGGAGCAGATAGTACGAAAATACAAGAACGAAGGAGCAGTCGCAATGGTCGGAGACGGTATAAATGACTCCCCTGCCCTTGTCACCGCAGACATCGGGATCGCAATCGGCGCCGGAACGGATATCGCTATCGACTCAGCCGATATAGTATTGATGAAAAGCGAGCTGACCGACGTAGTCACGCTGTTTGAGCTCAGCCGCGCAGTAGTCAGAAATATTAAGGAAAACCTTTTTTGGGCTTTTATTTACAATATAATCTGTATTCCTTTAGCCGCAGGAGCATTCTACAACATGCTCGGCTGGCAGCTTAAGCCTATGTTCGGCACGATTGCTATGAGCTTGAGCTCCATTTGCGTAGTTTCAAACGCGCTCAGACTCAGAGGCTTTAAGCCGAAGATTATTCAGTCTAATATAAAGGAAATAAAAGAGTTTAAAACAATAACACCTGATGCCAGCACAATAAACAGCAAGGTGATTAAAATCAATGGTATGATGTGCGAACACTGCGTTGCAAGAGTTCAAAAAGCGCTCGAGTCCATCACTGACAAGCCCGTGACAGTCAGCCTTGCCAACAACAGCGCAACGGTAGATATAAGCCTTGATAATGAAACGATAACCGAAGCGGTAACTAAAGCCGGATACAAGGTTATCTCAATCGAATAAAAACATTCGCTCTTTACAATAGTTTTATTATCAATTATAATAAAGGTTAGAAATAACCGGAGGTTAAATATGAAGCTTCACATACTCGGATGCGCGGGATGGATTCCCGGCAAAAACGAAACAAGCTGCTTTATGATTGAGCACAAAAATTGCTTAATAATTCTCGATATCGGAACAGGCGTTTCAAATCTCTGCAATTATAAAGCAACGCTCAATAAGTACGATGAGATAACAATTATTCTTTCCCATTATCATTTAGACCATACTATAGGAATAATCTACCTTTTACCTTATGTAAAAGACAAAAAGCTTGTTATTTACGGTCCGGGTAAGCCGTATTACACAATGGGCACAGAGGAATATCTCACCAAACTTTTAAGAACAGAATTCTTCTCAAGACCTCTGCTTAAAATCGCTAAACAGGTTGAATGCCGCGATTATACAACCGAAGGTTTTAAAATCGGAGAAACAGAGATAGGTATAAAAGAACAGGTACATTCATCGCCGTCTTTTCAAATTACGATCGACAAAAAATTGATTTACGCTACGGACACAGCCTTTGATCCCGGCTTATTTGAAAAGGATAATTCGGGCGCGGTATTGCTCCACGAATGCTGGGAAACCTCAGACGGAGGAAATCCCAAGCACTCTTCTCTGCCTATGCTTACCGAAGGGTTGATCGATAAAGGCTTTAAAGATATCATATTGATTCATCAAAACCCGGAATGGACTGCTGAAGATTACGAAATAATCCGCAAGCAGACCGAAGGTACTGTTTTTTCGCTAGGTAAAGACGGAAACGAAATCATTATATAATGTTTAAATACTAATAATTTGTATAAGAAAAGGAACTGCGTTTGTAGCAGTTCCTTTTCTTAAAAAGAAATTTATGAAAACAAAAACGTAGAAGTCAATTTTGCAAGGCTAAATAGCCTTATCTTTTAAAAGTTTTCAATAATCTTAGCAATCTTCATCTGAATCATCGTAGCGTCACGGATAGTAACATCCCCGCTCTTATTAACGTCAGCGCATTGCTTGCCATAAGCAGAAACAAAAGTTTTCGTTCCGATCTTATACTTCTGAATAAACGTTACGTCCATAATATCAACTTCGCCGTCTTCATTAGCGTCGCCGTAAAGAGGATCGAGTATCTCATAGCTTATACCGTTATCCTTAGCATATTGCTCAGCATAGCTGTCCTTGTAGCATTTAATAACTAAATTCTCGTCATTATTAAATGCGGTAGAATCAATTGAAGTAACCGACTTAGATATAATAATCTCACTTAGTGATGTACAATCAGCAAAAGCAAGCTTATTTATAGACTGTAAATCATCAGGTAAAACAACTTCAGTTAAAGAAGCACATTTATAAAACGCCTGCGCAGAAATTACATTAATATAGCTTGATTTCATTTTAACAGATTCAAGTGAAGAACATTCCTGAAAAGCAGATAATCCCAAGCTGTTGACCTTTTGCGGAATAGTAAAGCCGCCGGAAAGATTAGTACATTTATCAAACGCATAACTACCTATACGCTGAAGCATCGATGCTTTTGATAAATTGAGTGAAGTAATATTTTCATCATTCTTAAAAGCACTATCGGATATTTCAACGATGTATTTTTCAAGAATATCTTTCGGAACTTGTAACTCAGGATTACGGTCGTCCCAACCACATAAAGAAGCTGTAGTGTTTGTCAAAAGATAATATGAATAACCTTCGTAGTTGTAAATTGTCTCAGCTTGAGTCTGAAATAAAAATGACAGAACAAGAACTAAAACAATTAATAATATACTGATTTTTTTATAAATCTTCTTCATCATAACACTTCCGTTATAGGATGCGGGTAAAATACACCCGCATCCTTACACTATATTTTACCAACCTTGACCATCATCCTCCATACCAGGACCAGGGTCAATAATGGTACCGCCGCTTGCAGTAGTCTCATCCACACTAACAACAAGAACATCTCTCGAAAGCTTTACCTTTACAATATCAAGCTCAGGAGCTTCATATATTTTTTCCATATACATTTCCTCCTTATTGAACTGCCTTATCGTACATTGTGAAGTAAACGGGTTCCGATAATGTAATTCCGTTACTATCTTTGATATACGAATACGCCCTGTAAACATATCTCAAATAAGTGTACTTATTCTTTGGTTTATCGGTCTCATCATTCCATCCGCGTGAGTTATATACCGAATAATACCACTGTACTCTATCCTTATTATCAAGCTGATTTGCAGCAACAGTGATATTATCAAAGCCGTTGACAGTTGAACCGTTTATGCACGATTCAATACTTGCGGTGTCGTCTTGATCTTTATACTTTTCCTTGTAATACTCAGTATCAGTATTACGAGAATCATCTCCACCGTACTTTTCAAGTGTACCGAGTCTCTGAACTACAAATCCCGTGTTTACACCTGCAAGATTAGAACTGTTAAGCTCTTTACCCTTGTACGAGAAAGATACTAAGAAATCATTAAAGAGTAAGTCGGAAGCCTTTAATGCATCTTCATTAATTATTCCGGAGGCACCGCCGTTTCCGTTGTTATTCCACTGGTTTCTGGTAGTATCAAGGAATGAGATTGATGTCGAGATTGAATCATCGTCATCTGCCTCGTACGCTGCAGAACCGTAAACAGGAGTAACAGTATAATTATCATATGCAACAAAATTAAATCGTGTCATATAGCACTTAGTAACTGGCTTATTATTTCTATCTCTTACATCCCAATACTGGAAGTAAGTATTATCACCATTTTCAACAAGTACCTTAGGTGCAGTAACATAGGTATTATCATTTGAAGTTGCACCGGGAGATGAATGACCAAGAGTAGGATCTTTCTTTGCAATCTGACCGTAATTAACAGTAACTACGAAATTATCCTGTGAAGTATCCTTAGTCATACTTTCAATGTTATTAGCTCGACCATTGGAATCGTAAGCAAACGGTAAATCAAATGTTACTGTAAGCTCTTTTGAACTTCCTGATTGTGTTGCTTGATAAGCGCCGCTTACACCAACAGTAAGCTTATAGCTATTGGTTGCGCTTGTATAAGCAAACTGTCTTCTTGAATCGATTACTCCGCTGAAGTCCCATACAAGATTTTCACCGTAATTCTCCTCATACGGAGCAATAGATGTAAGGAAGTTAGGCGAAATGTACTTAACGTTACCGGTTCCTGTTACATAGTTTGCAATCTGCTTAGCGGTAAGTGTACCTTTTTTTCTGAAGGTATTAGACACTCTGTTACCGCTGCTGTCAACTAATCTTCCGTTGAATTTAAAGGTAACATCATAGCTGTACGCAACCTGATTGAAGTAGGAGTTATAAGTAATCTTTTTCGTTGTCTGTGTATTGCTGGTAAACAGGCTGCCTACTGTAAACGAGAAAGTCTGAGGCATGGATGTATACGCGCTCTGGTTACCGAAGAAACTATTAGCCTTATCACATTCGGTACGAGCATATGTATCTTCACCAACACCGGAAGCACCCAGAGTTACCTCGATTGTATAAGCAGAATTCGCGTTATTGATAATCTTATCGTCAAGAGTTATGTCACTGGACGTAGCGGAGATTTCGCGAACTACTTCATCGCCGTTTTTAACGGTAACAGCGATAGTCGTATTACCCGAACCATTGTAAGTTACCGAGTCGCCTGCAGGACCGGTTATATTTTTATGGCTGAGAATCAGCTGACCGCCGGTAAAGTACATAAACCTTGCAACGAAAGTATATGAACCGGAACGCTCTGTATGGCTTATATTATCGGTAGTAATCTTAGTACCGTCTTCCATATACCAACCCATAAACTTATAGTCGGCATTGTTAGAATTCGCCTCAAAATCAAAGGTCTTATCAGGATCGATTGTTGTTGTATAGGTCTGTTGTCCTTCTACCCCATCATTTGTAAAGTAGGCTTCTAAATCATCTACAGGAGTACCTAACTCACTGTTCGGCGTATATGTTGCACCGCTGTCATTAGATACGTCAACTCTAATCTTAGATGTAATAGTCTCACCGTTCTTAGAGTATAGCCAGCGTCCGTCGTTACGAGTAGCGCCCCCGCCACCGGAGGTAGCATAGTTACCGGAACCAATTTGAGCATCTGCAGCCTCATAAGAAATATATACGGGCATTCCTCTGTACGCTTCAAGAGATGTATAAAGCGCTTTCCAGTCAGTTATACTTTTAGTATTCACCGCAGAAGGATAGGTCGTAGTATTAAAGCTCGTTGTATCATCGTCATTAAGTACAAGCACCTCAGGCGGAATAGAACTCTTACCGTTTGTAATACGACTGTATGAATCCGAGGAAGCCGGAGTGCCGGTTTTAGTAGCCGGGGCATATACGTTCCACTCTGTAGCGTAATAACCCGCGATATTTTCAACGCCTGCGCTGCCGGTTACACCGCCGACAGATACAACATACAGCGGTTTAGTTTTACTAGGATCTGCTGCGTCACCCGAAAGCGGAGTGCCGAAGAGGTCAACGTGACGTCCGTGGAAGTTAGTGAGAAGTTCGAAACCGTTGCCGCCTGTACCATACTTTGTATTCAGCGTATTAGCAGTAGTGCTGGTAGTAATAATATCTTCTAAGTTGTGTTTTGTAGTTTCGTATTTAAAGTCAAATACGATATTATCTACAGGTTTCTTTTCATTAAAAATCTTATAGAAATCACCGTAGTCGTAGGTCTGTACGTGGTCAGCCGAGGCTCCATTTCCGCCGTAACCCATTACTGTTCGATGAACAATATCATAATATCCGTTACTCATAGTAACACCGGATACACTTGTATTCGCAACAGTAGTTTTCTTCGCAGAATCAGAACCCGAAAGCGCGCTATCACTTAAGTATACATCCCATGCTGTTGACTTCTGAGGAATCTGAATCTGGTACTGACCTTTATAGAATACAAGAGGCTGTCCCGGATAAGCTCCGAACGCGTTATTCTGACCTCCGAGCTTTCCGTAGAACGGATAAGCGTAAATCGTATCGCCCCAGTTG
>CAZERR010000081.1:0-7765 GCA_964514785.1 uncultured Ruminococcus sp. | reverse complement strand
GCGACGGCCTGTGAAAATAGGGAAATGCCAACATCCGATAGTGAGTGTTCTTTTTTTATTTTACGGTTATTTTCTTTTATTATCTGCCTGCGTTTCGCGCAGAAAAAATAGTAAGAAACAGCCGAATACTTATAATGAAGAAGGCGGAGAATATGAGCCTTTCCGAAAAAACAAAAAATTGGATTGACGCTTACTGCCGTGTATCGCTTAAGGGTAAAACGGTTCTTATCACGGGAGCGAACAGCGGAGTCGGCTTTAAGACTGCTGAAACCGTCCTTTATTTGGGCGCGGACGTCATTATGGCGTGCCGCAATATCGAGAAAGCAGAAGCCGCCGCGCAGAAGTTAAGGCGTGGTTATCCCGATTCGTCGGTAAAGGTTATGAGGCTCGACCTCGCCGATCTTTCGTCAATCGAGGCGTTTTCCGCTGAGCTTATAAAAAATTCAATTGATGTCGACGTGTTTTTGAATAACGCCGGGGTTTATCATCAGCCCGGCAAGACCACCGCGGACGGCTTCGAGCTTATAGCGGGCACCAATTATATTGGGGCATATTATCTTTGTGAAAAGGTTTTGCCCTATCTTGAAACGCTCGGGCACGAGGTCGTTTTAGTTAATACGATTTCGATGGTTTATAAACTCGCAGGTATTGATTATGATGATTTTTACTTTTCAAATCATTACGGGAATCTTTCCGTTTACGCGCGGTCAAAGCTCTGTCTCGCAAAATATTCTTACGCGCTTGCGCAGAGATATAAGAACACGAATATCCGCGTCTATATGAGCCATCCCGGAATAACCATTACTCCGCTCGGAGTAAACTCTCTCGGAAAGCCGTTCAAGAGATTAGCCGGAGCAGGCGCACACCTTTTTAACCCGACCGAAAAATCCGCGCTTTCGCTGATTTATATTTTATCTCACGATATTCCGCAGGGCTCGATCATCGGGCCGAAAAGGTGCTTCGGAGGCTGGGGATATTCTGAGGTGAACCGCATATCAGGTAAGGCAAAAAGCGGCTCAGGGGAGCTGATCGCCTTTACGGAGAATGAAATAAGAAAACATAAAAGCCGATAAAAAAGCCCGTTTGCTGTTTTAATTACAGTAAACGGGCTGTTTGAATATAACCGCCGATTATCAGAAACGCGGAAATGAAACAGATAATTAAAAGAACGCAAAAAATTAACAGTTTTTCAAAAGTGTTCCGAAATGGAACATTCTAATTTTCTAAAAGCTATTGTTTTTTTATCCTGTTTTAGCTTATAATGATAAAAGGAGAATTTTAACTAAACCACGGAGAGAAAAATGCGGCAGTGCTTTTCGGACGCTGAAAAATGCGTGCTGTTTATACTATGATTGCGCTGACGCGTTTGAAATAAAAAAATTCTTTGAAAGAAGGGTTAATATGATTTCTCTGTTTACTGCATTTGCGGTGCTTATTATCGGCTATTTTTTATATGGCAAAGTGACCGAAAAGATTTTCAGTCCCGATGACCGACAGACCCCTGCCGTAGCGATCAACGACGGCGTGGACTGTGTTCCGATGAAAACATGGAAAGCATTTTTGATACAGCTTCTGAATATCGCGGGTACGGGACCGATTTTCGGCGCGCTGATGGGCGCGGTTTTCGGACCGGTGGTTTTCCTGTGGATCGTGTTCGGTTCGATTTTAGGAGGAGCAGTACACGACTATATGAGCGGAATGATAAGCTCCCGTCACGAGGGTTCGTCGATCGCGGAATTATCGGGTACATATCTCGGAAAGGCGGCAAAATGGATTATGCGCGTCTTTTCGGTCGTACTGTTAGTGCTGTGCGGAACGGTATTCGTTACCAGTCCCGCAGGATTGCTCGACAAGCTCACGCCCGACTGGATGAACGGCACCTTCTGGGCGGTTGTTATCCTTGTGTATTATCTTCTTGCAACACTCTTACCGATCGATAAGCTCATCGGCAAGCTCTATCCTGTTTTCGGCGTTTTGCTTATCGTGATGGCGGCGGCGGTCATCGGCGGTATAATTTTCTCGGGCGGAAAATATACTATCCCGGAGATTTCCTTACAGAACCTGCACCCGAACGGTACGCCTGTATGGCCGTATATGTTTATTACGGTTGCCTGCGGAGCTGTATCAGGCTTCCATGCGACCCAGTCGCCGATGATTGCTAAGTGTATCAAGACCGAAAAGGAAGGCAGAAAGATATTCTACGGCGCGATGATATCTGAATCGGTGATCGCGCTCGTATGGGCGGCGGCAGGCGTTTCCTTCTACGGCACGACTCAGCTTTTGAATGACGCGCTTGCAAACGGCGCGTCCAATGTAGTATATGAGATTTCGAAGGGCGTTCTCGGCGTATTCGGCGGAATTCTGGCTGTCGCGGGCGTTGTTGTGTGTCCGATCACCTCGGGCGATACCGCGTTTCGCAGCGCAAGGCTGATTGTTGCTGAAACCTTTAAGCTCAATCAGAAAAAGATGTATAACCGTTTGCTTATAACGGTTCCGCTGCTTGTGATCGGCGGTCTGCTGACGTGGTTCGCGATTGCGAACGACAGCGGTTTTCAGATCGTCTGGCGTTATTTCTCATGGAGCAACCAGACATTGGCGATGATAGCGCTGTGGGTAGCGACAGCGTATCTTCTGAAAAAAGGCAAATACCGTTTCGGCTCTCTGCTTACCGTGTTCCCCGCGACATTTATGACGGCTGTCACCGTGACCTATATCCTTATGGCTCAGGAAGGCTTCAGGCTGAACCAGACGATATCGTACATATCGGGCATTTGCGCGGCGGCAGTTCTGTTCGCGGTGTATCTGATCGCTTTGATTCGACATCAAAAGAAGAACTATAATAAATAAAACTGATATTATAAGGAGAAATCTCAAATGAAATCGAATAAAATCTATCAGGTTTCTACTTTACAGGCGTTAGCGCTTGGATATACAAAACCTGTTGTAACGGTAGAGGAAATGCTTGAAAACGGCGATACGGGGCTCGGTACCTTTGAAAATGTTGACGGTGAGATGATTATTATTGACGGTGTATGCTATCAGGCTAAGCAGGACGGCAGTATAGTTCGCTCGGAAAACTCTGATGGAGTGCCGTTTGCGGTCGCGGGTTCTTTAAAAAACGGCAGAATGATTGAATTTGGAGAGAAGAAGGATATTGAAGCCATAAAATTAGCGCTGACTATGATAATAGATGATGATTTTTCCTTAAACAGTATCCATATCGCGCGGATAGACGGATGTTTTGACGTAATTCACGCGCGTGCCGGAGCGCCTTATCGTTCTCAGCACGTTTCTTTGAAAAAAATACTTTCAAAAACACAGAAGGACTTTAGCTTTGAGGAAACAGAAGGAACGCTGGTATGCGTGTATTTCCCCGATTATATGGACGGCATAAATGCTTCGGGATGGCATATGCACTTTATCTCGAAGGACAGAAAGTTCGGAGGGCATGTGTTCGAGGCAGTAATGAGCTCGGGAGAATGTCTGATACAGAAAATGGACAGGATCGATATCCAGCTGCCGAGGGACGCGGCGTTCGATACATACTCTCTTAAACAAGCGTCAAATGACGAAATAAAGGAAGTTGAGCAGGGCGGAAATTGATTACGCTTTGATTATATTATGAATTTTGATCAAAATTGAGAGTAATTATGAATAACATAGGCTGAGAGGTTCCGAGCGAAGGAACTATCTTTTCAATGCTTACGGCATACACAGTGAGCAATCTTGTGTTGTGGAATATCCCGGAAGAGAACGGGAATGTGTTTGTTTCGTACCTTTTCCTGTTCTGTGAGTCGCTGTTTTCGTCAATGGTATTGCCTGTTCTGAACAGTTTTTTATTATACTGTGCCGGGAAAAAGCGCCATAAAAATCCTTTCGTTTATATCACCGTTTCGTTATGGGTAGTTTACTTCATTCTGCTGGTGATCCGCTTCATATTTTCGTTAAAACCCGTCAGACGCAGGGCGGAAGCGAAATCATCGTTGAGAACGACGGAGCGAGATATGATCCCGCCGACGACAACGAGCCGCATATCGCGCTGAATAATATCTGTCAGCGTCTCGAAACGATGTGCAAGGGTACGCTGGAAATCACGCCGCACGAGGAAGGCGACACGACGGTCAAGGTTATGATCCCCGATCGAGCCGATAAATAAGCAAAATGATAAACTAAAAGGCGGCGCCGCGTGATAATTTGCGGCGCCGCCTTTCATCTTTTTTCACGTTCCGTTAGAAGGGATAATTTGACAAAAGATATTATTTGTCAGGTATTAGTATCAATCATCGTTCGTCTCAACCTTTTTAATGGCTGAGCTTACATCCTTCGCAAGTTCCATTTTCTGGAAGTCCTTGTTGTCGGATAGGCACATATCAAATTCGGGTGTCATATCGAACTCTGCCTGAGCCGAATCAAACGCAAGCTCGAGGATGTGTCCGCCTTTTTTCTTATCGTCGGAGATAAAGTGGAAATGCCAGCCGGGAGTGTTGAGTCCGTCCATATAGTCGGGGCAGTAGAGAGCTACAACGGTTCCCTTGATGTTGTCGTAGTTGAACTCGCGCTGGTCTGTCGCAAGCGCCTTGTCGAGCGATTTGTAGGGCTTTTCCTGCTTTAATTCGCTGCGGACGTTCATCTTCTTAAATTCTCCGCTCAGCTTTACGAACGCGAACATATTTTTTCCGTTTTTCTCTACCGTTTTGGTGAGAGCGTCCTTCAAGGCGTTTATATCCTTGATTTTGCTGATTTTTTTCTTTACGTCGCTGTCAAAGAAGGTGACGTTTGAGAACGGAACAGTTTCGTCGTCAGCCGCTACCTGAACAGAACCGTCGCCGAGAGCCTGATACACCGTGCCGTCGAGCACGATCATCTCGCCGTTTACACCCTCAAAGGTTCCGATACCGATGTCGCCGTGCTCTTTAAGTTCGCTGACCTTGATTATACCGTCATAGTAGCCCTGAGTAAGCGACTGGAGCAGCGCGACCTGATAAATGGTTTCTCTGTTCTTTTCGGCGGTTTGTTCCGCAACCTTATCTGTTGGCTCGCTTTTGGTATCCTGTTGTGATGAACAGGACGCAAATGAAATCAAAAGCGCAGCCGCTAAAAAAATTGCCGATAATCTTTTCATTGTATTCATCCTTTCAAAATACGGCCCGCCGCCGCAGTTTATATTATAAAATATACTATATTGCTTTAGATTTTTCAACACAACGTTCCATATTGGAACATATAATAATCTAAATAATAAGCAAGGAGTCATTCATCGGCGAATATGACGACGTTTACCTCACAAGCGTAAACGACTACACCTGGAATATATAAGCATTTAAATGAATGGGAGCTGTCAATGCAGACAGCTCCTTGTTATAATAAAAAATATTTGTGTCACAGGCGCAGTCTTATCCTGCGCGAACGCACAAGCGCTGAATTTTCACAAGTATTCCTGCGTGTACAAAACAGAAAAAATATGTTATAATGATACTGCTTGAATTTTAAGGATAATACATCATTGAGTTTGTTGATTTCCATTTCACGCTTACATCGTGAGAGGGCATCGTAAATTTAATCACATAGCCCTTATCCTCCTCGTAAAGAGGGTTGAGCTTTTTGCCGTCGAGGTAAAAGCTGTAGTCCGTATCGGTCGCGACATATCTGAAATAAAACTCGACCTTTTCGCCTGCCTTGTAGCTGTCCCGGGCGTTTTCGTAGGATGATTTCTGACCGTTGTAGTCTACCTTATAGCTTTTTTCGCCGCAGGAGGATAAAGCCATCGCACAGCCTAAAATTATTACCGCGATAGATGATATAATCAAAATTTTCTTCATAACTTTCACCTCAGCTTCATTGTATCATATCGGCAGGGGAATGTCTATTCAAATCTTAAAATATGAGGTCAAAAATGAGAATAACTGTTTTAACCGAGAATACATCCCGGCGCGGACTGCCGGTTGAGCACGGGCTGAGCCTGTATATTGAATCAAACGGAAGAAAAATCCTTTTCGATACCGGTCAGAGCGGACTGTTTGCGGAAAACGCCGAAAGGCTTAAAGTCGATTTGAGCGCGGTTGAGCTTGCGGTGCTGTCGCACGGCCATTACGACCACGGCGGAGGGCTTATGCGGTTTCTTTCGGTAAATAAAAAAGCGCCTGTTTATATGAGCAGGTACGCCTTTGAGGGCCATTATAACGGCGAAAGGTATATCGGGCTTGATTTAAACCTCGACAGGAGCCGGTTCGTATTTACCGACGGAGTTACTAAAATAGCCGAAGGGCTTACCCTTTATTCCTGCAACGACAGGGAAAAGGTTTCCGATTTAGGCTCGTTCGGGCTGAATATGCTCGAGGGAGAGCGGCTTGTGCCCGATGATTTCCGCCACGAGCATTATCTTCTTGCTGAGGAGAGGGGAAAAAGGATCCTCATAAGCGGCTGTTCTCACAAGGGTATAGTCAATATTATGAGTTGGTTTAAGCCCGACGCGCTTATCGGCGGCTTCCATTTCTCAAAAATCGAGCCGGGTGAAAAGCTTAAAGCCCTAGCCGAAACGCTCGCGGGATTTAACGCGGACTGCTATACCTGTCACTGCACAGGGGAGAGGCAGTTCGAATATATGAAAAATTATATGGATAATCTAAATTACATTTCAACGGGAGATACCGTAGAGATTTTTTAAAACCGGATAAGCTGAAAAAACGGGCCTGCTAAAAAGCAGGCCCGTTAGTGTTAAACAATTATTTTAAGCTGTTCTGGATCGCAACTGCAACAGCAACAGTCGCGCCAACCATCGGGTTGTTGCCCATTCCGAGGAAGCCCATCATTTCAACGTGAGCCGGTACGGAGGAGGAGCCTGCGAACTGAGCGTCGGAGTGCATACGTCCCATAGTATCTGTCATACCGTAGGAAGCGGGACCTGCAGCCATATTATCGGGATGAAGCGTTCTTCCTGTGCCGCCGCCGGAGGCTACGGAGAAGTACTTCTTACCCTGCTCGTTACATTCCTTCTTATAAGTTCCCGCAACGGGGTGCTGGAATCTTGTCGGGTTGGTTGAGTTACCTGTGATAGAAACGTCAACGCCCTCGCTGTGCATAATAGCAACGCCTTCTCTTACGTCGTCGGCGCCGTAGCAGCGAACGTTAGCACGCTCGGTGTTTGAATAAGGAGTTTCCTTAACGACCTTGAGCTCGCCTGTGAAGTAATCAAACTGAGTCTGAACATATGTAAAGCCGTTGATTCTCGAGATAATCTGAGCGGCGTCTTTTCCGAGACCGTTTAAGATAACTCTCAGCGGCTGCTCTCTTACCTTGTTGGCGTTACGAACGATACCGATAGCGCCCTCAGCGGCTGCAAAGCTCTCGTGACCTGCGAGGAAAGCGAAGCACTTAGTCTCGTTTGATAAAAGCATAGCGGCTAAGTTGCCGTGGCCGATACCAACCTTACGGTTCTCCGCAACGGAGCCGTCGATACAGAAGCTCTGTAAGCCTTCGCCGATAAATCTGGCGGCTTCCTCAGCGTTCTTTGCGCCTGCCTTTAAAGCGATAGCGGCGCCTACGCAGTATGCCCAGCATACGTTCTCAAAGCAGATAGGCTGGATTCCCTTAGCGATTTCATAGGGGTCGAAGCCCGCCGCCTTACAGATCTCACGGCTTTCCTCAACGGAAGCGATGCCGTATTTAGCTAAAACGCCGTTGATTTTTTCAATACGTCTGTCATAGTTTTCAAATAAACTCATACTGCACACCTCCCTTATTCTTTACGCGGGTCAATGTACTTGGC
>CAZERR010000080.1:0-7819 GCA_964514785.1 uncultured Ruminococcus sp. | reverse complement strand
CTGTTACAAGAAAGTATCAGATTAACGGTGGGACTGTTACAAATGAATCAACAAACAGTCCTGTTACTGTCGGTTCACAAACAGGGACAACCGTAAGTTTCGATTTGTTTAAAACATCTAATAATGTTAGATATAAATTAACCGGTTTTAATTCAAACGGGGTAAATATCAGCTCATCAAGCACAAGCACAGGTCAAGTTGTTTGTACTGCCTCGAGCAACAGCGCTTACATCACCGCGCTGTACGCCCAGGAGGCGGACTTTAAACAGTTCTACTTTAAGAAGCCCTCGACATGGGGAAGTACCATATACGCTTATGTATGGGACGTAAGTACCGTAAACTCGTCATCAGGCACGGTAAAGAACCATGAATGGCCGGGTGTTGCGCTTGTAAACGGCGCGTATCAGGCGGCGTCAGGCGCGCGTTCGGATTCTTACGGAGTATGCGATTATGTAGGAAGCATCTCCGTTCAGAACGGCTCAACTTCGGATACCTACTATTATTATAAAACCTACTATACGGATTACGACGCAGTAATCTTTAATGATAATTCCAACCAGACAGGCGACCTTACAATTCCGTCTTCAAACAGCAAGTATAATAACGGTACAACCAATAACTGGTATGATGTTCCCGCGGCGGTATATTCCGTTTCGGTAAGCGCGGCGGATACATCTCCGACATTTGTAAACTCAAACGGTTCAGGTACCGCTACAGGTACACTCTCGGGCGATGTTTCGGGAACGAGCGGAACGGTTAACGTAAACTCGACTACATCTAAAACAGTTACCGTAACCCCGCCCTCTGGCTATGAGATTGATACGGATAATCCGTGGACAAAGACTTCGAACGTTACGCTAACGCAAACTTCGCTTTCGGCGTCTTCGATGACGTACACGGTAAATGCTACGGCGACGGGACAGTCGATAAGCCCGAACTTTAAGGAAATAAGCCGTACCATTCAGGTAACGCGCAGACTCTTTAAAACGGGAGCTACTTCCGCGACTTCTACGTCAAATATAGCGACATATACCGCGGGTATTAACTCCTACGTTACAATCACTCAGCCGGGCGCCACCTCGGGAGATTATTCTTGGAATAAATATACTCTCGGAAGCGGCGTACAGGCTAACCCGACGTCAACTGATTTAGATACAAGAGCGGCTCTTAAGGTTAACGGAAAAACAAGTGGTACATATGCGGTTTATGAGGACTATAAAGAAACCCTCTACACCATGACAATCAACAGAAACAATACCGCCTACGGTGTTGTTAAGAAAAACAACACGGGCAGCGGACTTACCTCAACCTCGATAGGTAACGTTACTTACATTTCGCTGACCGCGGTTAATAACGCCGGTTATGACTTCGATTTCTGGGAGGTTCAGCCGGGTTCAAGCGGAACGGTTACCGTTTATGACGGAACGAATACTCAGGCGATTACAGCCGCTACAAGCAGCTCGAGCGCAAGCTATACGATTCTCACGAACGCTACTCTTCAATTCAAGATGAACAAGGATTCTACGGTAGTAGCTCACTTTAAGCCGGTTGCTTACTCGATTTCAGCGGCGTTCCCGAGCGGTAACGGATATGCTTCCGGCAACTCGGTTGCTACGACCAATACCTCGGGCGCAGCTAAGGGCAGCGGTGAAATCGGCGACGCATTCCAGATTCGCGTAACTCTGGTAGACGGATATGATGTAGACTCTTCGGGAATAACCTTTGCCACAGGCACAGGTTATGCGACTCCGACAGCGGGAACTGTTACTACCTCGGGTTCCGTAAAGATATTCAACTTTACTCTCGGCGCGGGCTCAGCCGCCGCGACGGTATCGCTTAAGGCTAAGGCAGTAGCTAGCCCGACGGTAAAATTGTGGCAAAAAACTGCGGATCGTACTTTCTCATACAAGACAATGTCAGATAATGGATATGTTGATGAGTTTTATAGGCAACAAGTTAAGATTCAGGCAGGAATAGCTTCCTATGATTCAGAAACGGCGACATTTGTAATAAAGAATGGCTCTACAACGATTAATACTGTATCCGGTAAGAAAGCGAGTGAGATGACTTCGTCTTCGCCGTTGGAGATTTCTCCACCTGCGGCAATGAGAGGTCCGGCTTTGACAGATCCTTCGGACGGATATGTCCAATATTCGCTTGTTATGACTGTTACGAACGCTCCTGCAGGCGTAACCGCCGCAACATTAACTAAAACATATTATATCAGAGTTTATTACAATACTGCTCAACAGCAGTTCCATAAAATATGGAATCTTTATTATAATACAGTAGATGAAACCGCGGCTACAGCGGCGACCTACTATAAGGACGGCGCTCCTTGGTCGGCTTTTAACGAAGGGAGAACTACTATCAGTTCTACCTATCTTGCATTTACAGATTCGGCTCCTGCTGCAGCCAGCTGGCCGGCATATAATGCTACAGCAGCTGTGACAACAACAATTTCTACCAACTATACCAATTTCTACAACGCATACAGTGCTCTTCAGGATTATGCGAAGCTGTCGACGGTTTATGTACTGGTTCAGTCAACTTATGCGAATGCCGATTCAACAAGAGTAAGTATTTACTCAACAACTAATGAAACCGCAGCGGATTGGAATCATTATAAGGCGTATCATTTTAAGCTTGCTAACTCCTATATAAAATCTCAGAGTGTTGTTGATCATCATAAGATGAGATATGAAGGTAAGGCAGGTTCAACATATTATCTATATAGCTTTACCTGCGCGAGCAAAGCTAAAGTCCAGATTTATGTAACTAATGATTCTTCTGCGAATGATATGACAGTTACAGGAAATACTCTTACCGGTACTGTAACCAGTATGACTACAATCGAGAAGGATTATTATATCAACGCATATAATAAGACCAAGGGTAATACAGCTATAACCTCGGCTGCCGACTACGTTGACCTTGAAAACTACCGCTCATCTTCAGCAAAGACTATTCTGGAGGTAAGCAATACAGAGTATACGGGTACAAGCACAAACTCGATTAAGACCTTGCTCGGAATTGATACCCGAGGCTCGCTTATCGGAAGCTATCCTGAAATTTCGGCAGTGGTTACAGCGTTTATGATTCAGAAAGATCCGAAGGTTGCGCTTAACGAGTCGAATTCCAAAACCTATGTAAACCTCACTAATAACAGCAACAAATGGAAGGCGGAAAAATCCGGAAAATATAAGGTTATCTACAGGACTAAATACACTAACGGAGTTGACGCCGACGACAGTACCGGCGCTACATTCGAGCATACGGGAATATTCTATATCTACGTTGCGCTCGACGAGGTTAATGTTTACGTAGATATGAACGATAACGTAGGTACACCGACTCTGAACTTCTCCTACACCTCCGGAAGCTCAACAAAAACCCTCCCGTACGATATGAGCCTCGTAAACGGAAGTGAATCAATCTATAAGTATACGGTTAAGCTTTCTAAGCTTCAGGAATACGGAATAAACTACAAGAGCGGAAATACGATGATACCGATTACGATAGCCTCGATTTCCGTTGACGGAAAGAAGTACTACAGCAACCCGCCGACCAACACCGCGGGATTTACGATTAAGACCGACGCGTATGTATTCGGTTCGATATGGTTCAAGGCGAATTCGAATCCGTTGACGACGTTCGACAATATCGCGATAGCCTCCGTAAAGACTACGTTCCGCGCGGTTAACGAGAGCGGTGTTCATCTTAAGGACGGCGTTACCAACGTAACGGGTACGGGTATTATTACCGAGGCAACTGCAACGCTTTCGGATAATTCAACGAAGTACATCGACGGTATCTACGAAGTTTCCTATGCGGCTTATGACGCAAACGCCGATACCTCCGCGGGCGGAATAAAGTATAACTTCGGTTATAATGTTCGCGCTCACGCGGCTCCCGAGCTTACCTCCGGCGGTACGGTTTACTACTTCGACCGCTGGGTTAAGATGCAGTCTCCCGAGGAGGTTGCCGTAAACAGCAGCGGAGATCCGACCGCGGTATCGCTTACCGGCGCTACAGCTACCGGAAACGAAAAGGCGGATTATAATATCAACTCTATGCCGCAGTATAACGAGGGCAACGGAGATTATACCTACTACGCGGTTTATAAGGCGGCCGCTACAGGCTCCGCAAGAGTTGAAATCACCTATAAGTTCCAGGATTATAATACCGAAGACGGCAACTACGTATACGACGAGAATAAGCCTACCGTAGACGCGAGCTACACCAAGACGGTTAAAATCCCGCTCGGCTCCGTATATCAGGGCAACACCTACTCGAATACATATTCTAACTATGCGGCTGTTGTATCTGACGCACAGAGAATCGTCAGGGATTCTATGCCTGACGTAAACAGCAACTATTATAACTATACTTACCCGACAGCCACCAATCCCGCGACTCAGATTTCCACTGATTCTACAAACCGCAAGCTTAAGATGGAAGTAACGCTCGACCAAAGTGCGCGCGACTATAAGATAGTTGTAGTAAAGGGAAGCACCTATTACCGTTCGGGCGCTAAGACCGGTAAGTATCAGCAGACCGTAGAGCTTAAGGCGAGCGACTACGGCCTCAGCGGAGCTAATGTGCGCTGGTATGTAAAGAATGGCACTACAGAAATGAACGTCGGTACAGGCGCAACCTATACCGCAAGATTCGTACAGAGCGGATTTACTGACAACAGTTCGCCGAGCGATACGATTTATATCTATGTCGCATCCCAGACCAACCCGTCAGTTGACAAGACTTCGTCGATTATCAATTCCTATACGGAAGTCTTTAAGGAAGGTGAAACCGACCGTGTACGCCACAACTTCTATATTGTGGATTACCTCAACTCCTCCAGCGGAACTCTCGTAGGCGCGGGAACGCTTGTAGCGACAGCGACTAACGGTACTTACAACCAGACCAACGCTGAGACTGTATTAGGCGGAAGCACAGCGGCTAAACAGGATTATATTACTACCGCGCTGAACGGCGACTACACTACCGAGCGTAAGCAGCAGACGATTAATAATATCAGTTTCAGGTATATTCCTTATAACTCGACCTACGGTAAGGAAACGCTGAGATATTCCGAACAGCTGAAGGGTTATCACTACATCTACGGCGTTCAGAATAATATTTCCGATTCGTACGCAAACCAGACAATAAGAGTATTCTCGTACTTCATCTACGAGAACGGCGGTACAAAGACGGTTGTTGTATCCCCGACATACGCCGAGGTTTCGAGAAATCCGTGATTTTAAAATAATAAACTCCCCTCGGAAGAGGGGAGAAGAAACTAAGTTAGGAGAACGAATATGAAAAAATTACTTTGCGCTTTACTTATTGCGTTAACCTGTATGAGTATTCTCGCGGGCTGCGTTCAGAATACGGGCGATAAGCCCGACAGCATCAAAGGGATAGAATGGAATTCTCCTGACTACAGTATGCGCTTTCAGCCTGATAACGACTGTAAGGGTACTTATAAATTCAACGATAAAAAGTACAATATTCAGGTTGTTTTCTCTCCCAATACGCTCGTCGTAAACGATACCGATAAGAACGACACTCAGCTTTTTATCGCCGACTGGAAATACGAGGACGGTAATAAGAAACTTTATATCTATAATATTGAATTTAATACCGACGCGTATAAGGAAATGAAGCAGAATTTTATGGAATTTATTAAGCTTAAACAGGAAAAGCTCAGTAAATAACAGACTTAAGCGGACAGCTTGCTGTCCGCTTTTGTGGATAAAGGATTGATTGTATGAAAATGATAAAGAAAACGATATCTCTTATGCTTGTTTTGCTGATAGCGGCGGGAATATTCTCGGCGGCTTCGTTGACCGCGTTTTCCGTTTCGACTTTTACGGACGGCGATTTTGAGTATGCGATTTTATCCGATAATACTTTTTCGCTGTATCGTTATAACGGTACGGATACCGCGCTTACGCTTCCCGAGGAGTATAACGGTACCGTGATTTCGGGAATCAGCGGCGGCTGTTTTGAGGAAAGCGCGGTCGTTACGGTAAATATTCCGAACTCGTATACGTTTATCGGCGACTCGGCGTTCTATGGCTGCGCGAGTCTTAAATCTGTAAGAATTCCCGGACTCATAAAATCCCTCGGAATCCTTGCGTTTGCCGGCTGTACCTCGCTCGAGAGCGTTGATTTATCGAACATTGAGCGTTCGATTAGTATACCCGAGGCGTTTTGTAACGGAGATATAAAGCTCACTTCGATTGAGCTTCCGATTACGATAACGGGTATCGGAAGAGCGGCGTTCAGCGGCACGGGGCTTGTTTCGATTGAAATCCCCGACAGCGTTAAGTTTATCGGCAACTACGCGTTTTCTGAGTGCGCCGCTTTGGAGAGTATAACGCTGCCCGACTCGCTCGATACAATTTCCGAAAATACCTTTTCGGACTGTACGGCGCTTACTTCAATTAAATGCCTGGCTAAGCTTACGGCAATCGGCAATTCGGCGTTTGAGGGCTGTACCTCTCTTTCGGATGTTGATTTAAACGTTAAGCTTACGACTATCGGTGACAAAGCGTTTTACAACGCGGCCTCGCTGAAAAACCTGTTTATTCCCGATTCGGTAACTTCTATCGGAGCTGACGCTCTGGCGCCGATGTCCTATTCAAAGACAATTGAGGTTACTTGCTACGAGAATTCGTATGCCGCCGGCTATTGCTACGACAATAACGTTAAGAATTATACCACGATTAAAAAACTGATAGGCGACGCTAACGCTGACGGTGAGGTAACTATTCTTGATGTTACTCGTATTCAGAAGTACAGGATAGGTAAAGCTGAAATAGTTGCAAAGGAACTCGCTGACATCAATAAGGACGGAGACGTAACCGTCCGCGATGCAACGATGATACAGATGTATATTGCTAAAATAATTGATGAACTATAAGAAAAACGGTCGGATTTTCCGACCGTTTTTAACATATCATTATTATAAAAGCTCGCTTTCCCATTCTGTAAGACGGAAGCCAGTTAATACCGTATCGCCGTTTATCACAAGCGGGCGTTTTACAAGCATACCGTCGGAGGAAAGCAGCTTAAGCTGTTCTTCCTCGCTCATTTCGGGGAGCTTGTCCTTTAAGTTTAAATCACGGTACAGCATACCGCTTGTGTTAAAGAACTTTTTAAGCGGAAGTCCGCTTTTTGAGTACCATTCTTTAAGCTCGTCATAGCTCGGGTTATCGAGCTTTATATCGCGTTCAATGTACTCGACGCTGTTGTCGTCGAGCCATTTTTTTGCCTTTTTACAGGTTGAACACTTAGGATAACATAACAGCAGCATAGCTTACTCCGTAAAGCACTTTACGAGGACTGCCTTCTGAGCGTGCAGGCGGTTTTCGGCTTCCTCAAAAATCTCATCGGCGTGAGCCTCGAATACCTCGGCGGTAATCTCCTCTCCGCGGTGAGCAGGTAAGCAATGAAGAACCATACATTTATCGTTGGTGACAGCCATAAGCTCAGCGTTGACCTGATAGCCCTCAAAAGCCTTTTCGCGGATTTTTTGTTCCTGCTCCTGACCCATTGAAGCCCATACGTCGGTGTATACGACGTCGGCGTTCTTTGCAGCGTCGAGCGGTTTGCGGCAGAGCTCGAACTTATCTTTGAAGCTTTTTGCAAATTCAAGAATATGCTCGGGCGGGTCATAACCCTCGGGGCACGCTACGGAGATATTCATTCCCGTCCTTAAAGCGCCTACGATAAGAGAGTTCATCATATTGTTTCCATCGCCGATAAAGCACATTTTTAAGCCCTCAAGCTTGCCCTTGAACTCGCGGATAGT
>CAZERR010000079.1:6747-8047 GCA_964514785.1 uncultured Ruminococcus sp. | reverse complement strand
ATTCTACCATAGGAGGTTCGTTTTTTCTATTGTCTACTTTTTACGGACCTGTTCAGTTTGCCGAACCGCCTTTTTGTTTGATAGGAAAGTACAACAAAGAGCATGATACAATCTATACTGTTTGAAATATTTATTATTTTGATAAATATGTAACTCCTGCAAAAAATTTATGTTGTCCGATCGGTTTTCTGCTGTGCAGAAAGGAGCGATGAGTAGCGAAAAGCGTGCCGCAGGCACGCCTTTCTTATGCATTTATATATGATATGAATAGTTGTGTTTCCGATAAGGAAATATTATTTATACTGTATTTTTCTAAAAGGTGATTGACACGCTGATATTACTATTTGTAATAAAAAATTTTAATATTTTTCTTTAAAGAATATTGTGGAAAACTCTGTGGACAATGTGGAAAGGTAAAAAAATTGGTTTGGATAGCTTGTAAAATACTATCTCAGAAAACAGTTATTAACACTTTCAACAGAGTTTTCCACATTTTTGTTGAACAAAAAGAAAAATACAAATAGTATATTTCTCTTAAAAATAAATAAAACAGCCTTATAATTCCGCTGAGAAATTAACTGTTAACAAAATGTAATTTTTTCATTAAAACGGTAATTATTTCATATATTTATGAACGAATGTCTGTCCTTTTAAGGGGCGAATTATCGGAAAAACGAGTGATTATGATGAAAAAAGCACTTTTTAATGTAATGGAGTTGTCGGGTATTCTTTTTACTATGACAGCGGCATCTTTTTTGAGGAATCTATATACGGCACTCGACGGAAATACGCTGGGAGTTCTGTTCGGTTCGGTGAACTCAAGCGTATGGGAAAGACTTAAGCCGATTATCCTTTGTTATATTCTTTACGGACTGCTTGAGCTTATGGCGGTGCGCCCTTATTTTAGGCAGTTTGTCGCGGCAAAGGCTTTAGGGCTTTATTCGGCGGCGGTTGTGTTTATTATTTTGAGCTATATTCTTCCCGAAGTTTTCTCGGCGGTGATAACGCTTAGCGCGCTTGCGTCGGGGTTTCTGCTTTCGCGGCTGTTAACGCTGTGGGATAAGAGTCTTTCCT
Organism: uncultured Ruminococcus sp.; assembly: GCA_964514785.1. Lineage (GTDB taxonomy): Bacteria > Bacillota > Clostridia > Oscillospirales > Acutalibacteraceae > Ruminococcoides. The sequence continues at coordinate 6,973 of CAZERR010000079.1, read as the reverse complement.
TTTTCTTTACCGCGGCGTGCTTAATGCTGCTTTTAATGTTCATTATGTATTTTTCGTTCAGCGCGTTTCCCCCAAGACTCGATATTTTTCTCGACAGAGAGAGCTCAATGTACGGAATAATTCCCGATTATATTGATATCGGAGCGGTATTTTTGAGCAACTGATACGAAAAACAGGAATAATTCTTAATAGAAATTATCTCGATATAAAGGTTTGATATACTATA
>CAZERR010000079.1:0-6647 GCA_964514785.1 uncultured Ruminococcus sp. | reverse complement strand
AACAGGAATAATTCTTAATAGAAATTATCTCGATATAAAGGTTTGATATACTATAAACTGGAAAAATATGAACAAGGACGTATTCGAATGGATAACAGCAATAATCCGAAAAGCAGGGACGATATCGTCGTCGGACGAAATCCCGTAAGCGAAGCGATAAGAGGCGGACGCGAGGTCGATCGTATCTTAGTTGCAAGGGGAGAAAAGAACGGCGCGGTAGTCGGGATCCTGGCTAAAGCGAAAAAGAAGAATATTCCTATTAAAGAGGTTGATTCCCGAAAACTCGATTATATTTCCGGTCATTCCAACCACCAGGGCATAATTGCCTATACTGCGGTTAAGGAATATGCCTCCCTCGATGATATTTTTAAGCTTGCGAAGGAGAGGGGAGAACCGCCTTTTATTGTAGTGCTCGATGAGCTCGAGGATCCTCATAACCTCGGAGCGATCATAAGAACCGCTGAGTGTACGGGTGTTCACGGTGTAATTATTCCGAAACGCCGAAGCGCGGGGCTGAGCTTCGCGGTATCTAAGGCTTCCGCGGGAGCGGTCGAGTACGTTCCCGTAGCGAGGGTTACAAATATCAGTAATACAATTGAGGAGCTTAAAAAGCGCGGAGTGTGGGTTTACGCAGCGGATATGGATGGAAAAATATATACCGACTGTGATTTCTCAGGCGCGAAAGCTCTTGTGATCGGAAACGAAGGTAAGGGCGTAAGCCGGCTCGTGCGCGAGAAATGCGATGAAATAGTTTCGCTGCCGATGAAGGGAAAAATAAAATCCCTGAATGCTTCAGTTGCCGCCGGAGTATTGATGTACGCCGCTTCGGATAAAAAGGAATGATTATATGAAAAAAAGATGGCATAAGGCGGATCAAACGCCAAAAACAGATTCACAAAAAATAAATATTTCCTCATCGGCAGAGCCCGAATCTCAAACAGAGTTTAAGCTAGAGCAGATATTGGTAGAGAACCGCTATCTGTCTGAGCGTAACGCTATGAAAAAAGCGGCGGACAAGTACCGCGCGCGCCCCGAAATGGACGAGATTTTCAGTACTGCGGACAGAAAAGTCCGCCTGACTAACAGTAATCCGCTTGAGTTAGATAAGATCATCGAGGAAACCAAGGCTCAGAGCAACGCTATTCAGGACGAAAAAACTGCCGCCACAATGGAAGCGGAGCTTGTGATGAATAACGAGGAGGATAATAATATTATCAACCTCACACCCGAGCTTCCCGAGGACGCCCAGATTGCTGAGGATGTAATTGAGGATACGCCTGTGTTCTCCGAGGTTGACCCGGAAATCGGAACGATGTTCTCGGCGCCCGACGGTACTCTTGATATCCTTAAGGACAAGCCCTCCGATGAAAGCTCATATGCTGGTAACTACGAGAAAAAGTTCGGAGTAAAAAAGCCTGCGCCCGATGCGAAAACCGTTCAGTCGAAGGTTCCGCTCTATGAGGAGGAGAACGAGGTTGAAAAGCTTCACGTTAAGGCGGGTCGCTTCTCGGACGTAGTACGAGGAGAGTACGAGCTTTATCTGCGTTCCAAGAACCCGTCAATTTCTCAGGTTATCAAGAAAGAAATGGCGAAGGTCGAGACCGTGCCGAACAACGGCGATACGAGAACCCGTAAGGAAAAGGTGCTTTCGGCGGTTGTCGGCATATTCTCCAACGATGACTCCGACGACTCAGACCTTCCCGCAGACCAGATCGTAACGGTTGACGACTATACGGGACCAGAGGATACAAAAAGCATTTTATACGAGCTCAATCTAAATATAAGAAAGCTGTTTATCAGGTCTGTGTTTATGAGCATACTCACCTTTGTTCAGCTTATTCTTACGATATTGGTGGGATTTTTCCCCGTAGTACTCCTTCATCCGATGCCGGGCTTTCCGGTAGTATATGCCGTGCTGAATCTGCTTATCGCGGCAACGGTTATATTTGTGAACCGTATCACGATTTATTCGGGACTTACTCCGCTTATTAAGCTTAGAGGTAATTCGGATACAGCCCTCGCGATAGCTTCTATAGGAATGGGCATCCAGAGCTTGGTATCGCTGTTTAGACTTTCCGGAATGACAAAATTCGATATCAGTTTTTACTCGATCATAGTTTCAATCGGCTTCCTGTGCAACTGTATAGGCAAGCTGATGATGGTGCTCAGGGTTAAGGATAACTTCAAATTTATCACCGATACCCCGACCCATGCGGTTAAGATTTATACTAACGAGGATATCGCGAAAAAAATGCTGAGCGGTACGGTGAACGATCGCCCGATTATAGCTTATCATCATAAGACGAAATTCCTGTCAAACTTTTTAAAAATCTCCTACGCGCCCGACCCGAGCGAGGATCTTGCCGGAAAAATCGCTCCGATAACGGCGATATGCTCACTGCTTGTCGCGATCCTTTACGGAATTATGCATACCTCGTTTACCGGAGCTGTAGATACATTGGCGGTCATGACCTCAGTCAGCATACCGATTTGTACGCTTTTAGCGGTAAATCTCCCTATGCGTATGCTGTGTAAAAGGCTCAATTCAAAGGGCGCTATGGTTGCAGGATATCCGTCTGTTAAGCAGTTCTGCGATACGAACGCCGTTATGATCAACTCCACCGATCTTTACCCCGAGGGGACCGTCAAGCTCGACGGTATTAAAACCTTCGCAAACCACCGCACCGATGAAAGTGTGCTCGCGGCAGCGGCGATTCTCCGCGAGGCGGGAAGTCCGATGGCTACGGTATTTAACCGCGGTATTTTCGATAAGGAAAAGAACACACTCCCCGAGGTCGAAACCGTGCTTTATGAGGACGGTATGGGGCTTGTAGGTCGCGTTAACGGCGAGAGAGTTCTCGTAGGAAACCGAACCCTTATGCATAAATACAACATACATACCCCCTCCGAGGATTACGAGGAGAAGTATTTGATTGAGGGCAGACGCATTACTTATCTTGCACAGCAGGGTGAACTCATATCGATGTTCGTAACAACCTATACCCCTGATCCCGAAATCGCCGAGGCTCTTCATAAAGGAGAGCAGAGCGGACTTTCTTTCCTTATCCGTACTACCGACTGCAACATTACCGCCGAGCAGGTTGCCGAGGACTTCGGGCTCTATTTCAGGAGCGTAAAGATCCTTCCGACAGGACTCGGAAACGTTTGTAAAGAGGCTCAGTCCCAGGTTGAGGACAGATCAAGAGCGTACCTCGGTACCCGGGGAAAAATCGCCTCTATGGTGCGCGGAGTTGCCGGATGTATCAATATCAAGGGAAATATCTCCCTCGCTATTATTATTCAGCTTATCGCGCTTGTGCTGGGGCTGCTGCTTGTATCTACCTTATGTCTGTATGCAGGCTGCGAGGTAGTCGGAACCGTCCAGATATTGATTTATTCGCTGTTCTGGTCGCTTGCGGCGCTGCTGTCGCCGTTGATTCAAAAGAATTAGGAGGGGTAACAATGCTTATAGCACCGTCACTTTTATCCTGTGATTTTTCACGCTTCGGAGAAGAAATCAAGAGAATGGACGAGGCAGGCGCAGATTATATGCACCTCGACGTTATGGACGGACATTTTGTTCCGAATATTACATTCGGCGCGCCGGTTATGAAGTATGTGCGTTCATTCACTGATAAGGTTTTTGATGTTCATCTTATGATAAGCGAGCCGCTCAGGTATATCGACGATTTCTGTGACGCAGGCGCCGATATAATCACATTTCATATTGAAAGCGACAGCGATCCCGTTGAAACTATTAAGAAAATAAAAAGCCGCAACGTCAAGGCAGGGCTTGTAATAAAGCCGAAAACTCCCGCAGAAAGTGTTTTTCCGTATCTCGATATGATAGATATGGTGCTTGTTATGACGGTAGAGCCGGGCTTCGGAGGTCAGAGCTTTATGGCAGATATGCTGCCGAAGGTCGAGGCGCTTAAGTATGAGATTAATAAAAGAGACCTCGATGTGCTTATTGAGGCTGACGGCGGTATCGGTATGAATAATATTGCCGACTGCAAAAAAGCCGGGGTAGACGTAGCCGTAGCGGGTACAGCGGTGTTTAAGGCAGAAAACCCCAAGGAAACGATTGGAAAACTTAAAGCATGTTAAAAATAAAAACGTCAATGCCCGTGCATTGACGTTTTAAATTTTTTCAGTTTATACGCTTACCGCCCGTTTGATCAGCTCGATTTTACGGCTGAGGATTTCTCTTTCGCGGTCGCGTGATTTTGAGTTCTTGGCGACATTCTGCATAGCGCCTCTGATAGCGTCCTCCATAAGGAAAACAACATATTTAAGGTCGTCGTCATTCTTGAGGCTTAGCGCGGATTTATCTACATAGCTAGAAAGGCTCGTGGTATAATCGTACTCGTGGAAGCGGTACTGCATATATTCGGAAATAAGGTCGCTGTTGAGATTGGTTCTGTCGGACATAACGACGATATCTTTATAACCCTTATCCTCGGAGGTCATAACGTCGAAAATTTTCATCGGGACCGCGAAGATATCTCCGCCGTTATATACGAGCTCGTCCTTAACGTACTCAACCATATTTTCAATCATATCATTTGTAAGAAGCTCAACTAAATCGAGCTTATCGTCAAAATACTGATAAAAGCTTCCGCGCGAAATCCCGGCGTTCTTTATAACGCTGTTGATTGTAATTTTTTTCTTATTGCCCTTGCGGAACTCTTTCTTCGTAACCTCGATGATTTTCTCCCGTTTTTCGGGGGGCAGATTGTAAAATGTGCGTTTTATCATACTGAAACCTCCCTTGATTACGTTTTAGACTATTATATATCCTTATTTAATAAAGTCAAGTCCCAATACGCAAAATTCATAGAACGTTCACATTAAATACCGCGAAAAACGCATAATATTCCGCTTTTCTTCATATTCCCGTCACATTAGGGGGGTATTATATAATCACAGTAAAGAAAACAACTTAATTCGATAACGACTGATGCTAATATTTTTTCATTGCATTTTTCATAAATCCCTTCTGATAAACGAAAGCCTCCCAAGCGGAGGCTTTCGTTTTTTATAAAATAAAATCCGCCGGAGGATATCCCCGGCGGAAAATCTTTCAGGCTAGAATGAGCCTTTCTTCTTTTTGAACTGATTAAGATATATAACCTTAACCCTTGTTTTTACGAACACCCGCTTGATCTTAAAGCTGATTTTTTTAGTTTTCTTATCGGATGTGAGCTTTTTTGTATAGATGTTTTGTCCTATTTTAAGCTTAACGATATCTCCCTTGCGGGTGTTTGTAAGCTTGACCTTAACGGATTTTGTTTTCTTGTCGATAAATTTCTTAGTCTTAACCTTGCCGTAAAGCATTTTTACCTTTATGGTTTTTGTTGCTTTACATTTTTGGCTTGTGGTAACGGTTACCTTGATTTTTTTGTTTTTCTTGCATGCCTTAATTTTTCCGGAAAACTTTCCTTTTGCGTTTGACTTTGTCTTATAGGTTTTCTTACCTATCTTTATTGATACAGTCGATTTCGCCTGTGTAGTACCGGTAACCTTGGTATCGCCGACATATACTGTATTTATTTTAAGAATAGGAACAGACTGACCGGCTTTTACGGTTTTTGTGTAGGCATAGCCGTCGTTGGTAATAACAGTGATTTCAACCTTATCGCCAACCTTTGCGCTGTACCTAGCCTGGCATACCTTGTATTCGTTACAATCCCAGTCATCTTCCTCGTCGAAGAAGTCGTCTTCATCGTCTTCCTCATAATCGGAATCTTCGTCGTCTTCGTCGGTGTATTCATCGTCAAAAACGGTGGCGTTGATAGTTTTTCCGTTGACCTTAACGTATGATTTTTTGACTGTACTTGTATCGGAAGTGAACGCAAAGCGCACGCGGTTTACGTCACAGATCTTGATGTAGATGTTTCCGTCGCCTAAGGTGATTTTCCGAGTTTTTGTAAGCTCGGCGCCGTCTGTGGTTTTAACGTAAATCGTAACGGTGTCGCCTAACTTCGCCGAATAATACGCTTCGTATAACTCGCCCTCGCATTCGTCAAAGAAAGACCTTTCATCATAATCATCGGGAGAATCGTCGTCTAAGATTTCGCCATCCTCTAAAATTTCCGCGTCTTCTTCCTCGGTTGCATCGGCGTTGTCCTCATCCTCATCTTCCTCTAAAAGAGAATCGTCGTAAGGCGTGCACGCATAATCCTTACCGTTAACGGTTGCGCGAGCCTCGGCGATTTCGCTTTCATCAGATGTTTGAGTAACCTCAAATACGAGATGCTTAGGAGCGCACAGCAGAATGTTAATAGCGGAACTGTTGTTATCGTCCTCCGCGCTTACGGCGCAGGGAACCGTTGCGACTGCGCTTATCAGCAACAGAATCGCAACAAAAACTGAAGTAAATTTTTTCATAGCTATTCCTCCGTAATGTTTTTATTTTCAATAAATTTCCGACTTGTCTGTAATACCCCATCGTATTACTACTTATATTTTACCATATTTTATCTTGTATTACTCACCAAAAATGAGTTCGAATATTTGTGCAGTATGCACAAACGCCTACGCGGCGCGCTTAGTTGATTTCGAGCTTTCCGTATGCCGGATTATTACCCTCTTATACTGTTACAAATCACCTATTCCTTACGGTCTGCTTCCCGATACTTTGGTCG
>CAZERR010000078.1:0-8597 GCA_964514785.1 uncultured Ruminococcus sp. | reverse complement strand
GTTAGAGCGAGCAAACGGCGCCGTAATTCAGCGGGTGAAGTCAGCAAATACAACGGGCTTGTATTCTGCGCTGACTGCGGAAATAAACACTACTATTCAAGAGGTCGCTGTTTAGATCCCAAGAACTACAATTTGACCTGCAGCCGTTATCATAAGCATATGGGCGAAGAAATATGCACACCGCACTCGATTCGGGAAGTAGTACTTGACGAGATTGTCCTCGATGAAATCAACAAAACTATATACTACGCGCGGAATAATCGAAATGACTTTGTTGACCTTGTCAAAAAGAAAACATCTTCTCAGTTGACAAAAGATTTCAACGCCAAGTGCTCTGAACTGTCCAAAGCCGAACAGCGTGTTAAAGAATTGAAAACCCTGTTCAAAAGATTATACGAAGACAATATACTCGGACGTATCAGCGATGAACAGTTTCGTATGCTGGCATCTGATTATACTGACGAGCAGAAAGAGCTGGAATTACAGATTCCGACGCTTCGGAAAGAAATCGAAGCGTTAAAAAGTGAGTGTGTCAACACTCAGAATTTCCTTGACGTCGTCAACAAATACTTATACATCGAGGAGCTTACGCCTTCCGTACTGAGAACTTTTATCAGTAAGATTGTTATTCATGAGCGCGACAACAAACACAGCAAGACCGCCACGCAGAAAATAGATATCTATTACCGATATGTTGGACTGTTTGCCGTACCAAATGATAGTATTAAAGAATATGAAGATTATATAACTGAAAACGCAAAACGGACAGCCTGAGCTGTCCGTCATACATATGGGCCCCGTCTCACGCTGAAACATCCTTATGAGTAACAGCGTGACGGTGGCTTTTTTTATAGGTTATTTTACTTTAACTTTTATTTTCTTATAAGCTCCGCTCTGAGCGTAAGCGTAAACAAAGCAGCTGCCTTTCTTTTTTGCGGTGATTTTTCCCGAGGAATTGACCGCGGCGATTTTTAAATCTGAGCTTTCGTACTTCATCTTGCGGTGAACGCTCACCTTGAGCTTCTTCGACTCCGGGATCGCCTTAGCTTTAAGCTTAAAGCTTTTTCCCTTTTTAAGCTCCACCCTATCCTTTTTAGCGGCGGTAGTTACCTTTTTAAAGTTGCCGTTCTTACCGCCCTTAGTCGCGATATGTAGAGTTTTCGAGGTCGCGATCGATTTTCCGCTGCCGTTAAACGCGGTAACTAGATATTTATAGTAGGTGCCTTTAGCCAGCTTTTTCTGAGTATAAGAGGTCGAGGAAACGGTAGTAAGATAATCGTAACCGTATTTTTTACCGCACTTATTTCCGTAAACCGTATAGCTCTTAGCGCCCTTTACCTTATTCCACGAAATCGAAATTGAGTTTTTCTTAGCGCTCTTTTGCTTGGCGGATAGTATTCCGAAGGTTGAGCCCTTGGGGTCGCCGTCGTTTTTAAGCGACTTGATAAACTTATCTACCTGAGTTTTTGAGGCTCCGTCCGAGAGGTCTTTAATATCCGGCTCTGCGGGAGCAGGAGGATTATCTATGTCGCCGTTATCGGGTTGCGTCGTTTCGGGAACGGTAGCGTACTGTGTAGGGAAATAATCCTTATCGGTTTTAAAAGAGATAACATTAGAATACGGAGAATAAAACTCGCTTATAGTATCGGTGTTATAGCCGTTTCGCTGTGAACAGAAGTAACGCGTCCTGAGCTCGATCTCGGTATCCTTATAAATCGGCTTGCCGTCACCCGCAAGAGCTAAAATATCAACAGTCAGTTTACCCGCTTTCGGAGTAAAGTCACCCTGACGTACGAGCCATTTATCGGTACCCTTTATACGAGCCTCAGCCTCAATGCTTATATTTCCGCCGAAGCCTTGAACCTTAGTCATACCCTCCGCTAAGTCCTCTGGGATCGTAAGGGTATACGCGGCTACGGGATAGTCGTTAAAAATCTCGCCCGTGATATAGCCGTCGGAGATAATCGGCGCGGGTAAGGTTTTCTCGGTATAGGGAGTCCATTTTTCGCCGTCTTTTCCGTATGAGGCAGTATCAGACCAGTCGGAGAACATAAAGTAGTTAGCAGGATTACCCTCGTTATCGGTATAGCATACCGTAACATAGTAACGCATACGGGCATAAAGCGTATGCTTACTATAATCAATCGTGATATATGCTTCGCCTTCATCAGTATGCTTTATCTCATACTGACCTTGCTTTAAAACGTCCTTCATACCGATACAGTGAACGCCGTCCTCGAAGGTCTCGCCGTTCCAGCGGGTATCCGATGGATCCTCGGGATTTCCCGCGTAACGCGTGATCCAGCAGTCGTTGGTCGTCTGAGAATACAAAAGCAAGGAAGTAACGTCCCATTCGCAGGTACGCGGATGAGCATCCTTATCGTAGCCGATCCCGAAATAGCGTGTAGCTTCGTTATCATCCCAAAACTCGGTATGATGCCAGTCGTTTTTATCGTCGAGCGCCCAGTCGATCTGAGCGTTGATATAAAGGTCATCAACGCCTATTTCCTTAAAGAGCGCGGCTTTCTTATTCTCGTCCTCGCAGTCCTGCATAAAGCCTATCATATCCTTTTCCATACTGTAGGTAAGGTTGATATCTGTCTGGTCGTCCTGAGAAACCTTGCTCATAGAAACTGTCTTAGGAGGAATAAGCTCGAACGGAAGCTTTACTTTGCTGTCTGCGCCGGCAGGAATGACCGCGCAGGAAATCAGTAAAACAAGTATAATAAATACAGCAGTAATTTTTTTCATAAAATCGCCTCACTTATTTTCATTGCTTTAATTTTACCATATATGTCTTTGGCAGGCAATCCAAAAATAAGAGGCGCGATTTGTGCAATATTACTAATACTGCCGATGCGCAGTAAAGGAAAAGCCGCCGCGGATCAGCGGCGGCTTTTCCCGGAGAATAATGAGACAAATGAATCTCATCGGGTAAAATGCTTATTTGATTTTTAGCTTCACCGTTTTTGTAACGGTTTTTCTTCTGTAGGTTTTATTACCTTTAACGGTTACCTTAACTTTGATTTTATATGTACCTTTCTTAAGCTTGCCTTTCTTTATTTTTAGGGTACCCTTTTTAGTAATCTTGAGCTTTTTGTAGATTTTTGAGGAAGTGCCCTTTTTAACTAATGTTACTTTAACTGTGCCCTTGGCGTTCCTAATAGTGAGAACCTTGACCTTCTGCTTTTTAGTCTTAAGCTTTTTGGCTTTAACGGTCTTTTTCTTAGCAGTAACCTTAACGGGATTCGACTTCTTCGATTTCACCGCAGTGTTCTTAGCGGTATCGGATTGTGTCGCTTCGGTATTAACGCTTGAGGAGGATGTCTCAGACGCTTCGGTTGCCTGCTGAACGGAAGCAGCTTCTGTTGTTTCGGGAACGGTTGTCGTCTTTTCCGTTGCCGAAACGGCGGCAGCTTCTGTCGTCTCGGGAGCGGTTGTCGCTTCGGGGGCTTCCGTGGCCGGCTCGGTTGCGGACGCCTGTTCGGAAGCAACCGTGCTTTCGGTTGCTGAGGTTGTCTCGGAAGCATCAGCAGAAACAGCCTTCGTTTTAACCGTAACGGTTAGAGCGCTCTGCACCTTAGTTATACGGTAGGTATTCGCAACGCCCGTATCTTCGGGACCTTTAAGATTTTTATAGGTTCCGTCAACCGTAATGCTGTCGATTTCATAACCGTCCGAAACAACTGCGGTAAAGTTGACCTGTCCGCTTCCCGTTATATCGGGTTCGCCTGTGCTGCTGTTTCTTGCTATTGCCGAAGAAACTCCCGTCTCGCTCGCGGTTGAATAAACCTGAGTATAATAAACGTTTATCGTTGCGTTTGAGTCAGTATTAAAGGTAGCAGTATAGACCTCGGTGTTGTCACCGGTCGAAGTTGTCGCAGTCTGTTCCTCCTCGGTGTATTCGTTAACAGAACTAAGCTTTGCAACCGTTTTCTTTCTGTAATATTGCAATCCTGACATGTGTACTTAATAACGCCTGTGCTGTCTTTTGAAGCCGCTTTTTCAACAACTGAGCTGTCAAAGTTATGTTCAAATGCATTGGATTTGCATTTTACAACCGAAGATCCTGTTGATACGGAAGCGCTGTTCGACGTCATATCGGGGCTTGTATAGAAAAGGAAGCTTATTCTGCGCACGAGCTTTTCACTTCTTACGACGCTTCCTCCTGTGCTTACGTTAATTACAGTATTTGCGTTATAAGAGCTTGTACTTCTGTAGTATCCCTGGTTAGCGGAAAGATTACCTTCCATTCCCGCGGAACCTGCGGCAAATACCGTAGCGCCCTTTATTGTTACCGTACCGTCGGCGTCTATCGGAGAATTGTCTCCGCCGCCCTGCATAGAGAGGATTGTTAATTCTCCGCCGAGAAGGCTAAGCGTTCCGTTGGAGTCGAGTCCGTCGCCCGTACAGTTCACATAGAACGTACCGCCGTAAATATTGATAGAGTAGTCGGAGCTTGAATTACTGTTCTGATCCATGGGGTTAGGACCTCCGCCCTGTCCGGGACGTCCGGGGCGGAAAATGTCGCCGCCCTGTCCGGGATCGGAGCCGTTCGAGCTTCCGCCTGCGGCGTTTATGCCGTCGTCGGAGGCGACCACATAATACTTGCCTGAGTATGCGTTTACTACAGAACCTTCAAGTCCCTCGTAGCTTGAATAGATATTGATTTCGGGATCTCTCTCGTAACCGCCCTCGGCGCCGAGAGTTAAAGTTGCGTCAGCGTGAACGCCGTCGTCGCCGGTATAGATATCAAAGGTGCCCCCGGTTATCGTTACATAACCGTCTGAATGAACAGCGTCGTCAGCGGTGTTGAGATCAAAGGTACCGCCCGTGATTTCGATAGTGTTGGTCGGGTTATCGGTCGAGTCGTTGTTGCCTGCCGACTTAAGTCCCTTACAGCTCATCGTATCCTTGTTGAACGAGGAGGACTTATAGCCGTCGAGTGTTTTGATGTTAAAGGTTCCGTTATTTATCGTAAGCTTTTCCGCTCCGACAATACCGTCGCCCTGCGCGTTTATCGTAAAGGAACCGCCGTTGATCGTGACCGTACCCGCCGAGGCTGTATCGCCCTGATCGGGCTCGGATTTTATTCCGTCGTTGCCTGAAGTGATGTTAAAGGTACCGTCATTTATAACAACGCTTCCGTCAAAGGCGATACCGTTATTAGCCGCAGTCGCCTCGATTGTACCGCCGTCTACGAGCAGAGAGCTCTCAGCCGCGCCTTTAATGCCGTTTTTAGCGTTTCCGGCTGCCTTTAGTGTTCCGTCGCCGAAGATCGTGAGCTTAGAGCCGGATTTCACCTTAACTGCCGCGCCCTCAAAATCCTCGTTGGTCGCCTCGGTAGAAGCGTCCTCGTTATCGGTGAGCGTAGATGTTCCGACGAGCTTCATTAAGACCGAGCTGTTTTTCTTTACAACGACCGGAGCGGTCACAGCCGAAGTCAGCGTGAGGTTATCCAGTATAAGGGTTACGTTCGTAAGACTTCCCTTAACCGCTATGCTTCCCTCAAGGCAGCTTCCCTTCACACGGTAGGTACCGTTTTCTGAGATCGTAAGGGTCGTGCCCTTGATCGTATAACCGCTTCCCGATACAGTTTCGGTTATACCGTCGTTTGTGAATGTAAGCGTTGCCTGTTCCTTCGAGTAGGCGGAGACTGTTGTCACAGGAATAAGCGACAACAGCATTACCGCCGCGAGCAATAAGCTCAATAGTTTTTTGCCTGATAAAGTCATATTAATTTCCATAGCCTTTCTGCCCACAAATTGTTATTAAAGTTATTTACAACCTTACCGTGGGCAGATAAGGCGTAAATGGAAATTCAGTCATCGCTCGTTGCCGCACGGCAGCAAACTGTGCGGACAATACCAATTGGATTAGTGTGAACTTTCACACTATTTCCTCCTATCTAATATCTAATGCTTTAATGGGTTTCCTTTTTATCTGTTGTATTAATTAAAACACCCGATACTGAAAAAGCATTGAGGGAAATATGAAAATAATATGAAAAACAGCTGAATTTCAAGAAAAAACGCGCAACTGAGCGGACAGTAAAAAAACCAAATTTGTAATAATTCTTTATTATCTTTATTCTTCTTTTTAAATGTGATAAAATATGAGTTGTTTTTTATAGGAGGTCCGATTATGAAAATTGGTTTTGATAATGACAAGTATCTCGAAATGCAATCCCAGCATATCCGCGACCGAATCGCTAAGTTCGGCGACAAGCTTTATCTTGAATTCGGCGGAAAGCTGTTCGACGATTATCATGCGTCAAGGGTGCTTCCGGGGTTTAAGCCCGACTCAAAGCTCCAGATGCTTATGCAGCTCAAGGACGAGGCGGAAATCGTAATCGTAATCAACGCGGACGATATCGAAAAAAATAAGGTCCGCGGAGATTTAGGAATAACCTACGATCTGGACGTGCTGAGACTGATCGATGTTTTCAAAAACCGCGGGCTCTACATCAACTCGGTTGTACTGACGCGCTTTAACGACCAGCCGACGGCAATTAAATTTGAGAAGCGCCTTCTTAATAACGGCATTAACGTCTATCACCATTTTTCGATCCCCAATTATCCTACCGACGTAGACCTTATCGTAAGCGATAACGGCTACGGCAGAAACGAGTACGTTGAAACCTCGAGAAAACTCGTTGTTATTACCGCTCCGGGTCCCGGCTCGGGTAAAATGGCGGTATGTCTGTCCCAGCTTTATCACGAGCACAAGCGCGGAGTCAAGGCGGGCTACGCAAAATTTGAGACCTTCCCTATCTGGAACATTCCGCTCAAGCATCCTGTTAACGTCGCCTACGAGGCGGCTACAGCCGATTTGAACGACGTTAATATGATAGACCCCTTCCACCTTGAGGCTTACGGGATCACTACCGTAAACTACAACAGGGACATCGAGATCTTCCCTGTGCTGAATACGATGTTCGAGCTTATTTTAGGCGAGTCGCCGTATAAGTCCCCGACAGATATGGGCGTAAATATGGCAGGCAACTGCATTATAGACGATGAGGCAGTCTGCTACGCCGCTAATCAGGAGATAATCCGCCGTTACTACGCGGCGCTTTCCAACCAAACCAAAGGCGTAGGCTCTAACGACGAGGCGTTTAAGATCGATATTCTTATGAAGCAGAGCAAGCTCTCTACCTCGGACAGAAAGGTTATAGCGCCGGCACTTAAAAAAGCTGAGGAAACCGGAGCGCCTGCCGCAGCAATTGAGCTCGCCGACGGAAGAATAATCACGGGCAAAACCACAAATCTCCTCGGAGCCTGCTCGGCTATGCTTCTAAACGCACTAAAGTCGCTCGCTAATATCCCCGATGAGGTCGATATACTCGACGCGGCGGTTATAGAACCTATCCAAAAGCTTAAGGTCGGCAGCTTCGGCTCAAACAATCCGCGCCTTCATACGGACGAGATACTTATAGCGCTTTCGATGTCAGCGGTAACGAATCCGACGGCAAAGCTCGCTATGGAAAAGCTTCCGCAGCTTCGCGATACCGAGGCTCACGCCTCCGTAATACTATCGGAAACGGACAACCGTATTTTAAAGAAGCTGGGTATAAGGGTCACAACCGAACCTACATACGAAACAAAGCGCCTGTACAGAAAATAATATAACGACGGTCGGGAGACAAACTCCCGACCGTTTTTTCTCTAATGAATCTAAATTTTTTACGAGCTGTTTCTTATAAAGCAAAAAACAGGGCTGACTTTAAGTCAGCCCTGAATATGCTATGTCTAAATTATTCAGTTCTCTTTCTGCGTGTTACGAACATAACGCCTGCAGCTGTGAGCATAACGCCTGCGAGGATAAAGAAGATTGTATCTTCCTCACCGTCGGAGCCGGAGCCTGAGCTGTTAGAGGAGCTGCCGCCGGAGTAGCTGCTGCCGCTTGAAGAACCTGAGCTTGAGCCGCCGCCGGAGGAAATATGACCGCCGTTATTCTTAATAGCGTTCTTCTCTTCCTTAGCCTTCTTCTCATCGATCTTAGCAGAATTCTTCTGAGAAGGATAAGCCTTCGCAAAAGCGTCCTCAAGGATCTTCTTCATTTCGGGCTCGGAATCTGTTCCCTGCTTGTTGAGGATGTAAGCGTAAACATCGAGGATATCCTGAGATGTCTTAATACCGAACTTCGGGAAAGCCTTAGCAAGAGCTTCAACGGGCTTTACGAACTTACTTGTGTAGTAAGTGGGGAGCCAGTCGCCGATAACCTCTGTGCCCTTCTCGTTCGGGCAAAGCTTAGAACCAACGATGTTACCGATGGATGTGAAAGCAAGGTGAGGACCGAAAGAACCGCTGTTCTTGGACCAAACTGCCTCGTCAGCCTTCTTCTCGGAGTCAACGGGGTTCTCGATGAGCTTGCCTGTGAGCTTAGCTGTATCGCCGATACAAGCCTTACCGAAAGTACAGTCATAAGTCTGCTTACCTGTATTAGCACTAAAGATAATACAGTAATCTTCTCCTGACTGGAGACCGCCGGAAAGCTGAGTAGACTGGCTTAATGTATCGATATCATAGGAGTACTTTGTGCCGCCTTCGCTTGTGCACTTTTCCTTCTTAGCCTGCCAACCGAAGAAAGCGTCG
>CAZERR010000077.1:0-8811 GCA_964514785.1 uncultured Ruminococcus sp. | reverse complement strand
ATTTTGTCCACTGCCTTATGTTTTATAATTATTAGCTTTCCCTACCTAATAAAAAGTCTACGGATACCTCTAAAATATCCGCGAGAGCTACGAGCTCAACATCAGTTACAAATCTGATTTGTCCCTCCAACTTCGATAAACCCGAAGCATTCATATCTACACCGTTAACCTGAAGTTGAGCTAAAAGCTCTTTCTGTTTCATACCTTTCTTCTTTCTAACGGTTTCTACGCGATGTCCGACAAGGTTACGATCGCCTAATTCCTGCTTTCTTAATCTCATTTTCTATCTCCCTGTATTTTTAATTCATTAAAATAATTCTTTAAAAACAATGTAGGACTATTATAATACTAAATAAGAAAAAAAACAAGAGTTTTTTGTAAATAAATTTAAAAATATGAAATTTTTTGTTATTCTTTATTACAAACAAGTTTATATTAAGTTAATATTTGTAACATTTTATATTGACTTTCAAGAAATTAGCAGTTTTTTGTACTAAAACAGCCGTTCTCTATATCGCTTAACATCTGAACACGGCGCGTATGACGCTCTTCATCAGCGGAAAAAGGTGTATTTAAAAAGATATCAGCAAATTTTACCGCGTCTTCAACGCTTGTTACACGTCCGCCCATACATAAAATATTAGCGTTATTATGACGTCTTGTCATTTCTGCACCGAATTCGTTGCTTACAACAGCGGCTCTTATCCCCTTAACCTTATTTGCAGCTATTGAGATACCTATACCGGTTCCGCAGCATAGAATTCCTTTCTCAAACTCGCCTCTCGCTACTGCTGACGCTACCTTATATGCGTAAATCGGATAATCAACGCTGTTCTCGCTATAGCAGCCGAAGTCCTTGTATTCAATATTATTCTTTTTAAGATAGTCGATAACAGCGGTTTTAAGATTTATTCCGCCGTGGTCACATCCGAGTGCAATCATTCTTTATTCTCCATTCTCTTTTTTAGTTCCCGCTGTGCCTGCGGAAGTCTTAAATAAGTCGGCATAAGCTCGTCTGACGATACTGTTTTTTTATTAAATGCAGCAAAAGCAACGCCTACCGCGTTTTGATACCTTATATTCTCGGGAGCTAAATAAATATTCTCTAATACTTCCTTATAAGAATTATAGCAAAGCTCAGCCCCGTCGCCTACAAGGAATATTTTTTTATCAAATTCTTTTAATTCATTCAACAATTCGTCTGTTGATAAGGCGCGGTCGTCGCATAAGCGTACTACCTTACCGTTATTAACCTCAAATATAGCGTTATAGACCTGATTGCATCGGGCATCCATTACACACGCCGCTATACAATTTTCGGATAACAGATTATACGGCATAGCCTCTAAGGTGGATACGGAAGCGCATGGCTTCTCAAGCGGCATTGCTATTCCCTTAATTGCGGCTACTCCTATTCTCACTCCGGTAAATGACCCCGGTCCGGCAGATACCGCAAAGGTATCGATCGTATCAATATCGGTTGACGTATTCTTTAAAACCGCGTCAATCATTGGAACAAGAGTTTGGCTATGGGTTAAGGCTGTATTGATAAAAAAACTTCCTAAAACCTTATTATCCTCAACAATAGCGGCAGAGCACGCTTTAGCAGAGGAATCTACAGCAAGAATTTTCAATTACATTCCCTCGATTTTAATTATTCTCTCGTTTTCGTTATCGTTCTTATCTATATATACCTTTATTATCTCGCTGGGAAGCGCTCCTTCGATATTTTCGCTCCATTCGATTATTATAACTCCGTTATTAATATAATCGAAAAAGCCTATTGATTCGAGGTCGTTCCAATCCTCGATACGGTACATATCAAAATGATATATGGGATATTGTCCCGAGTATTCGTTAACGATAGCGAATGTAGGGCTAGAAACACCGTCATTTACCCCTAGCCCGCGGGCAAGACCTCTTGTAAAACATGTTTTACCTGCTCCGAGGTCGCCGTACATAGCGATGATTTCATTACCCGAAAGCCTTTTGCTGAACTGTTCCGCAAAGGCTTCGGTTTCTTCAACCGAATTTGACAAAAATTCTTCCATTAAAATAAACCTACTACTTTTTCGTTTTCAATATCAACTTTTTCAGCCGCCGGAACCTTGGGAAGTCCGGGCATTGTCATAATATCTCCGGTATAAACTACCACAAAGCCTGCTCCGTTTGAAAGAGAAAGATTTCTTACGGTTATTGTAAAGTCCTTGGGTGCGCCCAGCAGAGAGGGATTATCAGATAACGAATACTGAGTTTTAGCTATACATACAGGAAGCTTGTCTCCGCCGAGAGATTTGATTTCTTTAAGAGCTTTAACTGCCTGAGTTGTATACGCTACATCTTTAGCACCGTAGATATTTTTAGCGATTGCCTCGATCTTTTCCTCAACGGTTAAATCAAGGGAGTAAATCGGCTCAAAGCCGGAGGGCTTTTCAACGGCTTCCACAACCTTGCGTGCTAACTCTACACCGCCTTCTCCGCCGTTCGCAAAAACATCGGATAAAGCGAAGTCAGCTCCTTTTTCCTTACAATACTGCTCGATATACTCGAGTTCTTCCTTTGAATCGGTAAGGAAACGGTTTATTGCAACAACAACGGGAACATTGTACTTTCTCATATTTTCAATATGTACGCCGAGGTTGACAATACCCTTTTTAAGTGCTTCAAGGTTAACCTCGCCGCATTCTGCTTTATTGACACCTGCGTTATATTTAAGCGCTCTCGCTGTCGCAACAAGAACGATCGCGTTAGGCTTTAGTCCGGCAAAACGGCATTTTATATCAAGAAACTTTTCCGCTCCGAGGTCGGAACCGAAGCCTGCTTCCGTGATACAATAATCAGCGAGCTTTAAGGCAAGCTTTGTAGCTCTTACCGAGTTGCAACCATGAGCGATATTAGCAAAAGGACCGCCGTGCATAACTGCGGGAGTTCCCTCTAAAGTCTGAACAAGATTTGGCTTTATCGCGTCCTTAAGAAGAACAGTCATTGCTCCGTCCGCCTTTAAATCGCGTGCGTATATAGGCTCTCCGCTGTAATTATAAGCAACTAATATATTACCGAGCCTTTTCTTTAAGTCGTCTATATCGGCAGCTAAGCAAAGAATAGCCATAACCTCCGAGGCAACTGTAATGATAAAATGATCCTCGCGCGGAACGCCGTTGACTTTACCGCCTAAGCCGACGATAACGTTTCTGAGCGCTCTGTCGTTCATATCAAGGCAGCGTTTAATAAGGATGCGTCTGGGATCGATACCGAGCTCGTTGCCCTGCTGCATATGGTTATCCAGCATAGCGCAGCAAAGGTTATTAGCCGCTGTGATAGCGTGCATATCGCCTGTGAAATGGAGGTTGATATCTTCCATAGGAAGAACCTGAGCGTATCCGCCGCCGGCTGCTCCTCCCTTGATACCGAATACAGGTCCTAAAGAAGGTTCTCTTAAAGCTATAATGGCGTTTTTACCGATTTTTGCCATAGCCTGACCTAGGCCTGCGGTTGTGGTAGTCTTTCCCTCACCGGCAGGAGTAGGATTGATAGCGGTAACTAAAATAAGCTTACCGTCGGGTTTATCCTTAAGGCGTTCCATAAGACTGTCGGAAAGCTTTGCTTTATAGTGACCGTAAGGTTCAAGCTCGCTTTCTTTAATATCTAATCTATCTGCTATTTCCTTTACAGGCAAAAGCTTCGCCTGCTGAGCAATTTCAATATCGCTTAACATATTAAACATACCTCCGTTTTTACATTATTAGAGTTATTCTATCATAAATAAGTAAAGGATATATTCTAATTTGAAAATATACTTGATATTGGGAAGAATATTTTATATAATAATAAAGCAATACTATGGAAAGGCGGTGTTGATTTGGGTAAAGTATCGGGGAATTTAAAATCATATTTCTCTAAAACCGACGTAATTCTTTGGATTTTCACTGCATTCGCAACAATTTACAGCTTGCTTTTGATAAGCGATATGCAAAGAGCCGGTAATTACAACTATATGTTTACCCAGAGTATCGCTATAATAATCGGAATTGTACTTGCGGTGCTTATTTCACTGTTGAATTACAATTTATATATAAAATTCTGGTGGCTGTTTGCTCTTGCAGGTGTGGCGCTTGCCGGACTTGTGTTCGTTTTCGGCGTTACCGTATCGGGTACTGACGATACAGCCTGGATTCAGTTGCCCGGCGGAATGACTATTCAGCCGTCCGAATTTATGAAAATCTGCTTTATAATAACTTTTACCAAACACCTTTCGGTCCTTAATGAATCCGATAAGATAAAATCTCTTTTCGGTGTTATCACTCTTTTAATTCACGTCGGAATCCCTATTCTGCTTATCCATATGCAGGGTGACGACGGCGCTGTACTGATATTCCTTATTATGGCAATCGTTATGGCTTTTTTAGCCGGAGTACAGGCAAGATACTTTGCTATATTAGGAGGAGCGATTGCAGTAGGACTTCCGGTTTTATGGAACTTTTTCCTTAATAATGAGCACAGAAACAGAATTTTGGCTCTTTTTGATCTTGACGGCAACGCTCTTACAAATTACGGCTGGCAGCAGTACCAGGGCAAGGTTTCGATAGCGTCGGGACAAGCTTTCGGCGCCGGACTGTATAACGGCAGAAGAGTTGAGTTCGGAATTGTTCCCGAACAGGAAAATGACTTTATTTTTACGGTCGCGGGTGAAGAATTCGGATTCATCGGATGTGTCATTCTGTTAGCGATACTTCTTGTTATTATTATCAGGATTATTATAAACGCTAAAAACGCTTATGATTATAAGGGCTCTTATATCTGCTACGGCGTATTCGCAATGATAGCCTCTCAAACTATAATCAATATAGGTATGGTTCTGGGTATAATACCCGTAATAGGTATCACTCTTCCCCTGTTCAGCTCCGGAGGCACTTCGGTAATGGCTATGATGATCAGCATCGGACTGGTTCAATCGGTATTATATAATCAGGAAGAAGATATGGATAAGGCGACAATTCGTCTCGGAAGCCAAAGCAGAGCGAGAATTTGATTGTTTTTTTATACCGGAAAGCGCGCATACTTTTTAGTGCGTGCGTTTTCTTCAGCCTTCCTTCTGACTAAAATAATAAACGCGGCACGCTGAGTGCCGCGTTGTTTAATTTTTCGATACATACAGATTAACCTTATAATCTCCGTAAGCCCAGCAGGAGTTGTTTGAATCATCCTTCAGCTTAACATCAGCCGGGAGCGATATGGAACCGGTTTTTCCTTTAATATCGGAAGCGTCGATTTCACAAATCACATCTTTCTCGGTAATATTCTTTAGTTTACTCTTAGGGCCTTTTACGGAAATATTCAGTTCATCGGTAGAGAATGAATAGCTGTAATTGTCTTTAAGACCTTTGATTTCAAAATTATCATTAAAAACAGTTATCTGCTTTGATTTATAAGAACGAAGATCAAGCTCTACATCAATACTCTTACTCTCGCTCAGGTTAATTACCTTATCAGGTAAATCAAGATTTACTTTAAGCTTTTCCTTTTTGTTGCTCAACTTTGAAAAATCGATCTTCTCGGTTGGAACAGATTTAAGCTTATTAATTATTTTCTCAGGTCCTGCAATAAGTAGATTAGTCGGTGATAAATCAAGGAAGCTGTCAATATTAAGTCCTTCGGGTTTATTTTTAAATTCAAGATTAACCGGAAGCTCTTTTTCAGGTAGAACTGAGAAATTAACGGTAATCGTAGAATCACTGAGAGTTAACATACCGTTTGAAACCTCATTGCCCAAATTATCATAAAGCTTTACGTCGAATTCAGATGATTTATCCTCTTTTATCTCACCGCCTATAGTACCCTCAATTGCTGCGGAAGCGATCTTAGATACCTCGGACTGAGGTCCCTTAACCTTTATTTCATCAGTAGAGAGACTTGTATCGGCGTGATAACCATCGGCAACCGTATACTGAAGTCTGTTTTCGATTTCATATTTTCTTTGCTTCGCGTGGTCAACGAAGATTGTGATAACCGAAGGTGAAACCGAAGATGTGATATCAAAATTATCTGAGCTGTTCGCTTTTCTCGCGGATAAAGACAGCGCATATGTACCTGATGTTGAAATTGTACCTGCTGTCTGAGCAGAAACAACTATATCGTCGCTGGTGATAGAACCGAGCGTAATACGGTTTCCTTTAACTGTTACAGACGCTGTCTGATCGTTGCCCGAGAAAATCTCCAGCCCGTTGGCAGTAGCCTCATCGGAAAGGTTGATCTGGATCGGGATATTGTTTACGACTGTATCGGATTCGTTAGTGTTGCTCAGACTCATTATTACCCATATAAGAATGGCTAATATTAAAGAGAATACCATTACAAACTTGTTGTTCCTAAACAATCGGGATAAACTGAAATGTCTTTTACTTTTCATCCTTATTCTCCTTTCTTTTCGAGGAAAAACCGGATGATTTTTTCACATAGATTTTAGTATCGTCAACAAGCAGACTCTCAAGCTGAGCAATAAGCGACTCACGGTCAAAGTCCCTTGAGAGCTTACCGTTAACGGCAAGCGAAATATTGCCTGTTTCCTCACTGACAATAACCACTGCCGCATCCGACATCTCGCTCATTCCCAAAGCGGCTCTGTGGCGCGTTCCAAGGTTAATATCTACCTTTTTATTATCTGTTAAAGGTAAAATACAGCCAGCAGCGTAAATTCTTCCGTCACGAATAATAGCGGCTCCGTCATGCAGCGGGGCTTTATTATAGAAAATATTACCTAAAAGAGCTACCGAAGGCTCACTGTTAATTATCGTACCTGTATCGGCGATATCGGAGAGCTTAACGCCTCTTTCAAAAACGATGAGAGCTCCGGTTTTTGTGCTTGAAAATACTGTTGCGGCATCGGCAACATGAATAATAGATCTTTTAATCAGCTTTATCTCCTCATCGGACTTACCGCTTTTAAAGATAAAATTCAGATATCTTTTTCCTAGACTGCTCTGACCGATTCTTTCAAGGGCTTTTCTGATCTCGGGTTGAAAGATAATAGCGATAATCAGAACAGAGAACTCAAACAACAGCCTCATAAGGCTTGTCATCATTGTCAGACCGAAAAATGACGATACCAAATATACGGCAAGTAAAACAACAACACCCTTTAAAAGCTGTTCCGCTCTTGTTTCTCTTACAAGCTTAAAGAGGCTGAATATGATGAATGTGATCGCAATAATATCGAATACATCTTTTATTTGAATAGTACGAAAAACAGCTAAAACGTTGTTAAACAACTCTACAAAAAAATGCATATTAACCTCCTTGCAAAATTATACATTTAAATTATACCACAAGCAAGGAGGTTATTCAAGAATTATTTTATTTTATAAACTGCATTTACGAGCGCTTTTATGTCGTTTTCAGTCGTAAAAGCCGACGGAACGATCCTTACGGTGCCGCCTGACTTTAGTGAATTTTTACTTTTATGCGCAAGCGGCGCGCAGTGAAGTCCTGCTCTAACGGCTATATTATATTTTGAATTCAAAATATCGGCAGTAGTTTCACAGTCATAATTATCAATATTAAATGACAGTACAGGAACGTAATTATTTTGATCCGGTTCATCAGTATATAAAATCACATTATTCATATTTTTCAGGCTGTTATAGGCTGATTTTATAAGATACATTTCTTTTTTATAGATATTATCTATTCCGATTGAGTTTATAAACCTTATGCCGCCCGATAATCCGGCTATTCCGATAAAATTCCCTGTACCGCTTTCGAATCTGTCGGGAAGAATTTCAGGTTGATTATAATCGAATGAGCTGCTGCCTGTTCCTCCCTCAATCAAAGTATCGGGAACAGTATCGCAGTTAACGATCATAAAACCTGTACCCATAGGTCCGTACATACTTTTATGACCTGCTCCGCACAAAAAATCAATTGAGGAATTTGACAAATCTATCGGAACAATGCCTGCTGCCTGAGCACAGTCAACACAATTCGGTATACCGTATTGGTGGCACATAGCGCATATACGTTCTACCGGAGGTTTTATTCCGAATACATTTGAGGCATAGGTGCAAACGACAAGTGCAGTTTTTTCATTGATTGCCTTTCTGAAGTTATCAAGAGTTTTGTCGTTGTCACCCTCGACAATATTCGCGATAGAATAACTTATTCCCTTTTCTTTCAGTTTTTCTACAGGACGTAATACCGCGTTGTGCTCAAGCGAAGATATAACAATATGATCTCCGGGTTTTATTATCCCCTTTATAACAATATTTAACGCTTCGGTGCAGTTTAAGGTAAAAATAACGTTTGACGGATCGCCGGCTTTAAAGAAATCTGCCAATAAGCTTCTTGTATTATATACAATCTCGGAAGCTTTTATAGCTAAATTATGGCCTCCGCGTCCGGGATTAGCTCCGTTACGAAGAGCGTAATTCACACTGTTGATTACACTTTTGGGCTTTGGGAAGGTCGTAGCTCCGTTATCAAGATATATCATTGTTTATCAGCTCGTCCGGTTACTTTAATATTATTTTCACGCAATATTTCTACGGCTTTTTCAAGCTTATTGTTTATTAATAAACCGTAACTACAGGCGCCTTTTCCCTTTACGGCAGGAATTCTGTTTATTTTTGAGGGAATTCCGTGTTTTTTGAGTATAGCTCTTGCTTTCATTGCCTGAGTTACGGAAGATAGTTTAATTAAGTTGTCCATTATTTGCACCTCGTTTATTAACAGTATATGAAATAATACTGATTGGGTGAAAAAGAAAAGACGCGGAATACCGCGTCTTCAATTATTATTTAAGCTTTTCCGCCAACATCA
>CAZERR010000076.1:0-8992 GCA_964514785.1 uncultured Ruminococcus sp. | reverse complement strand
TCGGCAAGGATCCGTTTAAGGGAATCAACCCTGACGAGTGCGTTGCTATCGGCGCCGCTATTCAGGCAGGCGTTCTCGGCGGCGAGGTTGACGGACTCCTTCTGCTCGATGTTACTCCGCTTTCACTCGGCGTAGAAACAATGGGCGGCGTAATGACAAAAATCATCGACAGAAATACAACTATCCCTACTAAGAAGAGCCAGATTTTCTCAACAGCCGCAGATAATCAGACTCAGGTTGAGATCAACGTTCTTCAGGGAGAACGTGAGTTTGCCCGCGATAATAAGCAGCTCGGACTCTTCTCGCTTACCGGAATCGCTCCGGCTATGAGAGGCGTTCCTCAGATCGAGGTTACATTTGATATCGATGCTAACGGTATCGTTAACGTAAGCGCTAAGGATCTCGGTACCGGACGCGAGCAGGCAATTACAATTTCTTCCTCCTCCAATATGAGTAAGGAGGATATCGATAAGGCGGTTAAGGAAGCTGAGCAGTTTGCCGCTGAGGATAAGAAGCGCAGAGAGGAAATCGACGCTAAAAACGAGGCGGAGAATATGGCTTATCAGGCAGATAAGCTCATTAACGAAAACGGCGATAAGCTCGATCCTGCCGATAAGGACGCGCTTTCTGCAAAGACTTCCGCTCTTAAAGACGCTATCGCTAAGAACGATAAGGGGCTTATCGACGCGGCTAAGGAGGACTTACAGAAGACTCTCTATGATGTAAGCGCAAAGCTTTATCAGCAGGCGGCTCCTCAGGGAACTCCCGGCGCTCAGCCCGGCCCCGATATGGGCGCGAATCCCGGTCAGGGTAATCCTGCCGGCGGCGCGGACAATGTTTACGACGCCGACTTTACGGATGTTGACGACAATAAATAAATGCTTTAAAGACCTAAGGTGGTGCGGGGTGACCCGCACCGCTTCGGGCGCTTATAAAGAGGGGATTTTATGGCAGATAAAAGAGATTATTACGAGGTCTTAGGTGTACAAAAAGGCGCTTCGGATGATGAAATAAAAAAGGCATACCGAAAAAGCGCTAAGCAGTACCATCCCGACCTTCACCCCGGCGATAAGGTTGCCGAAGAAAAATTTAAGGAAATAAACGAGGCGTACGAGGTTCTCTCCGACGCTGAAAAGCGTGCGCGTTACGACCAGTACGGTCATGCAGGTGTTGACCCGAATTTCGGCGCTGGCGGAGGAAGTCCGTTCGGTCAGGATATGGATATCGGCGATATTTTCAACAGCTTTTTCGGCGGATTCGGCGGCTTCGGCGGGGGAAGAAGGAGCAATCCCAACGCTCCGCGCCGGGGTAACGATGTTGAAACTCAGGTCGTTATCTCCTTCGAGGAAGCGGCTAAGGGCTGTAAAAAAACTATTTCCTATAATAATATCGTTACCTGTGATGATTGTCACGGCACCGGAGCCCAAAAGGGCACACAGGCAAAAACCTGTTCGGCGTGCTCGGGTACGGGTCGTGTTACCGTAAGCCAGCGTTCTCCCTTCGGCGTAGTTCAAACCCAGCGCGCGTGCGACGCGTGTCACGGAAAGGGTAAGATAATCGACGCTCCCTGTAAGGCGTGCCACGGAAACGGCAGAGTGCGTAAAGCCAAGAAAATCGACATAACAATTCCCGCGGGAATAAACGACGAACAGATCCTGAACGTCGGAGGCCACGGAAACAGCGGTACAAACGGAGGTCCGGCCGGCGATTTACATGTATTTATTAAGATTAAACCTCATGAGATATTCGAGCGCAGAGGCGATGATGTTTGGTGCGAGATGCCGATATCCGTCGCTCAGGCGATACTCGGAGCGGAGGTAACGGTACCTACTCTGGACGGAAAGGTCAGCTATTCGGTTCACGAGGGAACTCAGCCCGGAGATGTTTTCAAGCTTAAAGGTAAGGGTATTCCTCACCTCAACGGCAGAGGCAGAGGCGATCAGTATGTAAAAATGAATATTGAAATCCCGCGCGGACTCAATCAGAAGCAGAAAAATTCAGTAAAGGATATTGAAACGGTCTTAACCGATAAGAATTACGCGAAGCAGCGCTCCTTCCGCGAAAAACTGAAAAAAATATTTAAGGATTAAAAAACGGCATAAAACTCAAGGCGAGTTTTATGCCGAAATTTTTTATTGCCTGCTCAGTGCGCCCTGTGCACTTTCTTGTTTTATAAGAAAATGCCCGTTGTTCAAGGAAACTCTTTAGTCAGATATTCGATATTACGCTCTATAACGTCCTTGCTTTTACCGAAGTCCTTTCCGCGGTTGCGGTAGTCGAACATCGAGCAAAAAAATGAGGTGTCCTCCTTCAGCTCGTCGAGGTATTTTTTAGTCAGATTATAGGTATCCTCACAAAACTGCTTCATAAACTTCGATTTGACTCCGCGCTTTGAGCCGGCGTCCTTCATTATGTACGAATAATGATTTAAGCAGATAAACGGCTGCTCACGGTAGAGTGCACGGAATTCCTCGGATTTCTGGTATTCGGAAAAAACCGTTACGAGGAGATGGTGGATATCGTGATCGATTCTGTCGCAAACATAGCAGCTTTTACTGAGCTTGTCTATTTTTTCGATCACCTTTTTATCCGGCTTAGAGGGTGCTTTCGCAGGGAGGGTGTTCTCGATTATTGATTTAAGATGGGATTCCATAATAAGCGCGTTGGGGAGCTTTTGCCCTGCCGAGAACATTTTTGAAAAATGTCTGTGACAAAACCCCTTTTCGTTTGTTTCGATACGGATATTCGGCTCCATCATCGCGTCGCCTACAACAAAGTCAACGTAGGTTTCCTCGAGCATTTCCTCCATACGGCATATAGGACATCCGTTTTTCGGCTTAAATAAGTCGTTTATCGGTATTGTGCAGATGTTTTCTTTCATAACGCACCTCTTATTTTTGATTATTGTATTTTTATTGTACCATAAATTCCGGAAATATGGTATAATATTTTTAAAGCTAAATAAAAAAGTGAGATAAGGGAAATGGAAGTAACAAAAACACAAAACGGAGTAAGAATAAGCGGCGTCAGCGATTTGGATTTAGCTCAGACGCTCGACTGCGGTCAAAGCTTCCGCTGGGTTGAGAAAGACGGAAAATTCAGCGGAGTAGCTTGCGGAAAAAAAGTTGAGATTTATTACGAAAACGAGGATTTATGTATCGATAATACGACGGTAGAGGATTTTGAAGGTATATGGAGGAACTATCTCGACTTGGATCTCGATTACGGAAAAATCCGCGCTGAGGTAAGCGCGATTCATCCCGTGCTTAAAGAAGCGTGTGCCTATGCTCCGGGGATTAGGATTTTACGGCAGGAGCCGTGGGAGGCGCTTTGCACCTTTATCATATCTCAGAACAACAACATAAAACGTATCAAGGGGATCGTCGGGAGGCTTTGCGAGAGCTTTGGCGAGAAGATTGACGATTACTATACGTTCCCGGGCGCCGAAAAGCTCGCGTCGCTTGAGGCGGAGGATCTGGCGCCTATTCGCGCGGGTTTCAGAAACAAGTACATAATCGATGCCGCCGTAAAGGTCGCATTCGGCGAGGTGGATCTCGAAAAATGCCGTGTTATTGAATACGGTGAAGCGAGAGCCGAGCTTATGAAAATCAAAGGAGTCGGAACAAAAGTTGCCGATTGCACTCTGCTGTTCGGACTTCACCGGATCGAGGCGTTTCCGGTTGACGTTTGGATGAGGAGAGCGCTTGAAAAGCTGTTTCCCGATATGACGGAAAATGATTTCGGCAGCTACGCAGGAATCGCTCAGCAGTATATTTTCCATTATAGTCGTATGCATCCTGAACTTTTTGAATAAAAAAGGAAATAAATAAGCGTTTTTTATATTGAAATTATGTAATTCTTATAGTATAATGAAGATGTATAACTACAACCCGGGAGGGATTCTAATGAAGTTACGTTTTAAGAAAATAATTTCTCTGTTTCTTGTTGTAATTCTGGCGGTAACCGCGGTGTGCGTTACGGCGGTTTCAGCGTCTGCGGACACTCCTGTTTATGTCACTTATAAGTACATCGCGAAATGTGATACACCGATAGCGGCGTTCGACGGAGAGGTTGCGTATCCTAAGAGTATGTTCAGCATAGCTCAGGTTTACGATGAGGTTAACGAAAAATACGTTGATGACATAACTGTTTTCAGCAAGGGTAAGCCCGGTTATTCTTCAGATAATAACGGAACAATAAAATTCAACGCCACCGATTACGAAAATCCTTATGATTTTTCTAATGGCGCGGCGGTTGTTACCGTAAAATTCCTTGTGACTAACCCTGCCAGTTATGATATCTCCGGTATTTGTGCAACGATGAATGAGTTTTATTCTCAGAGCCAGACTCAGGGAACCGATAATACAAAGTATACTTTCGCCGAGGTCGCGAACGACAATGTAATAAGAGGCGGCAGTATCGATATTGATCAGCCTGCTTCCTCTACGAATAATGAGAAGGTTTATGTTACCGGATCGGGTGACATCGTTAACTGTGATTCGTATTTCTCGCGCGACGCGGCGGATACGGTTGATTTCGGTTTTAATGAGGACTTTAAGAGCGCTCAGATTTTAGGCGTACAGAAAAAACGCGCGGATTTAAACGAGAAGAGCGTTAGATTTATCGCGGTATTAAAAAATAAAATCGCTCAGGACGCTGACGAGTACGGTTTTATTGCTATAGCGAATTCAACTGTTGACGGCGCGCGCACTGCGGCGAACACGGTTACACTTGATAATGCTCCCTCTAAGAATATATTCAATTGTAAGAATACGAATAATACCGTAAGCGGAGATTATGGAAAATACAGCACCGATACTTCGTATAAGTATGTAACCTATGCGGTCAATAAAATCGGGGACAAAGCTGTAGCCGTTAAGTTCTATATCAAAAAGGGAAATAATGTGATCTACGCCGACTATAAAAACGGCGAGGGCGATTTCTTTAATAACTGCGCGGTTAACTGGGCTCTGCTCGGCTGATAGAAAAATTTTCGGCGCGGCACAAAATGTGCCGCGCCGTTTTCATAAGGAAATTTACCTTTTATATACATTATTACCCTTGCAGTCTATCGCTACTACGCAGGGGAAGTCCTCAACATAATACCTTCTTATTGATTCCGTGCCTAAGTCCTCGTAACAGATAGGCTCGGTTTTTTTTATGCTTTTTGCGATCAGAGCTGCGGCACCGCCGATAGTGACGAAATAAACGGCGTGGTTGCGGATGATAGCGTCAATCACCTCGTCGTTTCTTATACCTTTTCCAACCATACCCTTTAGTCCCATATCGAGGAGAACGGGAGCGTATTTGTCCATTCTGTAGCTTGAGGTCGGACCCGCGGGGCCGACGGCATATCCGGGCTTAGCGGGAGCCGGACCGACATAGTAAATGGTTTCGCCCTTAACATCTACCGGAAACGGCTCGCCTTTTTCGGCAAGCTCAAAAAGTCTTTTATGAGCGGCGTCTCTGCCGGTTATCAGCGTACCCGTAAGCAGTACGCTGTCGCCGGCTTTAAGGGTGCTTATCTGTTCATCCGTTAAAGGAAGAGTTATTCTTTTCATAGCTGAACCTCCTTAAATTACCGCGCTCTTATGCCGCGCGGCGTGACAGCAGATGTTTACCGCTACTGGCATTCCGGCTATATGCGTAGGTGCGGTCTCAATATTTACACCGAGAGCGCAGGTCTTTCCGCCTAAGCCTGCCGGGCCGAAGCCCATTTTATTTATTTCTTCAAGAAGCTCGCGCTCCAAATCAGCGTAGCGCTTATCGGGATTATCGGTATCTATGCTTCGGAAGGTGGCTTTTTTTGCGAGCTGGGCGGCTCTCTCAAAGGTTCCGCCGATTCCTACTCCGACAACTATCGGGGGACAGGGGTTTGGTCCTGCGGCTTTTACTGTATTTAGTACAAATTCTTTAACACCCTCAACTCCGTAGGACGGAGTGAGCATTTTTATCGCGGACATATTCTCGCTGCCGAAGCCCTTTCCGCCGGCAGTAATCTTAATTTTATCACCGGGGACGATTTTTGTATGAATGATTGCAGGGGTGTTGTCCTTGGTATTGATTCGGTCAAAAACAGGATCGCTTACGACGCTTTTTCTTAAATAGCCGTCTGTGTAAGCGCGGCGCACGCCTTCCTGAACGGCTTCTTCAAAGTTGCCGTCTACGCTGACCTTGTCGCCGTATTCAACGAACAGTACTGCCATTCCGGTATCCTGACACATCGGGATTTCTTCTGCTGCGGCGATTTCGTCATTCTCAATTATCTGAGATAAAACGCTCTTAGCGGTTTCATTTTCCTCGTTATCGCGCGCTTTTTTCAGAGCGTCCATAATATCTGCGCCGATAAAGTAATTGCAGTCCATAAACAGTTTTTTTACGATTTCGGTTATTTCTTCCGATTTAATGATTCTTGGCTTCATATTAATCACCTTATAAAAAATTTCTACACTATTATAAATCATTTTTTGTTTTTATTCAATTAGTTCTTTTAAAAAGCGCTGCAATATGTTATATTTATCATAGAGTGTTTTATTTTTCAACATACAGTTTTCACAATTATAACTTACAATTCAAGATATAAAGAAAGGTGTATAAACTGTGTTCGATAACGTACACGCTTTTTAAAACGGAGGTACAAAATGAGTAAATTACTGGTTGTTGACGATGAATTCAGAATTCGCGAGCTTATAAGGAAGTACGCGGAGTTTGAGGGGCATACCGTTGAGGAAGCGGTAGACGGTATGCAGGCTATAGATATTTGCCGAAAAAACAATTACGATCTTATTATTATGGATGTAATGATGCCGGAGCTTGACGGTTTTTCGGCATGCCGTGAAATAAGAAAGTTTTCAAAAACACCCGTTATTATGCTTTCGGCACGCGGAGAGGAATATGATAAGATCCACGGTTTTGAGCTCGGGTCCGATGACTACGTTGTTAAGCCTTTCTCTCCTAAGGAGCTTATGATGAGGGTCAACGCCGTAATCAAGCGCACCTCGGGCGAGCGTGATGAAACGGAAAAGGATGTATTTACCTACAAGGGACTTACGGTAGACTTTTCCGCCCGTATCGTTACGATAGACGGAAAGCGCGCCGAGATGACGCCGAAGGAATACGAACTGTTTTTCTATATGGTAAAAAATAAGGGACTTGCTCTTACAAGAGAGAAGCTTATATCTGAGGTGTGGGGATATGATTTCTTCGGTGACGAGAGAACCCTTGATACTCATATCAAGCTGCTGAGAAAATCGCTCGGCGAGTATAGTAAATGTATTGTTACGCTTCGAGGGGTTGGGTACCGTTTTGAAACAAACTAAGAGGATTTCCCGTTGGCGACGCCTTCCGCTGAGGTATAAGCTGAGTATATATTTTATAGCGTTTTCCGCGGCTATGCTGGTGTTTTTGTGGGTGTTTCAAAGTGCTTTTCTTGAAACCTGCTATACATTAATCAGACAGGCTCAGGTTAAAACCTACGCTTCGCGGATCACCTCGACGATAAAAAAGGGCGAAAACGCCGCGACGGTTATTAACAGTCTTTCGCGCGAGCTTGAGATGAGCGTTTATGTTTATAATTCCTCCGACGAGATCATGACTAAGGAATACGGAAGCGAGTTTAATAACCCTTCCGGTTTGCGCGATATAAATATGCACAACGTATATTCGTATTACCGGCTTGCCGAGGAAGCCGGCGGAAAATACATCTCGACATCTTCCGTTAAGGAGGAGAGCCTGTTTTTTGAAGCTGAGGAGAGCGGCTCGACCGCCGACGAAGCAGTCAGAGATTTCG
Organism: uncultured Ruminococcus sp.; assembly: GCA_964514785.1. Taxonomy (GTDB): domain Bacteria; phylum Bacillota; class Clostridia; order Oscillospirales; family Acutalibacteraceae; genus Ruminococcoides. The sequence goes on along the minus strand of CAZERR010000076.1, from coordinate 1,203 downwards.
ATGATGATGGTGATTTCAGAGTAAGGGAACGCCGAAGCCGCGTTCAGAATCTGATTTACGCCGAAATAGTAAAACTGAGCGACAGCGAAGAATGCTTTGTACTGGTAACAGCGATGATCACGCCGGTTGACTCGGTAATCAACACTATCAGAGTTCAGCTTATTTTCGTAAGCATTATCTTTATAGTGTTTGCTATCATCCTCGCTTTTATCGTATCAAAAAGACTTTCGCGTCCGCTCGTTGAGATCAATACCACCATCAAGGAGCTGGCTCACCGCAACTACGATGTTGAGTTTAACAGCCGCGGATATCTCGAGGTGAACGAGCTCAGCGATACGCTGAACATAACACGCAGGGAGCTGCAGAAAGCCGACGCTCTGCGTCAGGAGCTTATCGCGAATATCTCCCATGATTTAAGAACTCCGCTGACTATGATAACCGGCTACGGCGAGGTAATGCGCGATTTGCCCGGAGAGAATACTCCCGAGAACGTTCAGGTAATTATTGACGAAGCAAACCGTCTGACTTCGCTGGTTAACGATATGCTCGATCTGTCTAAGCTTCAGTCCGGAGCGATCGAGCTCGATAAGGAACAGTTCAGCCTTACCGATGAAATAAACGATATTTTCCTGCGCTATACAAAGCTTCGCGAGCAGGAGGGTTATAATATCAGCTTTAAGTATGATAAGAACGCTTACGTTTACGCCGACAGAATCAAGCTAGGTCAGGTTGTTTACAACTTTATCAATAACGCTATTAATCATTGCGGCGAGGATAAGACAGTAATAGTTACTCAGAAGGTAAACGATAAGCGCGTCCGTATAGAAGTTACCGACCACGGCGAGGGTATCCCCGAGGATAAACTCGAGTATATCTGGGACAGATATTATAAGGTTGATAAGGATCATAAGCGGGGAGTTATCGGTACCGGACTTGGATTGTCGATAGTTAAAAATATCCTTGTGCTCCACGGCGCAAAATACGGAGTTAAGAGCAAGGAAGGCAGCGGCTCGACCTTCTGGTTTGAGCTTGAAAGGATATAAGAAAAAAATAAAAACAAAACGATAGGGACTTGATCGGTTTTGATCAAGTCCCTATATATCTGATTACTCCTAAATCACCTTGTAAGCTTAAACTATGCCCTTTAAATAGTCGAGAACCTCCGCCTCGGTCGCCATGCTCATAACCTTTTCGGAAACCTTA
>CAZERR010000075.1:0-9120 GCA_964514785.1 uncultured Ruminococcus sp. | reverse complement strand
AAATTGACTGATAAATTTATACAGAGCTGAAAAAAGGAGCCTTTCGGCTCCTTTTACATATTTATATTTCTTTCTCCCGTGAATGCAAGGGCAAGCATACCCGAGCCGACGTGAGTTCCGATAACAGGACCGATATCAAGAATGATTACGTCCTTAACCAGCGGCTTAACCCGCTTTCTGAGTTCCTTGGCTCCGTCGATATAATCGGCGTGACCTACGATGACTGTTTGATTTTTATATTCAAAGCCGTCTCTTTGCATTTTTTTAATTAAAGCGTCATATACATTATTAGCGCCGCGAACCTTTCCGACGTTGACGAGCTTACCGTCGTCGTCAAGGCTGAGCATCGGTTTGATCTGAAGCGCCTTTGCAAAGGTTGCGGTTACCGCGGAGATACGTCCTCCGCGCTTAAGGTGCTCTATATCGTCTACAACGAACCAGTGGCAAACGTTCATTTTGAGATTCTCAACGTATTGAGTGAGCTCGTCCATATCGGGTTTGTCATCCTTGTGTTTAAGCGCTGTGTAATACATCAGAAGACCTTCGCCGACTGAGGCGCATTTCGAGTCGATTATAGTAATCTTTCTGTCGGGATATTTATCGCTCAAATCCCTTGCTGCGATACGGCTTGTGTTGTAGGTGCCGCTGAGTCCCGAGGTAAAGCAGACGTAAAGAATGTCTTTTCCGTCCTTTAAGAATCTCTCAAAAAATCCGAGGTATGAGTTATAGCTTATCTGGGTAGTCTGAGACATTATACCTTTTTTTAGGTTGTTGTAAAAAATCTCAAGCGTCATTTCTCTGCAATCAAGATAGTGGTTATAAACCTTATCCTGCATAAGAAATGCCATCGGCATAACCTCTAAATCATATTTATCCGCGAAATCAGATGATAAGTCGCAGGTGGAATCTGTCATAAGAACATAGTCGCCGTATTTACTCATAATCAACCTCCTGAACGGGTGTTTTAACATATTATAATTATAATAAATTAGGTATGAAAAGTCAATATAAATAAGAAGGAAGCACTAATCTAACCGATAACTGTATACTGAGGACTAAAAGTGGTGATCTTATGAATTGCAGGCTGTGCGAGCTCAGAAATAAAGAGGTCGTTAATTGTGATAACGGATGTCTTATAGGGTGCGTAGACGACCTTGAGGTAGATACCCGTACCGCGACGGTAAGGGCGCTTATTATATACGGAAGGCTCAAGCTGTTCGGATTATTAGGCAGAAAAGACGATTTTATAATTCCTTGGGAGAATATTAAGCTGATTGGAGAGGATATTATACTGGTTGATTTTTGCTCCGGAAATCGTCCTAAAAGCCCGAAAAAACGCCGTTTTTTAAAGTTTTTTTAAAAAAACTCACTTTCTCCCCGTTACAAAAAACTTTTCCCTAACCCTAACTGTTTTTGTCTAGTATTAACAAGGGTATTTTCACTTTTAAGAAATACTATTACAAGAGTTTTACAAACTGTAATCATTGTAACCGGATTTAGCAGGTTAGGGATTTGCATTTTTAAAAAATTTGTGTTTAAATATCGACGAAATGAAGTTGTGTGAACCGAAAAATTATTACGACTAAAGAATACATAAGTGATTTAGAAGTGTTTTTTTAGAACGTACTCGATAGGAGGAATAGTTTTGAGAAGTTCAAATTACAGACATTCAAATTACAGAAATCAGCGTACGGCAGTCAGAACAGGTACACGTTCTGCCCGAGCTGAAAGAAGACCAGCAGGTAAGGCTAAGAAGATATCAAAGCTCAGCTCTTTGATTTTAACGGCTTTTGTAGTAGTCGCCGCGGTAATCATCCCGGGCGTTACTCTCATCCAGAATGTTGAGGCGGTTACCAATGTTAAGAATAATGTTTTCGCAATAGGCGGAAGCAATGTTTTCTCTGAGGTTATCGCTAAGTCCGATAAGACTGACGAAACAATAAAGTCAACTCAGCCCGCAACTAAGGCTACAGAGGCTGAAACTCAGGCTGAAACTCAGGCGAAAACCGAGCCTCAGGCGGCTAAGACAAAGGCGTTGGTTGCTTCAACAAATGTTGATTCATCCTATAAGCCTTCTCACCTCAGCCTTTCGTCCTATGACAGAGCGAAGCTCGAAAGACTTGTTATGGGTGAGGCAGGCGGACTCGGCTACAACGGCGCCGCTCTCGTTGCTCAGACTATAAGAGATACTATGGCTCTTGAGAATACTACATCGATCGACCGTATTATTTCCGATTACCAGTATGAGGGCAGCACTCTCGGCGAGGCTTCTTCAACCGTAAAGAAGGCTGTTTCCTATATCTTTGATGAGGACGGCTATGCCGTACAGCACAGACTTCTTTACTTTTATGCTTCCGATATGATTTACAGCAGCTGGCACGAAACTCAGCACTATATTGCTTCGTGCGGAAGCGAAAAATTCTTTGATAAATGGAATTGATCAAAAGGCGGTTTATGACCGCCTTTTAGTTATTTACAATTAATATTTATTAACTGCAAAAAATCCTTGATTTTTTTCTGATTTGTGGTATAATATATAGGCATTTCGCACGTTGAGTCTGTCGGCTCGGTTATCGGATATGATACGATCCGTAAAAAAGCCGATAAAATCAAGGCTCAGCGGAGGTTTAACCTAAGGAGGAATAAAAATGTCAGCAGTATCAATGAAACAGCTTCTTGAAGCAGGTGTACATTTCGGTCACCAGACAAGACGTTGGAACCCTAAAATGGCGGAGTATATCTTCACCGAGCGTAACGGTATCTATATTATCGACTTACAGAAGACCGTTAAGAAGCTCGACGAGGCTTATAACTTCATCAAGGAAGTATCTATGGAAGGCAAGTGCGTTCTTTTCGTAGGTACAAAAAAGCAGGCTCAGGATTCCATTAAGGAAGAAGCAGAGCGCGCAGGAGCTTATTATGTTAACGCAAGATGGCTCGGCGGTATGCTTACCAACTTCTCAACTATCCGCAGAAGAATTGCCCGCTTAAAGCAGCTTCGCACAATGCAGGAGGACGGCACATTCGATTTACTCCCGAAGAAGGAAGTAATCAAGCTCAACCTCGAAATCGACAGACTTGAGAAATTTATGGGCGGTATCAAGGATATGCCCGAGATGCCCGGCGCTATGTTTATCGTAGACCCGAGAAAAGAGAAGATCGCTGTTGCCGAGGCTAAGAAGCTCGGTATCCCCGTAGTAGCTATCGTAGATACAAACTGCGATCCCGACGAGATCGATTTCGTTATCCCGGGTAATGACGACGCTATCCGTGCGGTTAAGTTGATCGCAGGCGCTATGGCAGACGCTATTATCGAAGGCCGCGAGGGTCAGATGGGCGCTGCTGCTCTCAACGAGGAGCCCGAAGAGGCAGAAGCAGAGGCTGAATAATTTAATAATAACTTTATCGAAAGGATGATATAAATGAGTTTTACAGCTCAGGACGTTAAGGCGTTAAGAGAAAAGACCGGTTGCGGTATGATGGACTGCAAAAAGGCTCTCGTAGAGGCTGACGGTGATATGGATAAGGCGGTAGACATTCTCCGCGAGCAGGGACTTGCCAAGGTTGCCAAGAAGGCTTCCCGTATTGCCGCTGAGGGTGTGGCTTTCGCTACTACCTCCGATGATAACAAGACTGGCGTAGTTGTTGAGGTTAACGCCGAAACAGACTTCGTTGCGAAGAACGCCGACTTTATGGCTTTTGTTGAGACAGTAGCCAAGACTATTTTAGTTAACGCTCCCGCGGACGTTGAGGCTCTTATGAGCTTAAAGGCTGAGGGCACAGATATGACAGTTGACGAGCTTCTCCGTGAGAAGATTCAGGTTATCGGCGAGAATATCAAGATTCGCCGTTTCGTACGCTTTGAGGGCGCGTGCGTATCTTATGTACACGCAGGCGGTAAGATCGGCGTACTCGTAAACTTCGATACAGACGCTGCCGATAAGGACGAGTTCGTTGTATGCGGTAAGGACGTAGCTATGCAGATCGCCGCTTTAGGCACTCAGTATCTTGACCGTGACGCAGTTCCTGCTGAGGTTGTTGAGCACGAGAAGGAAATTATGAAGGCTGAGGTTATCAACTCAGGTAAGCCTGCCGCGATCGCCGACAAGATCGTTATGGGTAAAATCAACAAGTTCTATAAAGAGAACTGCCTTGTTGACCAGGAGTTCGTTAAGGACAGCAAGCAGACTGTTAAGCAGTATGTTGATTCCGTAGCTAAGGCTTTAGGCGCAACTATCACAATTAAAGAGTTCGTTCGCTTTGAGAAGGGCGAGGGACTTGAGAAGCGCCAGGACGACTTCGCAGCAGAAGTTGCTTCAATGACAAAATAATTATTGTTTAAGAAAAAGGCTTCCTTCGGGAAGCTTTTTTCAGTTCTGGGAATAGTTTACAGTTCTCACTTCTCAGTCCGCTCCCTGTTCTTCGCTCTTACCGCTTATCACTAACCTTACATCTATCAATTTAACCAATAATTCCATAACTCTTTTCCGATTTTTAAGTAAACGTCCAAAAGTGATTTTAATTCTTTTAGCGTACCAAAATTTAGGTTGATTTATTATATAATTGTACCTGTAAAAATATTTATAATTCTACTGTGTTTTAACGGAGGTTAATTATGGAAAAGAAAGAGCAGATGTACGAGGGTAAGGCAAAAAAGGTATTTGCTACCGATGACGCCGATTATTGTATCGTTTCCTATAAGGACGACGCTACAGCCTTTAACGGTGAGAAAAAGGGTACTATCGTCGGTAAGGGCGTAGTAAACAACCGTATGAGCAATTTTATGTTCAAGCTTTTAGAGGCTAAGGGCGTTCCTACCTGTTATGTTGAGGAGTTAAACGACAGGGATACTCTGATGAAAAAGGTGGAGATCGTTCCTCTCGAGGTTATTATCCGCAATAAGGCTGCCGGCTCCTTCTCGAAGCGCTTCGGTGTTCCCGAGGGATATGAGCTTAAGAACCCGACTTTGGAGTTCTGCCTTAAGGACGACGATCTCGGCGACCCGATGATCAATAACAGCCAGATTCTCGCTATCGGCGCGGCTTCTGAGGACGAGCTTTCTAAAATCTCCGAATACGCATATAAGGTAAACGAGGTAATGGTTGAGTTCTTTAAGAGCGTAAATGTTGAGCTTATCGACTTTAAGATTGAGTTCGGACGCTATAAGGGAGAAATACTCCTCGCTGACGAAATCTCTCCCGATACCTGCCGTTTCTGGGATGTTGATACTCACGAGAAGCTCGATAAAGACCGCTTCCGCCGTGATATGGGCGGTGTAGAGGACGCTTACGCCGAGATGATGAAGCGCGTAGGCCTCAGCTGATAAAAGAGAGAGCGAACGGCTTAAGCTGTTCGCAGGAAATTAAGTAACCACTATTATTTACGGAGCGTGAACCCTTGAATTTTAGTTTCGATAATCTTCCAAAAGAAGGACTCCACGAGGAATGCGGAGTTTTCGGTATATACAGCGACGGCTCAATCAATCCTGCCTACGCGTGCTACAACGGGCTTTTAGCCCTCCAGCACCGCGGTCAGGAGAGCTGCGGCATAGCCGTTTCCGACTCGGGTGTAATGAACTACCATAAGGATATGGGACTCGTTACCGAGGTTTTCAACAATTCTGTATTAGACTCATTAACCGGACATATGGCGGTTTCCCATGTCCGTTATTCAACAGCAGGCGGTTCTGTGCCGGAAAACGCACAGCCGCTTGTTATGCGTTATATTAAGGGTACCTTAGCCGTAGCTCATAACGGAAATCTTACGAACGCCGTTGAGATCCGAAAAAAGCTTGAGCGCGGCGGCGCTATTTTCCAGACGACGATCGACTCCGAGGTCATCTGTTATATGATAGCGAGGGAACGCCTTAACTCGAGCTCAGCCGAAACTGCGGTTGTCGAGGCGGTTAAAAAGCTAGAGGGAGCGTATTCGCTGCTTGTTATGAGCCCGACTAAGCTTATCGCCGCGCGCGATCCTCACGGCTTCAGACCGCTTTGTATCGGACGCTACAACAATTCCGTGTTGTTTGCAAGCGAGTCCGCCGCGCTCGACGCCTGCGGAGCTAAGTTCGTAAGGGACGTTGAGCCGGGTGAAATCGTCGTTGTGGATAAACGCGGTATCAGGAGTATAAAGCCTGAAAATAAGTGCAGAAAGAGTCTCTGCGTTTTTGAATATATCTACTTTGCCCGTACCGACAGCTTTATCGACGGACTGAGCGTTTACGAAGCCCGTAAGCAGGCGGGAAGGATCCTCGCGAGAGAAAGCCCCGTTGACGCCGATCTTGTAATCGGAGTGCCCGAATCTGGAATCGACGCGGCTATCGGCTACTCGGAGGAGAGCGGGATCCCCTATGAAAAGGGAATAGTTAAGAACGGCTATATCGGTCGTACCTTTATTAAGCCTTCTCAGAGCGAGCGTATGAAGTCTGTAAAGATAAAGCTCAACCCCATAACGGATATGATCAACGGTAAAAGGGTAGTAGTTATCGACGACAGTATCGTACGAGGTACTACGATTGACCGAATTACAAATATGCTCCGCGAAGCCGGAGCTAAAGAGGTTCATATGCGTATAAGCTCGCCGCCGTTTTTATGGCCGTGCTATTACGGAACCGATATTCCCTCAAGAGGAGAGCTTATCGCCGTCAATCATACTGTCGACGAGATCTGTAAGCTCAGTAAGGCGGATTCGCTTGCGTATCTTCCTGCCGATTCGCTCGACGAAATGCTCGGGTATAAGTGCAACGGAAAATACTGCGACGCCTGTTTCAGCGGAAAATATCCCGCCGCTACCACTAAGATGTCATTAAAAGGCAAGGAGCGCGGCGGTATGAATTTTAATAATAAAGACAATTGTGCCTCAAAGGAGGAAAACGATGAGTAAAAACGTATACGAAAGCCCGTTATCATCACGTTATTCGGGCAAAGAGATGAAATATATTTTCTCTCCCGATATGAAATTCAGGACTTGGAGAAGACTGTGGATAGCGCTTGCCGAGGCTGAAATGGAGCTCGGTCTCCCCGTGACTCAGGCTCAGATCGACGAGCTTAAGGAGCATAAGGACGATATTAACTACGAGGTTGCTATTGAGCGGGAGAAGCTTGTGCGCCACGATGTTATGAGCCATGTTTACGCTTACGGTCAGCAGTGTCCCAATGCTAAGGGCATTATCCACCTCGGCGCTACATCCTGTTATGTCGGCGATAATACCGACATCATAATTATGACAGAAGCGCTTAAGGTCGTAAGAAATAAGCTCGTTACGGTTATAAGAAATCTTTCAAAATTCGCCGACGAGTATAAGGCGCTTCCTACCTTGGGCTTTACTCATTTCCAGCCTGCTCAGCCTACTACCGTAGGAAAAAGAGCTACGCTTTGGATCCAGGATCTGCTTTTGGATTTAGAGGATGTTGAGTATCAGCTTTCTAAGGCTAAGCTTTTAGGCTCAAAGGGCACCACAGGTACTCAGGCGAGCTTTTTGGAGCTGTTTGAGGGCGACCACGAGAAATGTAAGGCGCTTGATAAGAAGATCGCAGAGAAGATGGGGTATAAGGGCTGTTTCGCCGTATCCGGACAGACATATTCCCGTAAGGTCGATTCCCAGTTTTTAAACGTACTTGCAGGAATCGCTCAGTCGGCGTCAAAGTTCTCGAACGATATAAGACTTCTCCAGCACCTAAAAGAGGTTGAGGAGCCGTTTGAGAAGAATCAGATCGGCTCGTCCGCTATGGCGTATAAGAGAAATCCGATGAGAAGCGAGAGGATCGGCTCGCTCTCGAGATATGTAATGGTTGATGTGCTCAACGGTTATTTCACATCAGCCACTCAGTGGTTTGAGCGTACTCTCGACGACAGCGCAAATAAGCGCTTAAGCGTTCCAGAGGCATTCCTCGCGATCGACGGAATCCTCAATCTTTACGCTAATGTCGCCGACGGTCTTGTAGTTTATCCTAAGGTTATCGAAAGCCGTTTAAGAAAAGAGCTTCCGTTTATGGCGACCGAAAATATAATGATGGACGCCGTTAAATACCGCGGCGCCGACCGTCAGGTGCTCCACGAAAAGATCCGTCAGCACTCGATGGCAGCGTCTAAGGTAATAAAGGAGGAAGGCGGAGAAAACGACCTTCTCGAGAGAATCGCAAACGATGAAGCGTTCGGCGTAACGCTCGGGGATTTGGAGAAGATCCTTCAGCCCGAAAAATATACCGGCAGAGCTAAAGAGCAGACCGAGGATTTCTTAAACGACGAGGTTAAACCCGTGCTTGAGAAGTACAGCGATTTAGAGGACGAAAAGCCGGAAATCAATGTTTAGTAAACAGGTAATAGCTTAGAATCTGTAGATGAACATATCCCAAGTATAAAAACTTGACAGACCTCCGAACGTACGGGGGATAAGAATTTTCAGAAAGGAACGTCCGCGCCTGACGCGGACAAATAAAAAATGGTTAAGGCAATTGTAGGCGCCAACTGGGGCGATGAAGGAAAAGGAAAAATAACCGACGTTCTCGCTAATGACAGCGACGTCGTAATACGCTTTCAGGGCGGAGCGAACGCAGGACATACTATAATCAATAATTACGGTAAATTTGCGCTTCATCAGCTTCCCTCGGGAGTTTTTCATCAGAATATCGTTAACGTGATCGGCAACGGCGTTGCGTTCAGCGTTGAAAACTTTGTTAAGGAAATGAAGGAGCTTGAGGACAGGGGAGTCCCGAAGCCTCAGGTGCTTATCTCCGACAGAGCCCAGATTGTTATGCCGTATCATATTGCTTTCGACTGCTATGAGGAGGAGCGTCTCGGAAAGAATTCCTTTGGCTCCACAAAAAGCGGTATAGCGCCTTTTTACTCCGATAAATACAGCAAGATAGGCTTCCAGATCAATGAGCTTTACGATGATGTGGACAGCTTAAAGGAAAAGATCGCTCATGCGGTTGAGCTGAAAAACGCTACGTTAAAGGGACTTTATAATAAGGATGAAATCTCCGTTGACGAGATTTTCAGCAAGCTTATGGAATACAAGGAGCTTCTCGCTCCGTATGTAGGAGATTCGTTCCAGTTTATCAGAAAAGCAATCTCCGAGGGCAAGAATATCCTGCTCGAAGGTCAGCTCGGTTCCTTAAA
>CAZERR010000074.1:0-9144 GCA_964514785.1 uncultured Ruminococcus sp. | reverse complement strand
CGAGGCCGCCCATATCCTTAATCCACTTAAAGATTTTACCGCAGATATAGATATCATAGCAGGGAGGCGTATTATAAAGAGAATCAGCATCAGCCTGAGTCTTATACTTCATCATTGTGGGAGTTCCGGGAAGAACGTCGTCGGAAATTAAATCCTCGCGAATAATAACAACCTGTAAGCCGGCAGGACCTGCATTCTTCTGAACGCCTGCATAAATCACGCCGTACTTTTCAACATCAACAGGCTCCGAAAGGAAGCAGGAGCTTACGTCGGAAACGAGCGGCTTACCCTTAGTATTCGGGAGCTCGTGGAACTTAGTTCCGTAGATCGTATTATTCTCACAGATATAAACGTAATCGGCGTCCTCGCTTATCGGGAGATCGGAACAATCGGGGATATAAGAGAAGGTTTTATCCTCGGATGTAGCTATCTTATTAGCCTGACCGTAAATCTTAGCCTCGGCGAATGCCTTCTTAGCCCACTGACCTGTAACGATATAGTCGGCAACTCTGTTCTTCATCAGGTTCATCGGGATAGCAGCGAACTGTAAGCTCGCGCCGCCCTGTAAAAAGAGCACCTTATAATTATCGGGGATATTCATAAGCTCGCGAAGATCTTTCTCGGCTTCCTTGATAATATCATCGAACCATTTTGAACGATGGCTCATTTCCATTACGGACATTCCGCTGCCCTTATAATCGAGCATTTCGTCTGCGGCTTCTTTGAGAACAGACTCCGGAAGAACTGCCGGACCTGCCGAAAAGTTATACACTCTTGCCATTTTAATTACTCCTTTTTAAAAATATAATATATTACCTTGCGTATTGATAAAATTACACGTTATAAATTATACTCTTTTTAATAAACATTGTCAATGATTTAACGATAAATTTATATGTCCTCGTCAGAATACTGACGCTTCCTGCTTAGCTTATCACTTTTCTAAGCTCGTCGCGCATTCTTATTGCTTCGTTTCTCGCTTCTTTAGCAAAGTCTTTTTCAGTCGCACCCTTAGCCTTTTTCCAGGCGCACATTATACCACGGCTAGAATTAATAACCGCGCCGACTCCGTTTTTATCGAAGGCGTATTTAACATCCTCGGCTCCGCCGCCCTGAGCGCCGTAACCGGGAACTAAGAAAAATGTATGCGGAAGCTTCTCTCTTAATTCCTTAAGCATTTCGGGATAGGTAGCGCCGACTACCGCGCCGACTGCGCTGTAACCGTATTCACATCTTAATGCTTCTCCCCAGCTTTCACACATCTCGCCCATATTCTCATAAACGGTTTTTCCGTTGATCTCCTTATCCTGAAGCTCGCCCGAGCTCGGGTTGGAGGTTTTAACAAGCACAAATATGCTCTTGTCCTTTTCCTTGCAAACCGTGAGCAGCGGATCAATCCCGTCGGAGCCTAAGTACCCGTTGACCGTAAGCGCGTCGGCGGAGAAGACCTCAACCTCCTCGCCGTCAATATCGGTTGATCCGAGATGAGCGGCAGCATAAGCCTGCATGGTAGTTCCGATATCATTTCTCTTACCGTCGGTAATAACGTACATTCCCTTGCTCTTGGCGTAAGCTATCGTATCGGCAAGCGCCTTAACTCCCTGCCAGCCGTACATCTCGTAGTAAGCAGCCTGAGGCTTAACCGCTGGCACTATGTCGTAAAGCTCATCAATAAGCGCCTTATTAAACTCATAAAGCGCCGCGGCGGCGCCCTCAAGGGTTTTGCCGTACTTTTTATAACATTCTTCCTTTATAAATCCGGGAACATATTCGAGCTTCGGGTCAAGCCCGGCAACGGTCGGATTATTCATTTCTACGATTTTATCAATAAGTCTCTTCATAGTTCTTACTCCATATCCAAAAGCTCAAGCCTCAGGTTGTTATAATCAGTTCTGCCCTGTTTAATAAATTCTATCGCGGTTCTGGGATGGCTGTTGCGCTGACCCGTAAGAATATACGGGATATCAAAGCCCCAGCGGACTCCGTCGGCCTTAAGCTTAACCATATGATTTTGAATCTGGTCAAAAATCGGCTCCACCATATATTTCGGGTTCTTAAGGAAACCCAGCAAAAGCTCGCTTCGGCAGTTGCCGGCTCCTCGTCCCATTCCCATAACCGTACAGTCGAGGAAGCTTACTCCCTCTTTAAGCGCGTCGATGGTGTTGGCGAACGCGAGGCTCTGGTTGTTGTGAGAATGAATTCCGAGCTTTTTGCCGTATTTGTCGGCATACTCGAGATATAGCTGAGTAAAATCACGAATCTGCTCAGGATAGAATGAGCCGTAGCTGTCTACGAGGTAGATTACGTCAACGGGAGTCTGACCGAAGATATCGAGCGCCGCTCTGATGTCCTCAGTTCGGTTTTTTGAGACTGCCATAATATTGATCGCAGTCTCATAACCCATCTTGTGAGCATGTTCGATCATCGCGGTAGCGTGGCGAACTGTTTCGATATATGTAGCCACTCTTATCATATCAACGGGACTTTCCTCACGCGGATGGATATCCTTTTTATAATCGCAGCGGCCGACGTCTGCCATAACGGCAACCTTCATTTCGCTTTTATTATCGCCGACGATTGCGCGGATATCCTCATCGTCACAGAATTTCCACTTGCCGAATTTTTCGGGCGAAAACATCTTTTTTGAAGCCTTGTAGCCGAATTCCATATAATCGACTCCCGCATCAATATTATTATTGTAAAGGTCTCTTACAAACTCGTCCGAAAAGAAAAAATCGTTGCAGAGCCCTCCGTCGCGAAGAGTCGCGTCAAGCACGCGTACGTCCTCACGAATTGAAAGCAAATTACCTTTTGACATTTATATCACTCCTAAAAATTACCTGATTTTCTAAAGAAACACGGAAACACTTACTGTTTATCCGTATAAACAATTCTTCCGTCAAGTATCGTATACTTGACCTTGCCGTAAAGCTCCCGGGTTTTAAACGGACAGTTTTTACTCTTGCCGTGAAGCTCGTTAACATCAACGATATAATTCTCGTTAATATCAAAAATCACTATATCCGCCGGGCGGCCGTCCATAAGCGAGCCGGCATTAATACCTAAAATCTCCGCGGGATTTGTGCTCATCTTCCTAATCAACTCATTTATCGTAAGATAACCGGGCATAACGAGGTTTGTTATTCCGGCGGAAAGCGAGGTTTCCATACCGATTGAGCCGTTTGGTGCTTTCTCAAAATCCGCCTTTTCTTCCGGAGCGTGGGGAGCGTGATCGGTAGCTATAGCGTCGATAGTTCCGTCCTCAAGCCCCTTTATGATCTCCCTGCGGTCATCCTCGCGCCTAAGCGGAGGATTCATACGGAAGTCGGCGTCACGGCGTAAAAGCTCCTGCTCGGTAAGCGAAAAGTAGTGCGGAGCGGTTTCGCAGGTGACCTTTACTCCGCGCGCCTTAGCGTCGCGAATCATTTTAACTGAATTTTTTGTGCTGACATGGCAGATATGAACAGGCACGTCAAGCGCGTCGGCATACGCTATTTCACGCTGGGCTCCGCAATCCTCGGCAGCGCAGGGGATCCCTTTTACCCCGAGCTTTCTCGAAACCTCTCCCTCATTCATAATACCGCCGTCGGCAATCGGAAGGCTCTCGCAGTGAGCTGTTATTCTAAGCCCCAATCCGGGCGCCCTTTTCATAGCTTCGATGAGCATTTTTGTATTCTCAACCGGACGACCGTCATCGGAAAGCGCAACAGCGCCGGCATTTTTCACCTCGTCTAAAGCAGTAGGCTCGAGGCTTTTTAAGCCCTTGGTAATACTCGCGGCGACATACACCTTAGCGTCGGCGTTTTTGGCTTTTTCCAGTATATACTTCACGGTTTCGGCGTTATCGACCGTCGGAACCGTATTCGGCATAGCAAGCAGGGAAGTTACTCCGCCTGCGGCGGCAGCCTTACATCCGGAAATAATATCCTCCTTATAGGTCTGGCCGGGGTCGCGCAGATGAACATGCATATCAACAAGCCCAGGAGCGGCAATCATACCGCCGGCGTTGATTACCAAATCGGCGCTTTCAAAAGAGCCTATACCCTTAATCATACCGTCTTCGATAAGAATATCTGCTTTTTTATCATGATACTGAGCAGGGTCTATAACCCTTGCGTTTTTAATAAGCATTGTCGCCATATTTTCCCTCCGGAGCCCGCGGCTTGCGGTCAATAAATAGCAAGCACGACAGGCTGCTGATTCCTGCTTTAATTATCCCCTTCTCGGTCTGTGCTGAGAACTGTCGGGACGTCTGCGCTGAGTGCCGTCAGGTCGTCTTCGCTGAGTACCGTCCGGTCGTCTGCGCTGTGGGTAAACATTTCTTCTTACAGGACGTCTCTCCTCGGAGGAGCGAACCTTAACGAGGTCGTTTTCTCCGCGGTTAGCGTTCTGGCGCGCCCTTGCACGCTGAGCCTCGCGCTGACGTCTTCTCTGTTCGGCAGCCTTTCTCTTGCGTTCTTCCTCGATCTTTCTGCGCTTTTTCTGAGCGCGGCTTTTCTTAATTGCCCTGTAAACATTTATTGTAAAGTATTTAAGATGAATGGCAATATAGCAAATCACCATCCATATACTGTTTAACACGGTAAGAATTCCGCGGCCTATAGTCTTAAATACTCCTATAACCGCTTCGCGGGTTTCAAGGCTTTCCTCGCGAATCATACGCGACTCCTCTTTAGCCGCCGTATACTCATCAACCGCCGTTTTTACGTCGGTATAGGAATACATATCCTTCTTTGCGGGAACCTCCTCGAAGTAATCGTCTGCCTCGCCAAAGCTCTTTTCGTCGTCGGGTTCAACTATCTCGACCTTGCTTTCATAAGGACGCTTACGCTCGGGCTTTTCGGGTTTTTCGGAAAACTCCATCGGTTCGGCGATCGGGATTTCTTCCTCGACCGGCTCCGACGCGGATTTCACATTATTCGCCACAATCTTCTCGGCTACGGGAACCTCTCTCGTATGCTTCTTTGATGCTAAGGGCTCGTCCTTAAACTTCTCTGAGCTCTTGCTTACTACGGGAGGCTGCTCCTCAATCTCCGAAGCATCTATCACCGGCGCTTCCTCGACAGGCGTATCGGGTATCTCCTCGGGCTCGGGAGCTTCGCTGCCGATTTCGGGAGCCGGATTATAATTCTTCAAAAAGCTCATAGTGGGCTTAGTTACGCTGAAAACAGTCTTTTTACGCGGAATTTTCGTAGTTTCCGAAATCCGACGCCTGTGAGCTAAATCGTGTACGATATTAGCGTGCTTTCTCTTAGGATTTTTAAAGTGCTTAAGCAGTAAAATAAATACAACGAATACTATTATAACGCCGAGCAGTGTCACTCCGCCGTAAATGATAAATGACTGATAGCGCACAAAAAAGCTGTTCTCGGGGATGCGGGTGCTCTCGATAACCGTCGTAAAGAGCTCCTTATCATCAGATGTCAGCTTCTGACCTGCGGGAGCCGCTAGAGTAAGGTTTATATTCATACCGTTCACTATGGTGAGATACTGCTGAGCCTGGATGATTTTCTTTCCTGACTTTGTACTCATAGTAAGGAATATGTATTTAAGACCGTTACATGCAACTACCGAACCGGACTTGTAGGCATTATCGTTAAGGTATTTATTCATAACGCCCTTGAGTTGTGCGCTCGAAAGATAAGCGTAATTATTGATCTTCTCACTGTTTTTATCCTTAGTCATCGTGACGGTCAGGGTAAGCGCGTTATCCTGCTTAATACCCTGGAGATAGATATTACCGTCCTTAAAGCGGTTCATAGTATCCTTATAATCGAGATTGAACTTCGAAAAATACGGATCGTTCTTTTTGCTGTGGCGGGTAACCGCAGGCATATCATTCGGTATAGACAGTGTCATACCGAGTTCTTCAATCTCGTAAGACGTACTTTTCGCATAAACTGCAACCGACAGCGCCGACGCCGCGATAACAAGTACAATCAACACGGAAAAAATTCGTGATAAAACTTTCATTTTCAATACCTCCGAAGATTTTCGGGCTATATTCTGACAAAAGCCCTAATAACACATCATATAGTATACTATTTTCGCACTCTAAAAGCAAGAAAAAACGCGAATTTACGCAGATAAATTATCTCTTTACCCACGCTGATTTTTGTGATAAAATTACAAACGAAGTATGTGTTTCCTGCCCGTATCGCCTATAACGGCTGCGAACAGCGACAGAAACCGCTTTATATAAGGCTTTCACGCAAATTATCATCACTTTATATAGAAAGGCTGGGACAAGAAATGATAGAATTCGAACTTAAAAAACTTCTCAATGACGCTGACTCAAACGAAGCACTGCGCTCTGAGTTACTTGAAACAAAAAACAGCGCAGAGCCTATGAGGGACTTTTGCGCCGTTTGCCAACACTTCGGCTACGAGATTTACCCGGGCGAGCTTTTCGCCTACGGCGAGGATATGAATGACTCAAAGCTTAGGGCGACTAACGGCGGCGGCAGCTTTGCGATCGACGGCTGGAATGACGCCCTCGAGAATATTTATGAGGAGCTTTTATAAAGGAGAATATTGGTTTCATAAATTCGTTATAAAACAAAAGGCACACAACCGTTATTACTTTCGGTTATGCGCCTTTTTGATTTTTAGGCTGTTTTTCAGCCGATTTTTATTCCTTAACTTTCGTTTTAATGATTACGACATCCTCTTTATCGTCATCCTTATACATTTGCTCATATTTCAGGTTCTTCTGCTGAGTTTCCCTGTCCGTAATACGCTTGACCTTATTATCAGGCCATATTGAGTACAGAACCTTTAGAACAATAGGCGTCAGAAGCGATGACGATATAATAAGCGGAACGACGGCAAAATTGATCGTCTTATTAAGAATCCCTGCAGAAATCCCCTTATCCGCGACTATAAGCGCGACCTCGCCGCGCGTCATCATACCCACGCCGATTTTAAGCGAATCCGACTTGCTGAAACGGCACGCCTTCGCCATAAGACCGCAGCCTATGATCTTAGCCAGCATAGCGACGATTGTGATAACAGCCGCAAAACCGAGCACCGAAAGCGACATCCCGGCTAAATTAGACTTCAATCCAACGCTCGCGAAAAACACCGGACCGAAAAACATATAAAGACATATGTCGATTTTTTCCTCAATATATGACGAGCTTTTTAGCTCACAGAAAACAATTCCCGCGGCATATGCGCCGGTGATGTCCGCTATTCCGAAATAGGTCTCAGCAGCGTAAGACAAAAAGAAACAGAACGCCAGCGCGAAAATCGGAATTGTGCGCGTATGAGGGCGGCGCTTTTCGAGCCATTTAAAGCCCTTATACAGAAAAAAGCCTGCTGCCGCTGCAAAAGCAAAGAACAAAACGGTTTTAAGACAGATAACTCCGATACCCTCGTTGTCGCCTTTTTCGCCGTTGTTCGAGAGAGTTATCACAAACGTCAGAACCACCATTCCGATAATATCGTCAATAATCGCGGCGCTGAGTATCGTATTACCTACCTTGGTGCGCAGATATCCGAGCTCCTTAAGCGCCTGAACGGTAATACTGACCGAGGTCGCCGCCAGAATCGTACCGACAGCCAGCGCCTCGTGAAACTGATTTCCGTTATTCAAGCCGAAAAGATAGTACACTCCCGTACCTGCCGCCATCGGCACGCCGACGCCAGCAACCGCTATCAAAACCGCCTTAGGACCGACCTTTAAAAGCTCCTTTAGATTCGTTCCGAGCCCCGCCGAAAACATCAGCATAATTACGCCGATTTCGGCTATCGAACGAATAGACAGCCCATACTGCGGATTGCTGATGTCGATAATGTTCAGTACACACGGGCCGAGCAAAAGTCCCGCCAGTATCTCGCCGACTACCTGCGGCATAGAGAGCTTTCTCGCAATAAGCCCGAGAAATTTTGCGACACAGAATAACAACCCGAGCGGCAGTAATATCCTGAACAGCTCGACCTTGTTGAAATAACTCGCAATCGCATTAATATCCATTTTTATCACCCCATAAATTACCAAAACCCATTATATCACTTTCGCCTTAAATTTCAATAGTAAAAAGATAAAACCTCCTGAAAAAGCAGGGAGGTTTGTAACTATAATAAACGTCAATAGTTTCTTTGAAAACTTTTTACACGCAATATCACTTTGTTTACCGAGCTTTTGCGTTGTTTTGTTGCTTGTGTGTTGTGTACGGAGGACTGCTTAGCGCTTCTTTTTTCCTAAACCTTTCTTCTTTTACTCGGCGTGATTTCAAAAATATATCCTTCGCTATCAAGGTTTTCAAATCCGATTAAGTATCCGTCCTTGTCGTGATGAAGCAGATAATGGTTTTGATAAAGGGAATAAATATGCTCCCACATTATAACTTCCTTAATTCCTTCATCAGAATATGTGTATATCTCCTGCTGTATTTCACTGCAGCGGAAGCCGATAAACAAACCTAAGGTATATCGTAATATTCTGCCTTGCTCGTCATACTCTGCTTGAGCAATCCATTCAGGTTCTGTTTCTTCTTCCCTTTTTTGAAAGCACACATAGGTAACCGTGTTATTCTCATACAACACAAAACCGAGAATATTATAATCTGTAGGAAATGTGATAAACGTAGCCATTGTTCCGGCCTCGGAAAAGCCGTACTTTGTATCAGGCTTGGAGCGTTTGGTTACACGTTTCAGAATTTTACCTCTGTGAACGTTGCCGATAAGCAAATCCTCGACAGGGCTTGGGCAATAATATCCGAGCGTCATATCCGAACCTGAACTAAGCTCTTCTCTGACAACCGTTCTATTCGCTTTTTCAAATTCCAACTCAAATTTTCCTTTATACTTTTTTGCTAACTGTTCAAAACAGCTATGATACTGCTTATACAATTCAATTATTTCTTTGTCTTTCATAGTTTGATCCTCTTCTGAATATCTTCTACCGACGGTAATTGATTTATCAATTCTTCGGGCAGATTGCTTGTGATTTTGTATTCGCTCACGCCGATTGGTTTAGACATATCCTTTAAGGCGTACTCGGCAACCAAATCATTTTTGTTCCTCCCCCATAATCTAAAGCCATTGAATAAAAGCTGTTTTATCCGTGCAATTATAGCCTGCTTGTCTGTAGAATTTGAGCGTGCTATCGTTTTTTGAGCCTGTGAGCAACATCATCTT
>CAZERR010000073.1:8584-9337 GCA_964514785.1 uncultured Ruminococcus sp. | reverse complement strand
TGGCTGACGTTTTTCGGAGTAATAATCGGACTTCCGGCAGGAGTCGGAGTGCTTCAATGGCTTGTTGCCGCGCTCGCCGGAGAATATGAGATGAAGCTTATGCTTGGCGCGCTGACCTATTGTGTATCGATCCTGCTGACCTTCGGCGTATCGCTGCTTGTCGGTTTTATGGTAGCGAGAAAAAATAAAAAAATCGATATGGTAGAAGCGTTAAAGGGCGCGGAATAGAAGAAATGCTGATATTATAAATAATATGTCCGCAAAAACTTTCTCTGATACGGAAAGTTTTGCAGACTTTTAATATATAAAGAATAAAAAAACTCTAATACGCATAAACTACAACAAGAATAAATTTACGGAGTTGTGGTTATGGCAATTCAGATCAATTGGGAAAAAATAAAGCTATACGCGGTTTCAATAATAATACCGCTCGCGCTGGGCGGAATAACCGGGCTGATCACCTCGGGAGCTATGGACTACGAAATGCTCGATCAGCCGCCGCTGTCGCCGCCATCGTTTCTGTTTCCGGTAGTATGGACGATACTGTACGCGCTTATGGGATTATCGTTCGCGATAGTAAAGGATAAGGGCTTAGCCGATAATAGCGTGACTTGGGTATATTATGTCCAGCTTTTCGTGAACCTTTTATGGCCGGTTATTTTCTTTAACTTGAAATGGCGGCTGCTTGCGTTTGTATGGATCGTTATACTTGACGTGCTCGTCGCGGTTATGGTAATTAGATTTTACCGTAAG
>CAZERR010000073.1:0-8574 GCA_964514785.1 uncultured Ruminococcus sp. | reverse complement strand
ACAAAACGGCAGGGCTCTTACAGCTTCCGTATTTAGTCTGGGTGCTGTTTGCAAGCTACCTGAATTTAGGGGTATATTTATTGAATATGTAATAGTTTTAAAATAGGAAAGCGTACGCGTTTTACTGCGTACGCTTTCGTCGTTTACTGCCTTTTCAGCTTGATTGTGATATTAAGTTCCTTATCGACCTTAGCGGTATAGGTCGCGCGGTAGTTATTGTTATCGGGCGAGGCTCCTTTAACAACTATATCGGTTTTGCCGGGTTTTTTACCCTTAAAGGTGTATATGATATCAAAACCGGCTCCGTCAAGTTCTTCGTGATTGGCTTTTTTGTACTGCTTTTCGCAGGTGTACTTTACGATCGATTTATCCTTGACCTTTATTTTGTATTTGGGACCGCCTCCGTCAAAGGAATCAAACTGAAGCGTAGCTTCCTTTTTGCCCTCGGGCTTGACTTCCTTTTTACATCCGGCAAAAGCCGCGATAATAGTGATGACCGCGATGATTACTAAAAGTTTTTTCATAAGGCTTCACCTCATCAGGGAATAGTATATTCCTTATCCTTTTCGAGCGGTAACCCCTGCTCGTTTTCACCCGGATACTGAGTATTTCCGTCGCTGAAAATAACGTAGGCGTTATCCCAGTCATACTTGCATTTGTACTCGTACTTATCCTTGCTTTTGGTCATTTCGAGTCCGGGCCACTCGGCTTCCTGAGCACCGTCGCCGTAGATGTAGGCATAAATCTTATCGCCCCAGCCGGAGGGCTTAACGAGTGTAAATTTATCGCCGGGCTCAAGTACCTTTCCGGAGCTCTTTCCGGTTTCGGTTTCGTTTTTGAAGTAGTAAATCATATATGTTCTCTTTCCGGCTGAGTTCTTTCCTTTTAAGGTAAGGCTTAAAACTCCGTCGGTGGCGTCCTTGGCTTTAAGAGTGATTTTATCGCCGTTCTTATATGATGTTTCTTTTCCGTCGTTTACGCTGTAGGTGGCGGATTCGGCGTTCTTTGCCTCGAGCTTGACCGCAAGGGTTTTTCCGCTGTAGTTGAATTTAGTCTTATCGGAAACCTTAACCGTTGCCGTGGGAGCATACTCCGTATAGCCGTCGTTATAAAGTACGACAACGCTGTACTCGGGGATAGGCTTATCTGCCTTTATTTTACCGTCCTTAACGGTATATTCGGTTTTTCCGTCAACTCGGTCGGTATATGTTCCGTCTGCTAACGTCGTTTTGAAGTTAACGTCAAGCTCGTTAGAGGTGTTTATGATGACCGCTCCCTTGGTGCCTCGGCAGATTTCGAGGGCGGAGGCGTCGTCGTCCGGGTTGATGAACTTCTCGTTTTCGCCGACCATAGCGTTTCTGAAGAAGTTGAGCGCAACAACTCTCTTATCCTTGTAGAACATATCTCCGCTTGCGCCGATACGGTTCATATCGCCCCACTGGTTTTCCATAGACGAGCCGTAGGGACGATCGAAGAACAGGGGAGTGCCCTTGGCTCTTGCGGCGATAACCGCCCAGCCGGTGATAACGTCCTCGTCACCCATAGCCTGCCAGTTGCCGTCGTTGATATAGTTATCGTGCGACTCGACCCATGTTACGCAGTCGGGCTTGCTTCCTACTCTCAGATCCTTTAGGGTGAAGCTGTCGAGGTTGTTCATAAGGATACCGTTTCTCAGCGTACCGCCGTAGGAGCTTGCGGTGCAGGCGCCGATTTTCTTTATATAATCCTCAATACGGTCGCCGTTGCCCTGAAGCACCTCGCCGTAGTTGAATATCCTTTTTGAGTCCTTTATTTCTGTAGTGACCCTGTCCCAGAAATTGTTCTTAGTGCTTTTAGGATCCTTAGGGTCGTCGGAAAGTCCGATATGCTTAGCTGCGTCGTAGCGGAAGCCGTCTGCTCCGCAGGAGATACAGTCGTTTAAGAACTTGATAAAGTAGTCCTGATATTTTTTGTTTTCGGTATTGATATCGGGAAGTCCGCCCATTTTATAGGTGGTACACTGGAGACGGTTGGTGTAGTCGGAGATATCCATACTGCTGTTTTGGTGGAAAAGGTTGTCGATACCGCCTACAGCGTCAAGCAGGTTTTTGTTTATCGAGCCGGTTGTCGGGGTCGTATGGTTCGCAACAACATCGACAATCACCTTAATCCCGAGCTTGTCCGCCTTTTTACACATCGACTTGAACTCGTCGCGTGTGCCGAGCTGATAGTTTCCGATACGGTAATCGGTAGGCTGGAAGTGGTAGTACCATTTTCCTAAGCCGTCGCTGTAAAGGCACATACCGCCGTTTTCGCCTTCAAGACATTCGTTGATCGGCGAGGTCTGGATCGTGCTGTAGCCTGCGGCAGCGATATCGTCGAGCGAGTTTTCGATAGTCTTAAAGCTCCAGCAGAAGCAGTGGAGTATCGTGCCGTCCTTGATGTTTTTAGTAAGATTATAATTTGTATTCGCGGCGTCGCCCTCGGATGAACCCGAGCCTGAGTTCGGACCCGAAGCAGAGCAGGATGAAAATACCGCGGCGCACGTCAGTATGATAACGGTGCAAAGTGCAATAGAAGTAAGTTTTTTTAACATAATTTTTCCTCCGTTTTAAGCGAGTTTCGGATTGGTTTTCTTACCTTTATTGAATTATATCATTTTAAGCGCTTAAAGTCTACAAAAAACAATTATTCAATTAGTACAAAATTTACCCTTAAAAATATACATATTTGACTATAGATTTTTGCGTATAATTGTGGTAAAATTAAATGGATAAAAAGGAGGTTCCTAAAATGAAAAAAACCATTGCTATTATTATTGCCGCAGTTATGATTTTAAGCTGTATCTCAACAGCAGCCGTAAGCGCGGCTTCAGACTCATCGTTCACGGTCAACGGTAAAACCTATTCCGCTAAAGTCGGCGACGTAGTAACCTATACCGTTAATATGACGGCGCCCGAGAAGATTGAGAACGGACAGTTTATCATTTATTATCCCGGCGACGTTCTTACCGTTAAGGAAGTTAAGTTTGACGATATCCTCGGTAAGCCCGTTGTTAACTACAGCGAGGGTGTTTCAAACGAGATAGACTTCAACTTCTCTAACTATGAGGGCTATGATTTTACATCAAAGCGTATGCTCGTTGCCGTATCCTTCACCGTAAGCGCAGCAGGTACAGGTACGGTTGAGGTAAGTAAGAAGGCCGGCGAGGTTATTGTTTGCAATTTAGATGATAAGGATATCACCGATAAGGTTACCTTTGAGGAAGCGGTTTCCGGCGCGTCCTCAGGTTCCGAAAAGAAGGCTAATACCGTTAAGGTAAGCGCTAAAACAAAGTCGGTTAAGGCTAAGGCTCTTAAGAAAAAGAACGTGATTGTTAAGAAGGTATTCACGGTTTCCAAGGCTCAGGGTACTGTAACCGTAGCTAAGGTCAAGAAGGGTTCCGATTCCAAGCTTTATAAGAAGGTTACCGTTAAGAAGAACGGTTCCGTAACGATTAAGAAGGGTAAGTACGCTAAGAAGACCTATAAGATCAAGATCAAGGTTACAGCTAAGGGCAACGCTAATTATAAGTCCAAGACTGTAAGCAAGGTTCTTAAGATCAAAGTTAAATAAGATAGTTAAACTAAAAGTCCGTCGGTTCATCCGACGGACTTTTTTACTTTATTAAGTAATTGCTTGTTAAATTTTTATATTGATTCCTCGGGAATGTTTTTGCAAAGACGGCTGTTTTTATAGCTCGGGTCGTTTGTTACTTCCTTGATGACCTTGATAAAGTCGGGAATTACAACCTCATCGTTCTCATCTGAAAGTTCAACCTCGAGATAAGCCTGTTTTTTCCAAAAAGGAAAAATATCGATCTCATAATACACGCCGTTATACATCAGGCAGTATCTGTCCTTCTCAATTGTACCGGTGATTTTTCCCGTAAGATTGTTGATGTCAATAAGCATTTTGTACTCGTCGGCCGATATCAAATTCTCAACTTCCTCGCGAACTGTATCGGTAATATGCTTCTTTTCAGTTCTTATAAATATGTAATTTCCGTCGGCGCCGCGCTTGCGTAGTCTGTAATTGCTTGTCGTGTCAGAAATATAAGACTGGCTGATTTCAACCTTAGCGCAGGGGAGAGTTAGAAGAAAATCGGTGTCGGGGTATTCTATCAGGAACTTTCTTTCGATTTCAAGTGGCTTCGGAATACCGAGAAACGCCTTTATCTCCTTTAGAAGAAGGCTGAGCTTTTCCTCAAAGCTCTCGCATACCGGAATAAATCGGTAATGCGGATTTCCGCACCACGCCCTTAAGGAGCGCTCGTTAAGCGCCTGAGCGCTTACTTCGTCCTCAATCCGGATACCTTCCTGATAATATTCGGCGGAGTCGCTGTTTGAGGTGCTGTCGAGGTGGAATGCCGCGTCGTAAAAGTCCCTGAGGAAAATATCGTTTACCTTAAGCTCATCTTTAAGTCTTGAGTAGTCCTCGTCATTAAGATAAACTCTAGCGTCCATTAGTCCGCGGTCGCAGATTACTACGCCTATATCGCCCTCGGAAACGATAGCGTTGTAATACGCCTGACTTTCGTCCTTGACCTGTTTTTGGTAAATGGTTTTCTGAAAATCAAAATCGGTTTCCCTGTCGTGTCCGTCCTTTATAACCGACTCCGCAGCCTCAAAAACAGGGAATACCTTACATCCGCATTTTTCAAGCTCGGGAACAAGCCGTTTAAGAGCTTCGGTCTTGCCTCCGCCGGGACCTCCCGTAAGTACGATTTTTTTAATAGTATTCATAAGTTCACCTCCGCAATCTTTCAGCGTAATGCTTTAATAAATATTATAAGCAAAATGCCCGGTGTATAATTCCTTTATAGAACAATAAAACTTTATTATGATAAAGTTACTTTATATTCTTGACAGCTTTATTAAACGGTGATAAAATTTAAGTTGGATTTTTGAGAAAATACTGTTACAGTTTAAGAAAGGAAGTCGAAGGACTATGAAAAATATTGATTGGTCAAATTTAGGTTTCGGTTATATTCAGACCGATAAGCGCTATGTTTCTGATTTTAAGGACGGAAAATGGGATGACGGCGCTGTGATCGAAGACGCTACAGTCAGGATCAACGAGTGCGCCGGCGTTCTCCAGTACGCTCAGACAGTATTCGAGGGCTTAAAGGCATATACAACCGAGGACGGCAGCATTGTAACATTTCGCCCTGATTTAAATGCCGAAAGACTGATTCAGTCTGCCGAGAGATTACAGATCCCTCCTGTTTCAAAGGAGAAATTCATCGATGCAGTAGAGCAGGTAGTAAAGGCAAATATTGATTACGTTCCGCCTTACGGATCGGGCGCTACATTATATATCCGCCCCTATATCTTCGGAACTAACCCCGTTATCGGCGTTAAGCCCGCCGACGAGTATCAGTTCAGAGTTTTCGTTACTCCGGTAGGTCCCTATTTTAAGGGCGGTGCGAAGCCGATTACTATTCGCGTATGCGATTTCGACAGAGCTGCTCCCCACGGTACCGGTCATATTAAAGCCGGCTTAAACTACGCTATGAGCCTATATCAGATTGTTGACGCTCATAATAAGGGCTTTGATGAGAATATGTACCTCGACGCAGGATCGCGCACCTATGTTGAGGAAACAGGCGGCGCGAACTTCCTGTTCGTAACTAAGGATAATAAAATAGTTACTCCTAAGTCGGATTCGATCCTTCCCTCAATCACAAGAAGAAGCCTTATGATCGTTGCCGAGAAATACCTCGGACTTGAGGTTGAGCACCGTCCCGTTGCCTTTGAGGAGGTTAAGGACTTCGCCGAGTGCGGTCTTTGCGGCACAGCGGCTGTTATTTCACCTGTAGGTAAGATCTACGACCACGGTAATGAGATTTGCTTCCCGAGCGGTATGGATGAAATGGGCCCTGTTACAAAGAAGCTCTACGATACTTTAACAGGTATCCAGATGGGACGTATCGAAGCTCCCGAGGGCTGGATCCATAAAATCAAATAATAAGCTAAGTATTCAGCTTAACGAAAACCTCGCTTAACGGCGGGGTTTTTATTTGCGCTTCGAAATCAAATCTCATTTTTTCTTTTTTTATTTATATCTATTTATTATTTCTTTTATATACTGTGCAAGATTTGCACTTGTGTATGCACGGTTTGCACTTTTCTAAGATAAAGTATTAAAGGATTTCGGAGTTTTTTAACGCTCTGTTTTACCGAGAGCGTTACATAACGGTCATATTTATTGACAAAAAAATTTTTTTCGTTTAAAATAGTCACAAAACCCTCGCTTTTGAGGGTTATATATTGTGTAAGGAGCTTTTTGTTTCTTATTAATGCTAAAAGCCTGCCCGGATTAAGACCGCCGGCGATACAGGTAAATATTTATTCAGGAGTGAAATTAATGAAAAGAATTGTAAGTGTATTACTTTCCGTGCTGATGATTGCAGGAGTTTTTTCTTCGCTTCCGCTTTCAGCTTCCGCGGCAAAGACCAAGGCTAAGGTTAGCCTGAAAAAGGAAAATGCTAAGCTTAGTATTACGAAAAAAAAGAACGGTAAAACCGTATACGGAAAAACAAAAATCGTTGTAAACAAGGTAAAAGATGTAAGAATCAAGAAGATTACTTATAAATCTAAAAATTCGAATATTGCAAAGGTTTCCAAGAAAGGTACAGTAACTGCTGTAAAGCAGGGCGTCACAAAAATTAATGTGACTGTAAATTACAAGTACCAGAAAAAGAATAATAAAAAAGCAAAGCTTACTTTTAACGTACAGGTTCACGATAAAAGAACAGAGACCCCGAAGCCTGTCGTTACGCCGACAGCCCCGACCGAATCCGTTACCGAAATAGTGACTGTTTCCGAGACTGTACCGGCGACTGAGGCTACATCGGCACCCGAGACTACCGAGACAGCAACTAATGAGCCCTCAACTGTAGCTGAAACTGAAGCTTTCACTACCGCACCGCCGGATACAACAGTTCCCTCAACCGAGGTTCAGGAGGAAACTGCTACTGCTTACGGAGAAGGCGGACAAACACCTGTGCATGAGACTGCGGAGCCTACAGCAGCTCCCGAACCGACCGAGGAGGTTACTCAGTCCTTTACGGATGAGACAACACCCGCAGAAGAAGAGACAACTGCCGAGACTGAGGCGACCACAGCCGAGGAGACACTTCCTGCACCCTTGACCTTTAACGAAAAGCTTTCCGTTTTCTCAAATAAGCTTTACAGTTTAGTTGCGGCTAGGCAGGATAAAAACTACATATTCTCTCCCGTATCCGTATATTTTGCGCTTTCACTGCTTTATTCAGTAGGTGATGACAAAGTAAAGGAAGATATCGAAGAATTTGTAGGAATGTCCGATGAGGAAATTAAGAAGTCCGGAGAGTTTTTCTCTCAGCTTGTACGCAAGCATTATTACGAAGATAATCTTGTCGGAGAGGTTTCCCTTTCAAATTCGATTTGGAATGATATTACGGTATCGGATCGTCTAAGCGAAGCTAAGCTTAAGGAACTTGCCGAAGAGTATAATGCTCAGTCCTTTATAGCTCCCTTCTCAACCGATAATGACGAAGCGAATAAAATGGTAACGGATTTTGTTAAGGAGCAGACAAGAGGACTTATTGATAAGGATTTTGATATTCCCGCCTCAACAATATTCGCTCTTATTAACACTATCTATTTTAAGGATGTATGGAATCTCGGAAGTGATGATTTACCCACAGAGCAGAGAGGGTTCATAACAAAAGACGAAATAAAGGAATGTGAGTTCTTAAAGGGATATTATTTTGACGGAAAGATCCAGTCTACCGATACATTCGATTATTTCTATACTAAAATGGCTAACGGCTATAAGATCAAGTTTATTTTACCGAAGGACGGTCATACTCTTGACGAGGTTTTGACTTCCGAGAATCTCTATAATGCTAATCAAAAAAGAGATTATGAGGCTTTTGAAGAACTCAGATTTGAGGATTTGACCGAGGATGAAGCTAACTATTATCTCACCAATTTAAACGAATGGGATTTAAATGAATTCGACGATCTCTCGGCGATTAAATTCAACTGCACTAACCATACGCGCTGTATTTTCCCGAGCTTTAAGATAGACAGCCATACTCCGCTGTATAATGTTCTTATGGAAAACGGCTTAGATTCCGCTTTAAGCGTTTTCGAGTCAGACCTGTTGGAATCTAAGCAGCCGGGAGATAATCTTCTTGTTGTATCGGATATCTATCAGGACGCTGTAATCGAGGTCGATAAGTCCGGAGTTAAAGCGGCGGCTGTTACTATTATTGAGGGAGAAGCAGGCTGCGCTCCTGATATAGAGCTTGATATCGACAGATATTTTGAGCTCGTTATGAATAAGAACTTCGCGTTCATCCTCACTAACAGCGATGACGTGATTCTCTTTGAGGGTAAGGTATACGATCCTACTGTTTGATTAAAAACCTCATAAACACTTAACCTCCCGGGCGCCAACCCGGGAGGATTTTTATGGTCTTTTTACCGAGAGCGTTACCTAACAGTCGGATTTATTGACAAAAAAATTTTTTTCGTTTAAAATAGTCACAAAACCCTCGCTTTT
>CAZERR010000072.1:0-9675 GCA_964514785.1 uncultured Ruminococcus sp. | reverse complement strand
GTTGTAACCGCAGCTGTACCGATACGTACACCGGAGGTTACGAACGGAGAAAGCGGCTCATTCGGAATAGTATTCTTGTTAACGGTGATATAGCACTCGTCGAGTCTAGCCTCGAGCTCCTTACCGGTAACGCCTGTGCCTCGTAAATCCATAAGAAGAACATGGTTGTCGGTACCGCCGGAAACGAGCTTATTACCGCGCTTTAAAAGACCGTCGGCAAGAGCCTTACAGTTCTTGACAATCTGAGCTGCATACTCCTTGAATTCGGGCTTCATAGCCTCGCCGAAGCAAACTGCCTTAGCCGCGATAGTATGCATTAAGGGACCGCCCTGAGTTCCCGGGAATACAGCCTTATTGATATCCTTAGCGTATTTTTCTTTCATAAGGATAAGTCCGCCTCGGGGACCTCTTAAGGTCTTATGAGTTGTTGTTGTAACGAAATCACAGTAAGGAACAGGGTTCGGATGAGCTCCGCCGGCTACGAGTCCGGCGATATGAGCCATATCTACCATAAGGTAAGCTCCTACCTCGTCGGCAATCTCACGGAGTCTCTTGAAATCAATCTCGCGCGGATACGCACTTGCACCGGCTACGATGAGCTTGGGCTTACATTCCTTAGCGATTTCAAGCACCTTATCATAATCTATATAATGAGTCTCGGGATCAACTCCGTAAGGAACAAAGTTATAGTATTTACCCGAAATATTTACGGGTGAACCGTGAGTAAGGTGACCGCCCTCGTTTAAGTTCATACCCATAACGGTATCGCCGGGGTTAAGCATAGCGAAATAAACGGCGGTATTAGCCTGAGCGCCCGAATGAGGCTGAACGTTACACGCCTCGGCTCCGAAGAGCTTGCACGCTCTGTCTCTTGCGATATTCTCAACAACGTCAACGCACTGACATCCGCCGTAGTAACGCTTACCGGGTAAGCCCTCGGCATATTTGTTGGTAAGCACGCTGCCCATAGCCGCCATAACAGGCTTGCTAACGAGGTTTTCGCTTGCGATAAGCTCAAGGTTTCTTCTCTGACGCGCGAGCTCGTCATCCATAGCGTTACCGATTTCGGGATCATACTGCTTTAAAAGCTCGATGTTTTCCATTTCCTTCATTTTGATCTCTCCTTAATTAATCAAATAAAATTACCTTTTCCTATTTCTTATATGTTATTTAAAACTCTGTCAACCAGAGAGTACATATCGTTAAGCGTAGACACGCGTCCGGCTTCATTCCTGAAGCCTGCCGCTCCCTTAAAGCCCTTTAAATACCAGGCAATTTGCTTTCTCGACTGAAGCATACCCATTTTCTCGCCCTTGTATTTACAAACAAGCTCAATGTGCTCAGTCATAATTTTAAGCTTGTCCCGGGAAGCAGAAGGCTCGATTATATTTCCATTATCGAAATATTCCTTAAGTATCTTAAAAATCCACGGCGCTCCAAGCGCGGCTCTAGCAATCATAAGTCCGTCGCAGCCTGTATAATCAAGCATTTTTTCAGCGCTTTTTATATCTCTAACGTCGCCGTTTCCGATAACGGGAACGCTGACGCTTTCCTTAACTGACTTTATGATGTCTAAATCACACTGACCGGAATAATACTGTTCGCGGGTCCTGCCGTGAATTATAACGGCGTCAACTCCGTTTTTTTCACAAATTTGAGCTACCTCAACTGCGTTCACGCTGTTTTTATCGAAACCCTTGCGGATTTTAACGGTAACGGGAACAGTGACTGCTTTCTTAACGGCGCTTACGATCTCACCACAGAGCGCAGGATTCTTCATAAGCGCGCTGCCGCTTCCGTTATTCGCGATTTTAGGAGCCGGACAGCCCATATTTATATCGACAATATCGGCGCCCTTACTTTCGGCAATTTTCGCCGCCTCGCCCATAATATAGGGCTCACAGCCGAAAATCTGTATTGCACACGGATGTTCATCGGCTGAAAGCTCCATAAGCTCAAGACTTTTTTTATCATTAAAGCTCAGCGCTTTAGCGGAAACCATTTCAGTTTCACAATAACCGGCTCCGAAGCCGCGGCAAACCTGCCTGAACGCCATATCGGTTATACCTGCGAGCGGAGCTAATGCCAGCCGGGACTTTAAATCAACATTACCTATTCTCATTAACGCCTGATGTCCCTGTCGTTGTAGGAATTATACTTACGGTTAGTGTAATAATCATCGTTTAAAAGCCTTTGCTTCGCTCCGGTAATCTTATTACCCTCTTTATAGCGGTGTTTACCGGCTCCGCCCGTATAATTCGATTTATTGCTGATAATAACAATAATAATCGTAAGAACTCCTACGGTGACGCAAGCCCAGCTGGCGTATCCGTAGGTTAAATCCTTAACCTTTTTCGGCTTTACAACGACTGCTGTCGGATCCTCCTCGGTCACGATCTCGGGCTTAAAGATATCCTCATACTCGGGATCTTCCTGCTTAGGCTTTTCGGTCTCGGGCTCTTCTTCGTTATTATTATCTTCATTATTAACTTGTTCTTCTGTTTCCTTGGGAGCCTCGGTCTCGGGAGGCGCTTCCGTCTCGGGAGGAGCCTCGGTCTGAGGAGGGGCTTCCGTTTCGGGAGGAGCCTCGGTAACAACCGCATCGGTAGCAACCTGTACGTCGTCGCCCTCATCCTCGCCCACAGCAAAAACCGCAACAAACGAGGAAAGCACAATGAGTATTATTATACCCAGCGCGGCGATCCTGCCCGTCATTTCTTTATACTTCATAGATAATACTCCATACTACCCATTTTATTACAGATAGCATTATATCAAATCAATCTGAATTTTGCAAGACTTGAGTTAATGCTTTCCCTAATAATTTACCCGAATACTTAGCTTCATCGAGGGTATTTCCGTCTGCTCCGACCTCAATAAGCAGTGAACCGGTATTAATATTCATATTATATGCGAAATTTCCGAAGTCAAGCGGACGGGTCATTCCACGGAATTTTGTTTCACATTCTCTTTGAAGCTTTAAAGCAAACCGTAGGTTATAATTCCAATTCGGAAAATTAAAGTAACCGTTCGGGTCATAACCGCTTAAAATCATAATCTGAGCGCCTTTTTTACCCTTATATTTAAAGGTAGGTTTGATTTTATATGTATCCGTACCGATCGAGTCGCGATGGATATCAAGAGTTACCTTGATTTTCGGGTATTTTTTAATATACTTTTCTACAGTAGCCCGGCTACGAAGATAGCTTCCCGTATAAGTATCGTCATGAGCGGTTTTATCATGAACCACCCCTATTCCGGCGCTTTTAAGCTCTTTTTCAATTTCATCGCCAACGGCTATAACATTATATCCGGGGTCTGATGTCCGAGGATAATAATCGGAGTAGTAGTATCCGGCGTCACAGTCGATAAAGCTCTCGCTGGTGTGAGTATGATATATCAAAACCTGAACATCACCCGAATCGCTTAGTTTAAAGCCTGTTTTTTTATTTATTGTCTCCCCTATATTCAAAGAATAGCTTGTATTATTTTTTACATAAAAGTTATCATATTTAGTTCCGCCTACCCGGTACTGTTTCGTATAAATAGGGTATTTCTTTTTTGAGTTATGATTTGAGAACGTATTATAATAACTTTCGGGAAAGGCTTTTGAAGGTGTTTTCTTTTCGACCTTCTTTTTCTCAGATACTACAGGTTTCGTTTCTTTTAATTTTTTTGTTTTTCTTTTCTTATTATCCGCAGGGAGCTTATAATTACCCTTCCACAGAGTAAACGACGCAGCTGCAACCGGTAAACTATCCTCTCGTGAAAAAACAGAAATTCGCTCGAAAACCGATAACAACGCCAATACCGCCAGAAACAGAGACGCCGTTATATACACGCTGCTTTTTATTCTTCCGTACTTTTTCATGCTTACACCTGCTTTATAACATCTTACTAAGAATATGCATAAACAAGCAGTTCTATTACAGTAAAGCCTCTATCAGCTTTATATCAATATCCTTATGCAGCGCGACATTAAGGGAAAGTGATATAAGTCTGCTTGCACGGTCGATAAGAAGATCAATCTCCTTAGGAGTAACAACCATTTTACGGTTATCTGGACTTAAAGCGTCGGAAAGCTTCTGCGATGTCTTTTCGTCCTCTATATCAAGTAAATCCGAAACAAGAGTAACAGCGTCTACGACTGTCGGTACACCGATGGCTATTACGGGAACACCTACGGAATCAGCGGTAATTTTACGACGGTGGTTTTGAACTCCCGAACCGGGCGAGATACCGGTATCGCTTATCTGCAGAGTACAGCCGAGTCTTGAGAGCCTGCGTGAAGCCAGCGCGTCAATAACGACCAACGCCGTAGGCCTTACCTTTTTTACTATACTTTCAATGTACTCAAAGGTCTCGATTCCTGTCTGTCCGGTTACACCCGGGCTTAAAACCGCTACCGGCCTTAGTGAATCAAGGCCCGTGCTTCTTGCTAGCTCACCCTTGATATGGCGCGTAGCAAGTATTCTGGAAGCCGTTTTTGGACCTAACGCATCGGGTGTGATTTCAGTATTTCCAAGTCCGCAAACAAGCACAAGTCCGTTAACAGGCAAAAGCCTTTTTATTTCCGTTGCAACGGTTTTCACTCTGTTGTCATCACTTAAGAAATTATCGGTCATAGCAGGAACATTAATTGTTATATAAGTTCCCTGCTCCTTTTTCAGCTTAACGCTTGCCTGATGGTTTTTTACGCAGAGTTTTGAAATCTCCATACCGAATTCATTTCTTGACGTATACTCAACGCCCTGCACTTCGGCTCCGGCAAGCTCGCGCGCCTCAACCGCCAAATCAGTTCTTTTTTCCATAAAAGCCTCAGCCTTTCCGGGGTATTCATAGGTATTATGGTAAAAACCGACGCTGTATATGCATTGTATTTTACCGAAAGCTGTGATATAATTAAGAAAACCAAGTTCAGGCTGGTGTTTATATGAATAAACTATTTAAAACAATAACAGCGTTAATCGTTTTTGCTACTATACTCATATCGCCGTTTAGCGCTTTTTCGGTTGAATACAGCCCGAAAAACCGCCAAAAACAGTTTAAAAACAACTCGGCTGTCAAGTTCAAAAACAGCGCTCAAATAAGCGATCTTCCCTCGAGCTACAGTTCAAAGGACTTTGGCTGGTGTAC
Source organism: uncultured Ruminococcus sp. (assembly GCA_964514785.1). GTDB lineage: Bacteria > Bacillota > Clostridia > Oscillospirales > Acutalibacteraceae > Ruminococcoides. The sequence goes on along the minus strand of CAZERR010000072.1, from coordinate 4,539 downwards.
AGACGTTAAACAGCAGCGCGGCGAAATATGCTGGGCTTATGCGGCATTATCCTCATTGGAAACCGCGCTTCTTAAAAAAGGATGGTTTGAAAAACCTCTAAATCCGTTTTCAGTGGATAAATGGGGCACTACCAGAGAAAACGGCGAAGGCTGGATAAGAGACGAACTTGAATCAGGTACAACCTTTATCCCCATAGGTAGTTTTATGAGCCGTAACAATCCTCTTGAAGAAGGCGCAGACAAGGTAAAAACTGCCGTTAACGCCATAGCTTACTTCGAGAAGGGCGACGACGCTCTGATCAAACAGGCTATTATGAGAACCGGAGCAATAACCGCGAACTTTTTAAACGACTCCTTCGGCTTCAGCAAGAACCGCGAAGCTTTCTGTATAACCGATAAAATCACGAGCTACGGAGGTCATGTTGTTTCCGTGGTCGGATGGGACGATAATTATCCGAAAGAGAATTTCACCGGAAACTATTCTCCGAAAAATGACGGCGCGTGGCTTTGTAAAAACAGTTGGGGCAATAACAACAGCCTCGGAGGTTATTTTTGGATATCATATGAGGACTATTACCTGTTTAACAACGATTACTACGACCCCAGCTTTTCACTGGAAAATATCTCGAAGATAAAAGACAGCGAATATCTCTATCAGAACGAGGAATACGGCGCTACATACAGCTTCGGCTATATTGACGAGAAAGATATAACGTACTTCAACGTATTTGACTTCACCGAAAACGGAAATGTTCTGAAAAACGTCATTTTTGAAACGACCTCGCTCGGAGCTGAATATAAAGTATTCTTTACTCCGGTTGACGAAAACGGAGCACCCGTTAGCGATAAAACCGCATGGACTGAGATAAAAAGCGGAACGGTTGACTATAACGGCTATATTTGCGTTGATACAAGCGGCGTTATTTTGCCTCAAAGAAAGGCGGCTATAGCTGTTGAAATCAATACCGACGTAACTAAGTACAAGGTCAAAAACAACATAGGCGTTGATGAATGGCTAAGAGAAAACGGAACAATAATGCGTTTTATCGACACCTGCTCCCCTGGAAAATCTTATGTGACATATAACGGAACGATCATCGACGTAAGAGACTATTACATAAACGAGCTTGACGACAATATCGGCGGAACGCTGGTAATAAAGGCGCTGACCGATGGTACGGTCAACACATCGGTAAAAGGCGATACAGACTACAATCAGACCGTTGATATACGAGATGCGACTAATATCCAAAAGCACCTTGCAAAGCTAACATCACTGGATTTTAACAAGCTTGAAAACGCAGATTTTAATTACGACGGAACAGTGAATATAAGCGATGCAACTGCTATTCAGAAGCATCTTGCGGGGATGTAGGGTAAATATATCCCTGAAATCTCCAGCCCTTCTGACCGGGATTTTTATCCTTTGTTCTTGCATATGAAAGATAAAACAAGCTCCCTTTATACGCAGAATTTGAAAATGTGATTACACCGTTCGAGATTTTCTCAACCACTGCGACGTGACCGCCGTATTTATTGTCGAAACACGCTACTGCGCCCAGCTTAGGCTTTTTTCCATAGTTATAAACTTTATTATTCTTATTATAAGCGTACCATAAACGCGCATTGCCCGGGCACAGCCCGGGCTTTTCGTTTAAAAATTCGTATACTCTCCCCCACGCGTAAGCCGTACAGTTCGGCATACCATATCCGCTTTTGTAAAAGATATTATCGTCATAATAGCTGACCTCGTCAAAATCGGGAGCTGAAAGTCTCGGAATAAATCCGCCCGTTCCGGAATGCGATACATTGGAATTTTTCGCTTTTATACTGCCTTTACACGAGGTGAACAGTATCAAAAGCAGCCATAATATAATAAATACTTTTCTCATATTATTAAATACGCAAAATATTGTTTACTTATTCGGATAAATATATTTACAAACAGATAAAGTTTTTTTATAATAAAACAGGGTGATAATAATGATGATGGCTAAAAAAGTAAAGGATGTAAACGGACTGCTTAATGAGATCAGAAAACTGTTTACGGCTAAGCATTATATGGAACTTATTTACTGCGCTATATTTATTGTATTAACCATAGTAATCATAAAGGTAATTATAGCTCTTTTGCGTAAAGGCGCCAAGAGAAGGGATATGGATCCCTCGCTCGTTAAGTTCTTTATAAGGCTGATATGGATAGCCGGAATAGTAGTTATCATAATGAGGGTATTTTCCCTTCTGAATTTCTCCGGAGCAGGACTTATAGCGGCGTTCTCGGCAGCAGCCGCGGCACTTGCGTTAGCACTTAAGGATCATTTAACCGATGTGACAGGCGGAATTGTTATACTCTTTACAAAACCGTTCGTCACGGGTGATTTTATAGTGTTCGGCGACCATAAGGGGTTTGTTGAAAAAATCGACCTAATGCATACATATATCCGAACTTATGACGATACGCATGTAATTATCCCTAACAGCATAGTAACAAAAACCGAGGTTGATAACTACACCACTAATCCCGAGATAAGGGTTCAGATCTTCGTACCTGTCAGCTATGAAGCGGATATCGATAAGGTTAAAGAGATTCTTTTTAAAATCTGTTACAGCGTTGACCACGTTATAGATAACGAAAAGTTCTCGCCGAAGGTATGGCTTGAGCGTTTCGGCGAAAGCTCGGTCGATATGGTAGTCAGAGTATGGACGCCGTTTGAGTTTTACTGGCCCGTATACTATGCGCTTATGGAAGGTATTAAGAAGGAATTTGAGAAACACAGCATAGTAATACCGTACAATCAGCTTGACGTACATCTTGATCATATTCCGGATTAAATAATGATAAAACGACCGGTTCAGGATTTGAGCCGGTCGTTATTATAGATTTATTTATCAATACTTTTAACAATAATTTTCTTATCCTCTATCCTTACTTCCTTATCACACACCTTGTAAGCTGCTTTTTTATGAGAAATCAGGATACAGGTTTTATTCTTCAGACTTTCAATGTTTTCAAGCAGCCTAAGTTCCGTTTCAGCGTCGAGCGCCGAGGTAGCCTCGTCGAGAATGATGATAGAGGCGTTGCAAAGAATAGCTCTTGCGATCGCGACACGCTGGATCTGACCTTCGGAAAGTCCCGTGCCCTTCTCACCGAGCACGGTATCAAGGCCATCGGGAAGCTCGTCAATAAAGTCAGCGCATGCGATTTTAGCCGCCGCCATTATTTCATCATCCGTAGCATCGGGACGTACAAAGGAGATATTATCACGAATAGTACCCGAAAGCAGGAAATTTCCCTGAGGCACATAAGCAAACATCCCTCTGACGTTTTTATCTATCATAACCTTAGAGCCGTCCTTTTGGCTAAGGTATATTTCTCCCTTCGATACCGGGAAAACATCAAGGAGCAGCTTTGTAAGCGTACTTTTTCCTATACCCGAAATACCTGTGATTACAACAAATTCGCCTTTTTTAATGCTAAGGCTGGTATCGTCCAGGATGATATCCCTGTCGTAGCTGAAGGTTATATCCTTAAACTCGATAGAATCGAGGTTGTCGTACAGCTCGGCTAAATCCAAATCTGAATTAAGCGCTTCGATGTGTTCATCGGGAAACTTTTCTATCTCGATAATACGCTCCGCGGAAGCAAGAGCCTGATAATACTGCGGAAGTATCGAGGTCAAGCCCTGAATCGGGGTCTGGATCTGAGATACAAGCGATAAAATCTCGGTAAGGATACCGTAAGTTATAACACCCGAAAGGATCTGGAACGAGCCCCATATAAGACCATAGATATAAGCGCAGATAAATACGACAGAAAATCCCATAGTTGAAGCGATAGAGATATAATTTCTCCTGCGCTTCACCCTGAAATTATCCCACTGGAGCTTTTCCGATTCCTTTGCAATACGTCTGTATTTGTTGAAAACTCTGATAACAAGAAGGCTTGAGAGCGATTCCTGCATAAAGCTGCGAACCTTACCATCAGTTTCCTGAGCGCGTTTATGAAGATTCTTAAGAGTACCCTTAAAGAGAAGCATAATAGTAAGAATAATCGCTCCGCCTACAACAAATACGGCGGCAAAGCGCCAGTCGATCGAAAACAGTATAATAAATATTCCGACGAGCTTAACGATAAAGTAAGTAAGGTTCGGAACAATACTCATTATTGCGCCGAGTATTACGTCGATATCGCTCGTAAGCCTCGTCATAAGCTCGCCTGTATGAAACTTAGTAACCTTGGCGTAATCCTTTTTAAGTATAGTCTCAAAAAGATGAGATTTTATGCTGATTTCCAGCTTCGACCTCGCGTTAAAGGAAACGATTCTCGATAATATGTTAAGCAGAACCTGAAACAGCGTTACCGAAACAAGCAGCACAGAAAAAAATACTACCTTATCAACGTCGCGGTCATAGGCGGCTGAATCAACAATACCGCGCGCAAGCTGAGCGGTAGCAACGCCGATATAGGCCAAAGCGGCGTAAATTACGGCGTTAAGTATAATATTACCGAGCTGCGGCAGCGAATGCTTTGCAATCCAG
>CAZERR010000071.1:0-9706 GCA_964514785.1 uncultured Ruminococcus sp. | reverse complement strand
TGCTTCCTCCTGGCGTTCTGATGTAGCCTTACATATTGTATCAAAAATTTTCGCATTTGTATAGACCTTTTTTACGATTTTTAAACATTTTTTCCATTCTTTTTCGGAAAAAGTTGTCTGCGCTACCACAAATACGCTGTCATTATTCTTTATTGGAATATTAGCGGTTAAAGCGATGAGCTCCTCCTCACTGTTGAAGGTATAACAGTCGGAGCCGCAGTGACCGATTATCCCCTGAACCTCGGGGTGGTTTTTGTTACCTGCGATCAAAACGGGGATACCGCTTTCTCCGGCTTCGGTAACGATCTTATGGATTTTCTTAACGAACGGACAGGTAGCGTCAACGCACTTGAGTCCCAGCCCGTTTATCTCGTCCATAACGCTCTTGCTTACGCCGTGGGAACGGATAACGAGCGTCGTATCCGAAGGGCAGTCCTCCGGCTTATCTACCGCCATACATCCCCTGCTCTCAAGCTCAGATACCATCTCCATATTGTGGATGATCGGGCCCAGCGTGGCTACTCTCTCGCCCTTATCGAGCATATTGTAAACAATATCTACCGCCCGGTTTACTCCGAAGCAAAAGCCGGCTGTTTCAGCTATGTGAATACTCATTTAAATCCTGCTCTCTCATTTCCTTGATTTTACCCATAACGATCTTGCCTGCGTTTTTAAGAGCGCGGCGGTCGATCGAGTCGAGCCCGAGTTCTTCAACGGTGATCGGTTCGGAGAAATGTATAATTCTTTTAGCGAATTTTCCTTTACCGATTTTCGTTATACAGGCAGGTACCACGGGAGCGCCGGTCTGCTGAGCGATAACGGCGAAGCCGCTTCTCGGGCGCATAAGCTCGCCTGTCTTGCTTCTTCCGCCCTCGATGAATATTGTCATCAGGTTGCCCTCGTTTATAATATCCTCGCCGTTTTTTATCGCCTTGCCGTCGCCTGCTCCGCGTTTGACCGGGAACGCGCCTAAGTGACGGATGATAAACGCGAAGAACTTATTCTTAAAAAGCTCGTCCTTAGCCATAAAGTTGAGCCTGCGCTTCTGACCGAGTCCCAAAAGCACCGGATCCGAAAACGAAAGGTGGTTCGAGGCGATAATATAGCCCTTTCCGTCGTCGGGGATATTCGCCTTATTTATTATCTTATATCGGTAAAAAAGCTTCATAATCGGCGCGCACACAGCGCGTCCGAAGGCGTAAAAAGCCTTTGACTGTGCCATTAGCTGTTCTCCTTAATGATTTTAACAATTAAATCTATGCTGCCCTGCAAGTCGATCTCGGTAGTATCGGCAAGGATAGCGTCGTCCGCCTGCTTGAGCGGCGCGATCTCACGGTGCATATCGTTATAGTCGCGGGTTTTAACGTCCTCGAGTATATCCTCGTACTTAACGTCCATACCCTTTTCAACAAGCTCCTTATAGCGGCGCTCTGCTCTCGCCTCGGGTGAAGCGGTAAGGAAGATCTTGACCTTTGCGTCGGGAAGGATGACGGTACCTATATCTCTGCCGTCCATAATAACATTGTTCTTCTTAGCCATATCTCTCTGTAAATCGAGAAGATAAGCGCGTACCGAGGGTATTGCGGAGATCTTCGACGCCATCATCGAAGCCTCGGGCGTGCGGATCAAGCCCGATACGTCTTCTCCGTCGAGAAGCACGACCTGCTCGCCTTTATCGTTAAAGGTAAGCTCAACCTTGATTTTTGAGAGAAGGTCGTCTACCTCTCTGCCCTCGACCGGCTCTACGCCGGCTCTTGACGCAGCTAAACCCACCGTGCGGTACAGCGCGCCTGTGTCGATATAAATAAATCCGAGCTGCTTTGCCGCGGATTTTGAAATTGTGCTTTTGCCTGCTCCGGCAGGACCGTCGATTGCAATTGCTATACTCATTTTTTTAATTATCCACGTCGTGCGTGGACGTTCCTTTCTGAAAATTTATATTTAAGGAAGTGATAAGCGGTAAAAACTTCCTGCTTTACACTCCCTACTTTCTGCATTCCGCCGCCGATTCACCTGCAAGCCTGCCTGTTGCCCACGCGATAATCAGGTTAAAGCCTCCCGTATACGCGTCAACGTCTATTACCTCGCCTGAGAAGAACAGCCCTTTTACAAGCTTGCTTTCCATAGTTTTAGGATTGATTTCGCTTACTTTAACTCCGCCCGAGGTTATTATCGCCTCTGATATCGGGCGCGGTTTTGTAATGCTGACTTTAAAATTCTTTAAAAGAATTACAAGCGCTTTTCTTTCCTCTTTAGTAAGGGAGTTGCATTTTTTCGAGGTGTCTATTCCCCACCTTTTAAGTATAACAGGAATCAGCTTTTTCGGCAATAGCTTTGAGAGAGAATTACCGACGCTTTTATTGATATTTTCCTTTAAATCGCGCTGTATACGCAAATCGAGGGTTTCCTCGTTAAGCGCGGGCTTTAAATCTATATAAGCCGTATAGCCGAGAGAATAATCCCTCATATTACAGCTCGCGGAAAGGACTATCGGTCCCGAGATCCCGAAATGAGTAAAAAGCATTTCGCCGAAATCGTCGTAGACGGTCTTTCCGCTTTCTGTTTTTATTTTCAGTCCGACATTCTTCAGCGAAAGTCCCTGAAGCGCCTTACAATCCCCGTCGCCGCTTTCAAGCGGAACAAGCGAGGGCTTAGGCTCCACAACGGTATGCCCGAGCTTACGGGCAAATTTATAGCCGTCGCCGGTAGTACCCGTACGCGGATAGCTCATACCGCCCGAGGCTATTATAACGCTGTCGAAATCATAAATTTTTCCGCCTGCCTTAACGGACTTCACCGCGCCGTTCTCCGCGGTTATATCCTCCGCCTCTTTATATATGATTTTCGCGCCGTTATTTTCGGCAAAGGCTCTCATAGTATCTACAACATCCGCAGCCTTATCGCTCACGGGAAAGACGCGGTTTCCGCGTTCTGTTTTAGTTTTTAAGCCCTGCGACTCGAAAAATCCGATTATATCATACGGCGGAAAATTATTAACGGCGCTGTACAGAAATTTATTATTGACCGGTACGTTTCTCATAAACCCGGGAATATCGCAGTCGTTGCAGAGATTGCACCTGCCCTTCCCGGTTATCATCAGCTTGCGTCCTGCCGCCGGCATTTTCTCAAAAACCACGACCTCGGCTCCGTACATAGAAGCGAAGCCTGCCGCCATAAGCCCCGAGGCTCCGGCGCCGATTACGGCGACCTTACTCATTTTTAGGTTCCTGAGTAGTCGTATCGTAAACGCCCTGATGGTTCCATACCTTCTCGAGCTCCTTAAAGGTTTCGGTTACCTCTTCCTTTTTCTCGAGCACGGTAGCGACTATGAGCGCGTTAATAAGGCTCAGCGGAGCTACGAGCGAATCTACTACGGACGCCATATCGCTTCGGGCGATAAGTACCTCGTGAGCGACCGCTACGAGCGGAGAAACCATACTGTCGGTGATAGCGATAACATTCGCTCCGCGCTGTTTCGCGAGAGTCATCGAATCGACCGCCATCGTGCTGTATCTCGGGAACGATATCCCTATCATAACGTCGTCCTTATGGATACGGAAAAGCTGCTCGTAGGTATGAGTTTTAGAGGTATCGGTAATAACTCTTACGTTATCGAAAATAAGTCCGAAGTAATAGCCTAAAAACTGCGCGAGCGACGCGGTTGAACGGACGCCGAAAATATAGATCCTGCGCGCCTTTACGATAGACTTCACCGCCTTCATAAAATCCTCGTGAGAGGTTTCCTCAAGGGTACGTCTTATCTTATCAATATCCTGATTCATAATCGAATCGAGGACGTCGTCGTCACCGATACGGTTAGTAGTTACGTCGATACGCTGAACGGAGGTGAGCTTATCGCGGATCATCTCCTGCATAGCCTTCTGAAGCTTAGGATAACCGGAATATCCGAGCTCGGTCGCGAAGCGCACTACCGTACTCTCGGAAACGCCGACTGTCTTACCGAGCTTAGACGCCGTCATAAAAGCCGCGCGGTCGTAATGCTCTTCTATAAAAGCCGCGATACGCTTTTGACCCTTTGAAAACGTATTCATATTCATTTCAATTCTTGAAAGTAAATGCTCTACCATTTTTATACTTCCTTTATCTATAATAAATTAGTTGATTTTAAATCAGCAACTTCATTTTACCACTTCGACTTGCAAAATTCAACTGTTTTAAGGATTTATCAAAAGAATTTTGCAGGATTGGACATTTTACACATCATTTTCTTGCAAAACGCTTACTAATATGTTAGAATGTCCGTGTAAATAAAAATTAAAAGGTGAAACTATGATAGCTATAATAGATTACGGCGCGGGAAATATCCGCAGCGTATACAAGGCGCTTAAATTTATCGGCGCCGAATGTAAGATAACAAGCGATAAAAACGAGATACTGAGCGCCGCCGCAGCCATCCTTCCCGGTCAGGGAGCCTTCGGCGACTGTATGAGCTCAATGGAAAAATACGGCATCAGGGATACCGTTAAAGAGTTCATAAGCTCCGGAAAGCCGTTTCTCGGTATCTGCGTAGGACTACAGCTTCTTTTCGAGGAAAGCGAGGAAAGCACCGGCGTTAAAGGGCTCGGAGTATTTAAAGGAAAAATAAAGAAGATCCCGTATGAGGAAGGCTTAAAAATCCCGCATATGGGCTGGAACAGCCTCGACATCCTTAAAAGCGACGGTATTTTCAGGGGAGTGGAAAACGGTTCGTACGTTTATTTCGTTCATTCCTACTATCTCGACGCCGACGATAAGGATATCGTAAGCGCTCAGACGGAATACGGAGTAAAAATCGACGCGTCAATAAGCAAGGACAACGTATTCGCAACTCAGTTCCACCCCGAAAAAAGCGGAGATACGGGACTAAAAATGCTAAAAAATTTTGTCGAAGCCGCAAACAGCTTTAACGGCTGACGCGGACAGGTGATTTTTGGAGGAAAAAATGTACGCAAAAAGAATAATCCCCTGCCTCGATGTTAAAAACGGCAGGGTTGTAAAGGGTATGAGCTTCGTAAATCTCGTAGACGCCGGAGACCCCGTAGAATGTGCGAAGCAGTACGATAAGCAGGGCGCGGACGAGCTCGTATTTCTCGATATAACCGCCTCGAGCGACGCGAGGAATATAGTAGTGGAAATGGTGAAAAAGGTCGCGGACTGTATTTTCATCCCGTTCACCGTCGGCGGAGGAATAAGAAGCGTAGACGATTTTAACGAAATACTTCGCGCCGGAGCCGATAAAGTCAGCGTAAACTCCGCTGCCATAAAGCACCCCGAGCTTATTAACGAGGCGAGCGAAAAATTCGGAAGCCAGTGCGTAGTCACCGCTATCGACGCTAAACGCAGAGGCGAAAGCTGGGAAGTTTATATCAACGGCGGAAGAGTCCCTATGGGTATCGACGCGGTCGAGTGGGCTATCGAATGTGAAAAACGCGGCGCAGGCGAGATCCTCCTGACCAGTATGGACGAGGACGGTCAGAAGCAGGGCTACGATTTAGAACTCACGAAAGCTGTTTCCGAGGCGGTAAGCATACCGGTTATCGCCAGCGGCGGCGCAGGAGCGCTCGACCACTTTTACGACGCCTTTACGAAGGGCAGGGCTGACGCGGTTTTAGCCGCCTCGCTTTTCCACTTCGGAGAGATCCCGATACCCGAGCTCAAGGAGTATCTCGATAAAAAAGGAATATCGGTCAGAAAATAACATACAGTTAAGGGCTGATGCACCGATGTGCACCAGCCCTGCTTTTTTACTTCTTAATTCACCTTATCATAACTTTCAAAATCGACCGAAACCGGTTCGCCGAAATACTTTACGTTTGAAAAACTCCTGTAAGCCGAAACGGAGTAAGATAAAATCTTAAGCTTTTCCATTATAGTCTTATCGCTGTCGGAATTATTATCCGCGGTAGTCTCAAGCTCCGCCTTCTTATAAACGTTGTTATCAAGACAGAACTGCTCGGGCGTATCGGTAATAAGATTGGTTCCCGTTTCATCCTCACGATAAACGCGGTACGAAGCGGCAGTATCCTCGGCGCTCCAGTTAAGGATATTATATCCCTCGCATTTCTCGACCGAAAGCTGCTTAACGGATAACGGTGCGGTGACCTTCTTGTACTTTGAATCCTCGTCGCCCTTAAAGCGGTAAACGATATCCTTTCCGTCGGTGCGGTAGTTCGAGTAGATCCTCGCGGCGACGTTGCTGTTCGATACGCTTACGGCCGCTGCGCTCTCGGCGGTATCGAGGTAATTCTCGGCGACGGTAAGAGATTTTTCGGTATTCGGAGTCATATCGTTAGCGCCGTTAAAATAAATACACTCTTTATCGAGAGAGGAAATGCTGTTGTTATAAATCTCGGTACCGTCCGAGCCGTAGTTTACTCGCACTCCGTAGGATACGGTCTTGCTGATATTGTTCTCTAAAAGCTCGGTTTTATCCGACTCGCGGACGAGCACTCCGCAGTCGCCGGTATCGGCAACGCTGTTATTGCGCAGCTTTGTCGAATCAGCCTTATTGAGCTTGATTCCGGTTTTATTCGTCGTGCTTACGGAATTTTCCTCAAACTTCGTATTAAGGCTGCCGGAGTAGATATAAGCTCCCGCGTTGACCGTGTTCTTTATCTTATTGTCGGTCAGGTTGAGGTTCTCGCAGGTTCTCACCGAAACTCCCATATCCTGAGTGGTGTCGACTGTATTCTTTTTGATTTCACTATCCGCCGCCTTATAGGCGTAGATCCCGGACATTTTAAAATTATTAATTTTATTCGACTCAATAACAACGTTCTTATCGGCTATACCCGCGGCGGTCGGGGTGAGATAGATCCCGCGTCCTTTGTCAACGGTTCCGTTTTTGACCGTGTTATTGCTTACTGTCGTATTCTCGCAGCCCTTGACCTCGATCCCGTTGGAGGTCGAAGAAACGGAGCCGCCCGCGTTAACGGAATTATTCTTAACGAGAGAATTAACGGCGTAGTTCATCTGGATACCTACGGCGACGTTGCCCTTTATGGTATTGGGCTTTGAGTTTCCTTTCTCGTCAACTCCGACATTCACGCCGTAAATATAGTAGGTTCCGGGGAGAACTCCGGTTTTCTTCTCCGCCTTTTCGTAATGCTCGCCCATAGCTCTTATACCCGTAGAGCGCACATAGGTATTGTTCTTCTTGCGCAGGGTGATCTCATTATCGTAAATATAGAGCTTAGAGTCCGCGATCTTCGAGTTGCACTCGTCGGCTGAAAGCTTATCGGGGTTCATAAAGTTGTAGCCCTCGCCGATAGTCATACTTCGGGCGTCAACTCCGAGCCCGACATATTCCATACGGTTGCCGTAGATTTTTGAATTAGTCCAGTAAACGGCATAAACCGAGATACCGCCGATATTGCGTAAATAATTATCGTGGATCTGAATATTATCGAAAGGCTTTCCGAGTGCGGCGTGGTGGCTTCCGACCGCGCGGAATTTGTTAAGGAAATTACATCCGCTGACGGTAATATTCTTACACGGAGTGTAATCAAAGCTTGCAAACTCAGGCATAGCCGCAGCGTCGTTGACGTCGAGCTGGATCGCCTCGCGTCCGCCGTCGTTTTTAAAAGTATTTACCGCCTTGTCGTTAATAAAGTTAGAGGCGGTTATCTCACAGCCGTCAACTCCGCCGAGCTCGATATCGTGGCAGTTGTAGTTGTTTCTGAATACACAGTTTTGGATCGTTATATTCTCAGCGTGGGCAAATCTTATAGTTGAATGCTGGATACGCCAGTTAGCGGTACCTGCCTGAGAATAAGGCACCGCGGCGTCCCACGTTCCGCCGTCGATCGTGATATTTCTCGCTCCGTTATATTCGGAAGCCGCGGAGGCTTTTCCGTTATAGCCGTTACGAAGCAGATTTCCGTAATAACGGAAGTAACATCCCTCCGCTTTAAGGGTGGTGTTGCTGTAGATTTTTATCGTTCTGTCGAGGCTGTAGTTGCCCTTAGGCACGGTCACTACCGCCTTCTTTTTATCGGTCGCCTTTTTTCTTGCGGTATCCAAAGCGGCGTTCAGCGCTCTGCAAAAATTCTTTCCGTATTTTTTAGGCTTGAATTTTTTACTGTAGCTTCCGCACACTACCTTTACGGTACCCTTTGAGTTCGTAAAGCTCACGGCGTGAGATACAGATATTGTCGATATACTTACGGCGATAAGAACAGTAAGCAGTACCGCCGTGCTTCTTAAAACTGATTTTTTCATTTAACTTTCCTTTTTTTACTTGTTATTAGATTTATTCAATACACATAAAAGCGCACATCGTACCGCGCTGTCCCTGAGTTGCGCGGTGCGACCACAAAAGCCCGCTGTTACACCTTGTGCAAATATCGCTAACGGTGATATTTTCAGGCAAAACGCCTGATTTAAGTAAGATCTGCCTGTTCGTTTCAAGCAGGTCAAGCATAAATTTATTATTCTCTTTCGGAAATATAAATTTATCGCAGTCGAGCTCATCAAGCTTATAGAACTCATCGGCGCAGGCTTTATCGACCTCGTAACAGCATTTCGAGATCGCGGGGCCTACGGCGCATTTCAAATCGGCAGGATCCGTACCGAAGCGCTCTCCCATTTTCTTTACTACCTTTTCCCCTATCTTTCCGACGGTGCCTCTCCAGCCTGCGTGCGCAAGCCCTATCGCCTTATTTTTTACATCAACGAAAAACAGCGGCGTGCAGTCGGCGTAATAGGTCACGAGGGTGACGTTCTTTTCGTTCGTGATAAGCGCGTCAACGCTCTCGATATCGCGCGGCTTCGTGATACCTACTCCGCAGTCGGCGGACGTAACCTCGCGCACAAACGTATTATGATCCTGAGCCGAGGCGACAAGAGTCTCAAACCCGAGCCCGATGCTCTTACAGATCCTTCGGTAGTTTTCTATTACGTCATCCTTATTATCTCCGCGGTTCAAGGCTAAATTCATCGAGGTAAAAATTCCCTTGCTCACTCCGCCGAGACGCGTTGAAAAACCGTGCCTGATAAATTCAATTTCTTCTAAAGAATTATAAGTTAAATAAGGAACAGAGTCCTCATTATTAAGCTTCATTACCTTACTTTTAAAAAACACATATACCACCAAATACATTATATTACAAAATTGTAAAACTTGCAAGATAAAATATTATGTGATAGAATATTATTTACAAAGCTTGACGGAATATTGACAGCGGAGGCGACTTTATGAGCAAAAAACTTTTCGGAAACAATATCGAACCAAATTGTCTTTACTGCAACAACTACAATAATGAAACGGAAACCGCGTTCTGCGAGGAAAAAAAAGAGATAAAAAAAGGAAAATGCAGGAAGTTTTCCTATAACCCTACGCTGAGAACTCCTAATATCGAAGCTCAGCTTATGCAGTTTAATAAAGAAGATTTTGAATTATAAAATCGTAAGCGCATTTTTGCGTTTACGGTTTTTCTTTATCAGCGATATTTTTTCACATTCATTTACTAATCTTAACAACTATGATATCCTCAGTTTAAACAGTATTAGCTTTGTCTGGTACGGAAAGGGACGGAAATCACTATGAAAAAAATCAAAGGATCGGTCGCCGTTTTTTTAGCGGTTATTACGCTGATGTCAGTCGTAACTCCGGCGCAGGCGGTTGCCCCAGGCTTTGAAAACGATTTATCAAAAGGAGCAGCGTCGGCAAAGGTCTCCTTAAAAAAATCTAAAAAGTCTAAAAAAA
>CAZERR010000070.1:7222-9786 GCA_964514785.1 uncultured Ruminococcus sp. | reverse complement strand
GGGCGGTATCGGCGTTGACGGACACATCGCGTTCAACGAGCCGTTCACAAGCCTTTCATCCCGTACAGGAGTTCGCAACCTCACCACAGACACACGCATCGTAAACTCCCGTTTCTTCGGCAATGACCCGGAGGCAGTTCCTGCACAGGCTCTTTCCGTAGGCGTAGGTACAGTTACCGACTCTAAGGAAGTATTAATTCTTATCAACGGCCACAACAAGGCTAAGGCTCTCGCCGAGACGGTTGAGGGTTCCGTAAGTCATAAGTGGACCTGCTCCGCTCTCCAGATGCACAACGGCGCTATTATCGCGTGCGATGAGGCAGCCTGCGGCGAGCTTACTGTAGACGCTTATAAATACTTCCTCGATATTGAAAAGAAGGAGAGACTTTAATGTATACTATAAAAGATCTCTATGATCTTGACCATACGCTCGCTAAGGATTACCTCTCACAGTTTACTTATCCGTGGGAAGCCTTAAAGGGCATAAAGGAAATGATCCTCGAGTTAGGTCCCGCTCTCGGCGACGACTACGAGGAAAAGGAAAAGGGTGTATGGGTTCATAAAACCGCCAAGGTATTTCCCTCGGCGTATCTCGGCGCTCCCTGTATCATCGGTCCCAACACCGAAGTAAGACACGGCGCATTTATAAGAGGCTCGGCGCTCGTAGGAGCCGACTGCGTAGTCGGAAACTCCGTTGAGCTTAAGAACGTTATCCTTTTCGACCACGTTCAGACACCTCACTACAACTATGTAGGCGACTCTATCCTCGGCTATTTCTCCCATATGGGAGCAGGCTCTATCACCTCCAACGTAAAATCCGACAAGAAGCTCGTTGTTGTTCACAACGGCACCGAGAAGATCGAAACCGGAATCAAAAAGTTCGGCGCTATGCTGGGCGACTACGTTGAGGTAGGCTGTAACGCCGTATGCAACCCCGGAACGGTTATCGGCAGACACTCGAGCGTTTATCCGACCTCGTGCGTTCGCGGAGTAATCCCCGAGAACAGCATCTTTAAAAACAGCGGCGTTGTAATAGAAAGGAAGGACGATTAATGGGTAAATATTTCGGTACAGACGGCTTCCGCGGTGAAGCTAACGAAAACCTGACCTTTGAACATGCGGTAAAAATCGGTCGCTTTATCGGCTGGTACTACGGCACTAATATGGGCAAAAAGGCTAAGGTAGTTATCGGTAAGGATACACGCCGTTCCTCATATATGTTCGAGTACGCTCTTTGCACCGGGCTTATGGCGAGCGGAGCCGACGCTTACATTATGCACGTTACCACTACCCCGTCCGTAGCTTATATCACGAGAATCGACGATTTCGACTGCGGTATTATGATCTCAGCCTCCCACAACCCGTTCTACGATAACGGTATCAAGCTCTTAAACAGCAAGGGCGAGAAAATGGAGGAGGAAACACTCCTTAAGATAGAGGATTATATTGACGACAAGTGCGAGGTTCCCATCGCTCACCGCGAGGACATCGGACGTACTGTCGACTATGTAGCGGGACGTAACCGCTATATCGGCTACCTTATTTCTATGAGCAAATACAGCTTCAAGGACGTTAAGGTAGGTCTCGACGTGTCAAACGGCGCGGCGTGGCAGATCGCCAAGGGCGTTTTCGACGCTCTCGGAGCTAAAACATACGTTATAAACGACAACCCCGACGGATATAACATAAACACCGACTGCGGCTCAACTCATATCGAGCATTTACAGAAGTTCGTTGTTGAGAAAGGGCTCGACGTAGGCTTTGCTTATGACGGCGACGCCGACCGCTGTCTCGCGGTTGACGAGAAGGGCAATGTTGTTACCGGCGATCACATCATCTACATCTACGGCAAGTATATGAAGGAGAGAGGAAAGCTCTTAAACAACAAAGTTGTTGTTACCATAATGAGCAACTTCGGTCTATTCAAGGCGCTCGACAAAATCGGTATTGAGTACGATAAGACTAAGGTCGGCGACAAGTACGTTTACGAGAATATGGTTCAGACAGGCAACCGTATCGGCGGCGAGGAATCCGGTCATATCATTTTCTCAAAGTACGCTACGACCGGCGACGGTATTCTTACATCGCTAAAGATGATGGAGGTTATGCTCGCTAAAGAGAAGCCTATGAGCGAGCTCGCGGCTCCGATGGTTATGTATCCTCAGGTTCTCAAGAACGTTAAGGTTAAGTCTAAGCCCGACGCTAAGAACGATCCCGACGTTCAGAAGGAAGTTGAAGCAGTTGCGGCTGAGCTCGGCAGCAACGGCAGAATCCTTTTAAGAGAGTCCGGAACCGAACCCGTTATCAGAGTTATGGTAGAAGCCGGCTCCGACGAGGAATGTGAGAAGTACGTTGATAGAGTAATCGACGTTATCCGCGCTAAGGGACATATCATATGATAATTCAAGTATTTAACATATAAAGTAAAAGCCTCGCTCAACGCGAGGTTTTTCTTTTTTCTCTCTATATATTATAACTATTTTTATAATTATTTTTATTATTATTTTTATATGTAGAAATATTTTCAAGGGGGGTAGAAATATTTTCCAGGGGGGTAGAAATTT
>CAZERR010000070.1:2652-7212 GCA_964514785.1 uncultured Ruminococcus sp. | reverse complement strand
AAACTATATCAACAAAAAATTACCAGGCGCGAACAAATATATACCACCGCCCCAGAAATATTTTCCGGGGGGTTAGAAATTTTTTCTACCCCTGTTATAAATCCTTTTAAAGATTTTTAGCCCCCGCAATGGGGGCTAAGTTTATTATTATCAATCTTTTATCATTAAACGCTTACTGTCAGTATTCACACCGACTCGCCTAAAAGATACGCCTTTTTTAAATCGTCGCCGCTTACGTCGCCCTTTTCTAAAGCTCCGCGCACCAACACCCTTCCGATATCGCCGAGCTTAAAGTATTTCATACACAGCTCGTACTGAATGATTATTGAATCGAAAAGCTCCGGGAGTGTCGCCGCGCCTACGAGGATCAAGCCGAGCTTTTCAGTATTAAATTCTTTCCTCATCGGAGTATGGAGCCTGTCTACGAGCGCCTTGAGCTGAGAGCTTATTCCGTAGAAATATACCGGTGAGGCGAAAACTATAACGTCAGCCGTTTTCAGCTTTTCGAAGATTATGCTCATATCGTCCTTTTGAACGCAGACAGCGCCCTCGCTCGTTTTGCAGTAATTACATCCTGTACACGGATTTATCTTATAATCGCGTACCTGTATCACCTCTACCTCGTTGGTCTTTTCAGCTCCGTTTATGAAAGCCTCGGTCAGCATATCGGTATTTCCGTTTTTTCTCGGGCTTCCGTTAAGAACAAGTATTTTCATTTTTCTCCTTATCATTCGCGCTGTTTTGTAATAACTTTTTTATTCCATGATTTCTTACCGCAGTTCGGGCACTTAAGCTTTCTTGTTCTGCAAATATGCGGAGCAAAGAATACGCTTTTAAAGGCAGGGACATATCTGTGACCACATTCGGCGCACTCGTAGTATCCCGCAGTCTGCTCGATTTTCAGTGCAAAAAACATTCCGATTATAAACAGGATGAATCCGATAACCTCCACGCAAACCTTTACCCAGACAGGGATTTGCATATACGCTATGGCAAGTGTCGCGCCAATCAAAATAACGCTTGCAAAAACTCCTATCAGTATCTCTAAAGAGAGAAGCTTTTTATCCGCTGCTTCCTTTTGCGTTGCCATTTCGATAATAAGATTCTCCGACTTTTCCTTATAGTTCTCCATATCTAAGACCTCCCCGTTGAATAAATCGTTAATGCTTATTTTAAGCGCGTCGCACAGCTCGGGCATAATCGATGAATCGGGCATTGAACGTCCTGTTTCCCATTTTGACACCGCCCTGTCGGTGATGTTGAGCTTTTCGGTCAACTGCATCTGAGTGAAGCCTACTGCCTTTCTCCGCTCGGCGATAAACCGTCCGATTTTAACCTGGTCCATCATTATATGTCCCTCCTTTCGCATATAACTTACCGTATTTTTATAAAAAAGTCTACATACCCTAAGTTGAAAGGGAGGTGTTCAACTCAGGGTAGAGTTCTTTTTTACTTCCAGGGACGGGCTTTTTTGTCCCATCCTTTTTCTTTCCAATATTTTACGTCTCTTTCGTTCCAGCCTTTTTTCTGGAGCATACGCATAAGGCTGAAAAATCCTTTTGTTTTAAGTCCGGGCTTGACCTTACCATACCTGTTTCTTATCTTTACGGCGATGGAATCCGTAGCCTTTTCAATTTTCTTAAGCTTCTTTTCGCTGACGCTTTTCCAGTCTACCGCCGCAACGCCTAATCCGAACTTATAAATCTTAGCGACTCCCCAAAAAAACAGGCTGTCGCTCATATCCTTGTTAGTTGACTTCATACCTCCGCCCGCAGCGGTCGAGATACAAACTCCCTGCTTCTTAAACATACTTCCCTCGGGTGAATGAACCATCCACCTATAGCCGTAGTGGTCTAAAAAAGCCTTCATCGCGCCTGTCGCGTGATACACATATACGGGGCTTGCGAGGATTATAACGTCCGCCTCGTCCATAGCCTCGGTAATGGGACGAAGCTTTTCGTAGTGAGGACATTTAGTCTCGCTTTCGGTAAAGCACTGAATGCAGCCTAAACAAAATTCTCCGAAATCCCTCGGCAGGAAAAATTCCGATATTTCTCCTCCGATTTTCTCAGCTAAAATATGTGCTATATGATAGGTCGAGCCCTTGTGGCTTTGACCGTGGATTATTACTGTTTTCATTTTCATCCCTCTCAACACGCCAGTCTATATCAATAATTATACTTCCTCGCTTCGGTTTTGTAAATGTTTTTCAAAGGATCTTTTTAAACTATTAAAAGTTCTCGAAGTCCGAGAGGTAGTTTTCGAGTACATCCTCAAAAAACTCAGCCTCAACCTTACATCTGTTACAGGTATCGGCAAGTCTTTTCACGACGTCAAAATCATTCGAGATATTTTCGATAACAATAATTTTTGTCAGTCTAATTCCGTAGCCGTCTGACGGTTTTGAAGGGAGCGCCACGCTGTAAGTCGTCATAAAAATCACCTGCTAAATCAGCTTAACCATATTATATGTGGCGATTATTCACAAATCAATAGTTTTTACACGATTGTAAAACAGTTGTGATATCAAACGTCAAAATGTGACAAATATTAACATTTTTGAAGTAATATCCAAATACCGGTCTTATTTATAATTTACCTGCTAAACCGCGCGGCTGAGCGAAATAACAGCAAGCTATAAAGCTGTTTTAATTCTTAAGAAATGAGCAATTTCTTTCATTGTAAAACGGCGCAGGTTTTTCGCCTGCGCCGTCCGCTTTAATATAACTAAATCTTTTTATACAATTCCTGCTATAACCTTCTGAATTTCGGAAGCGTCCTTTATGCTTACTGTTTTATCCGAGTTCATATCGGCAAGCATAATCTGCTCATCATCCAGGCTTTCGAGCAGCGCGAGAAATTTCTGAATAAGCGTTGCGTCCTTTATACTTAAAACCTTATCGCGGTTAACGTCGCCTTTTTGATACTGCGCCGCAGAAGAAGCTTCGGTGCTCTCAACTGTTGCCGAGGCAGACTCGGTACTCTCGGCTGTTTCCGAGGGAGCTTCGGTAGCGTCGGACGTTGTTGATTCCGGCGCAGAGGTATCGGGTTTTGCAGTCGCGTCTGTCGCGGGTAATGTCGTTTCCGTTTCGGGCTCAGTTACCGTTTCCGATGTCGGCTCATATCCGAAATAGTCGGTCAGCCAATCAACTCGCTCCTTACACCAGTTAACATAAAAATCATAATTCTCCTTATAGGTAGCCAGCGGAGTTTTCATAACATTTACATAGTATCTGTTCACCTGCCAGCCGGCGTCTTTGAAGTTCCTTTCGATTACGGTTTTATAAGTATTATAAAAGCTGTCAATAACTCCGCCTTTTGCGGGAATCGAAGCAAAATACGAATAGTGCTTTATAAATTCCGCCTTTGTTAAATCATTGAACCAATCCTTAGCACATAGTATTTTATAAAGATTATAATTACTTATAAACAGTCCGTCCGTCTTGTATGATGAAGCATACCGCGCGGAAAAGCTCTCGTTTACATTACCCGTGCTTAAATCGTAATCCCACGGCGGTCCCGCACAGAGCTTACCGTCCTTATAGTAATAAAACACCGAGCTGAAATCAAAATCAACCGTTTTTAAAAACTCGTTTAAAAGATAATACTTAACAAAAGACTCGACGTCGATTTTACTTTCGATCTCATCTTTCGAGCCTGTTTTCAGTGTTGAAATAACGTCGTCCATCGTGGACTTAATGTAGCTTTTCTGCTCCTCGGATGGCGGATCGGGCTCGCTTACGGCAAAGCGGATCCCGTTTGAGGTAAAATATGTAACGTCGTCCTCCTCGCGTAATGCCTCAAGCTCAATCAGGAAATCCTTTTTCCCTTCGTTGCCGGTTACGTCGATATCAACCCTGTCCTTGCCGTCGCCGACAGGCTCCATAAGCAGATAGCAGCCCCTGAACGAGCCGTCCACCACAACCTCGACGACCTTAAAATTCGAGGTATAAGGAATCCCCAGCTCCTGCGCAAGGCTGAACGCGACATAATTGCGCGCCAGCGTCGGGTCAAAAATATTAGATATAAGCGCCCATTTCTTTCCGCTGCCCATATTCAAAACGTTCTTTTTCTTTTCAAACTTAAAGTTATAGGACTTTTTCGCAATACTGTCAAAAGCGGTGCTGTTTCCCCGCACCTTCATAATGATGCTCCCGGATAAGGAAGCGCCGTCAACATCCTCGATTTTCACCGAAGCGTTTACATAGCCGTCTGACTTAAGAAGCGACGTTCCTTTACCGTTCTCGGTCGTGAAGGTGATTCTCGGGACCTCGTACTTTTCTTGGGCTGACGCCTCAGATGAAATAAACGCTCCGATAATTATTATTAAAATCAGCATTAACGAAACGGCTTTTTTCAGCATTTCTTCATCCTCCTTGTATCCTAAATCGAAATTAATATGTCGTAAATAATATGTTACGCGCTTTCTTCTTTATGCTTGCGGCGCGACCTCGGAGGATGATACTCCGATTTATCGAAAGCAAGTATCATAGAGAACAGCGGCGGTATCAAGAACAAGCCTATACCGAACCTCTCGCTTTTTGTATAGCAATAACACAG
>CAZERR010000070.1:0-2552 GCA_964514785.1 uncultured Ruminococcus sp. | reverse complement strand
GCTATAGTAAGACAAACATAATATGTAATACTCAGAACCATCGCAATATCGAACAACACCACCGACTCGCCGAGCGCTTCAATTATTCCTTCTAGAATCATTTAATCACCTCCGGAAAAAACCTTCCGATAGTTTTAAGCAATATAATAACAGGTTTTTTTCAGCTTTCTCTACGAATCGTAAAAGCTCTGTCCCTCATCCGTTACGAGGCGCTCCGTCTTCGGGTACTCAAAAATCTCCGTATTACCGCGGTTCAATTCAAGATAAGATACAAACTCAGCGGCATACCATTTCGCCATACCGAGGTTATGCATAAGGTAGTTTCCGCAGTTTACCGGAGCAGCTCCGGGAACAGTCTGAGCGTCATCCACCGATTTAAACGCTCTCAGCAATAAGTCAAAAATCTCACGCGGAGAACGGTTTCCCTTTAGAATCAGATAAAATCCGGTCAGACATCCCATCGGGCCCCAGTAAATAACCTCGTTCTTCCAAACGCTGTCGTTGCGGAGAAAAGTCGCAATAAGATGCTCGAGCGAATGCATAGCCGCAACATCAATCGCAGGCTCAGCATTCGGTCTTTTAAGCCTTATATCGTAGGTTGTGACCTTACCGCCGGCAACCGTATCCACACGGCTGATAAAAATACCCGGAACGATAAGGGTATGGTCAACCGAAAAGCTCTCTATTAAATCCATAATGAAATCTCCTTTAATGTTTTACTATTCCGAATTAGTTAACTATATGATAACAGAAAACAGGTAAAATGTCTATCTCTTGTTTCGTAATATCAAACAATTATCATCACATATAAAATATGTGAAATTTCATCGTGTTTTTTCAAGTCAATCCATAGTTGAATTAGCTGTCTTAGGGTAACAAAAACAGCCTGCCGCGATTTTGCGAAAGGCTGCTTATTCTGTTTATATCAATTTATCTCAGGCTCTTTAGGTATTCTTTATGTTCGTCCGTTACCCTATAGCTCTCTACTGCTTTTTGAATGGCCTTTTTATGAACCCATTCATCAAGCCTGCGGTTTTCGATGTACTTAACGCTTTCATCGTATCTTTTCGCGAGAGCCGTCGCGAAATACCACGCGATCATCATTTTAAGATAATAATCATCGCCCTTTTTGCAAGCCACAAGCTCAAGGTATTCTTCCTTAAAATCCTCGCCGAGGAATTCATTCATAAGCATTCGGATGCCGAATCTTGCGGTATAAACATGCTGTGATGAGATCCACTTTTTTATATGCGGTAAAAGCTTCTGATGATTCTTTTTAAACGATTTCGGGGTTGCCTGATCCGATACAGGCCAGCAGTCGACGTAAGGAAGGAATATTTCCACCCTTTCAACGCACTCGTCAAAATCCTTAATCAGCGCCAGCACGAAAAAATGGATCAAATTCTCCTCGTAGTATTTATGAGGAAGGGAGCTTAAAAACTCATCTTTAAAATCGCTTTCGAAAACCTCTTTTGCTATCTTCCTCATCTGAGGAGTTCTGACGCCTAAAATAGTCTCGGGCGGTATATTGGGTACAAGCTTCGCCTGGAATTTTTTATAATCATCGTCTTTTGCCTCGATCAGTCTTTCATATAAAGTCATTTTATTTCACCTTTATAAATTATTAGTCAGAGCTGTCAAACTCTGCCTATCACTTTGTCGTTCTGACAAATCACGCTCGGCTCGTCGCCATCTTCGGCTGAGTATTCACTGCGCGACGAAAGCATTTTGATAAGCTGTTTTGTGTTTTTTAGCTTAGTTGCCTGATACGGCTGTTCAAATGCGAGCTTTTCCAAAAACAAAAGGTAATCTCCCTTGTTAATCAGTACACCCGTGTGTCCGACAAAGGCGCTGTCGCTGAGCGGATCCTTGATCACAACGCTTATTAACGATAGCTTTTCGCTGTCAAAATGAATATCGTATGTTTTCCATTTATCGGGTAACGCCCGGGAAATGCCGCCCTTAGGTATCTTCATTTCGCCGAACAGCGTAGTAAACTCATTTTCCTTCTTCTTAATCAGCGAGTATCTTTTAGCGTTTTCTATTGCGTCTAAATCCATCATAAGGTAAGTGCCGCTGTAGTTTTTCGATTTTTTTCCGACCTTTATCAAATCTCCAGTCAGGAGCATAGCGGTTATTCTGCAATTCGCGTCGGAATAATTATGAGTCTTTTCCCAAAATTCAGCGCAGGAATACAAATCTCCCTTCAGCTTATCGGGAGAATGCCAGCCCCTTGACAGCTTTGTTTTTTTGCCCGATGTAGCTGCGAAATCCTCCGCCCACTTCGTAAATTCCTCTGTATTTTCAAGTCCGCTGTCGTCAACGAGATTATGAAGCTCCTCGATAGAATTCTTATCAATCAGATAACTCGCCGATGGAAGCTTTAGGGGCTTTGCTTCCTTCGTTGATTCGCAGGACGACGCCGCAAGCACCGCGCCGATTAAAAACAGCGCCGTTAATACTTTTACAATTCTTTTTCTATGCATATATATCACCGCATTTTGTTATTTCAATTTATAGTATATACCAATCAAGCGCAAATTTCAAACCGC
>CAZERR010000069.1:849-10246 GCA_964514785.1 uncultured Ruminococcus sp. | reverse complement strand
AACGCGAGCGGAAATCAGCGACGTTGCCAACGGGGTTTACGACGGCACCTCCGTTCTAATGCTCTCCGGCGAATCCGCCGCGGGCAAATACCCCGTAGAAAGCGTTAAGGCTCTTAACGACATCTGCACCGAAGCCGAAAGCAATCACGAGGATTACCTCCTCCAGAAATACATCAAGGAATTTGACGATTCAAACAGCTTCAGAAAGAGTATCTGCTACTCCGCAAAACACGTCGCTCAGGAGGTAAACGCAAAGGCGATCATAGTTGAATCCGCTACGGGTAAGGTTGCGAGAGCTATGGCTCATTTCCGCCCCGAATGTCCGATCATCGCGGTCGTCACCTCTCCGCTCGTTCAGCACAAGCTATGCCTCAGCAGCGGCGTAACGGCTGTTCTCGGCGAAAACCTTACCGATACCGATGAAATCACAAAACAGGCTATGAATAAAGCGATAGAAACAGGTATAGTAAAAGAGGGCGATACGGTAGTTGTAATCTCCTCTAATAAAATCGAGCCCTCCTACGGAACCGATACGCTGCAAATCAAGGTGCTGTAATGGATAATCTAATCCTTGTAGGTATGCCCGGCAGCGGAAAAAGCACCCTCGGCGTTATCCTCGCGCGCAGGCTCGGGTACGGATACCTTGATACCGACTCTTTTATTTCTCAAAGAGAAAAATGCACGCTCCAGAAAATCATTGACGAAAAAGGTCTTGATAAGTTTCTTGAAATAGAAAGCAGCGTCGGCAGCGAGATAGTATGCGACCGCGTGATCATCGCGACCGGCGGCTCTATGATAATGTCGAAGGAGGCTATGGAGAACCTTAAATCTCTCGGAAAGGTTATTTTTATCAACGTAGGACTTCCGGAGCTTAAACGCAGGCTCAGCGATTATTCCGACAGAGGAATAGCTATGAAGAACGGCGAAACCCTTGAGGATATCTATCAAGGCCGCCTCCCCTACTATAAAAAATACGCGGACTTGACCGTAGATTACAAAAACGGCAATTCACTTGAGGAAACGGCAGAGGATATTATTAAAGCGTTAAATAAGTAATAAAGAAAGCACAAATTCGGTCGGATAGAAAATCTATCCGACCGAACTTTTAATTGTTAACTGTTAATTATTCTCCGTCATAGCCCTCGAGCTTGGAAGTACAATGAGGACAACGTGTAGCGTTGATATCGATTTTAGTTTTGCAGTAAGGACACTCCTTCTCGGTCTCCTCTTCCTCTTCTTCTTCCTTCTTTTTTCCGATTGTCATAGCTTTATTGACAGCCTTAACGAGAATAAAGATGATAAACGCCATAATTAAGAAGTTTAATACGGCAGAAACGAAGCTTCCGAACTGAATCGGACCTACGTTGAGAGATTTAGTAATCTCGTCTATTGACTTAGCGCCCGTGCACCAGCCGATGATCATCTGAATAAAAGGTGTGATAATGTGTTCACACAGCGAGCTTACAATCGCCTGGAACGCGCCGCCTATAATTACCGCAACAGCGAGATCCATAACGTTTCCGCGCATTATAAACTCTTTAAATTCGCCAAAAAATTTTTTCATAGTTGTTCTTTACCTCCTTTATTTTAAAACAGCCTTATGAAAGACTTTTTTGCCCTTTTTGATAACGACATAGCCGTTTTCCTTAAACATATCAGCAGTAATCTCAGCGAACGGGTCAGATACCTTCTCGCCGTCGATAGAAACACCGCCCTGCTCTATAAGGCGTCTTCCCTCTTTTCTCGACGGGATAAGCGAGCATTTCGTAAGCAGATCGAGAATAGTTACCTTCTCTGAGAAATCGCTCTCGTAAAGCTCAGTACTCGGCATATTATCGGTATTCTCGCCCGAGCCGAAAAGCGCTCTCGCGGCTTCCTGAGCCTTTTTAGCCTCATCCTCACCGTGAACAAGCTTAGTAAGCTCGTACGCTAATATTTCCTTAGCGGTGTTGAGCTGAGCGCCCTCCCACGAGTCCATCTTATCGATTTCCTCAAGCGACAGGAAGGTAAGCATTCTGATGCACTTTAATACGTCGGCGTCAGCTACGTTGCGCCAATACTGGTAGAACTCGTAGGGGCTTGTCTTCTCGGGGTCGAGCCATACGGCGCCCTTCTGAGTTTTACCCATCTTCTTACCCTCGGAATTTAAAAGCAGGGTAATCGTCATAGCGTAAGCGTCCTTACCGAGCTTTCTTCTTATAAGCTCCGTGCCGCCGAGCATATTGCTCCACTGATCGTCGCCGCCGAACTGCATATTACAGCCGTACTCCCGGAACAGGGTATAAAAATCGTAGCTCTGCATTATCATATAGTTGAACTCTAAGAAGCTTAAGCCTTTTTCCATTCTCTGCTTATAGCACTCAGCGGTAAGCATACGGTTAACGCTGAAGCACGCGCCTACCTCTCTTAAAAGCTCAACGTAATTAAGGTCTAAAAGCCAGTCGGCGTTATTTACCATAATCGCCTTGCCGTCGGAGAAATCGATAAACTTACTCATCTGCTTTTTAAAGCACTCGCAGTTATGGTCGATGTCCTCCTTGGTAAGCATTTTACGCATATCGGTTCTTCCGGAAGGATCGCCTATCATACCTGTGCCGCCGCCTACGAGCGCTATCGGCTTATTGCCTGCCATCTGTAAGCGCTTCATAAGACAGAGCGCCATAAAATGACCGACGTGAAGGCTATCCGCCGTCGGGTCAAAACCTATGTAAAAAATTGCCTTTCCGTTATTAACAAGCTCGCGGATTTCTTCCTCGTCAGTTACCTGAGCAATAAGACCGCGTGCCTGAAGTTCCTCATAAACTCCTATCGGACTCACTCCCTGTTAATGTTTTATGTTTTAGGTTTTATAAATTAATTAAACACCTTTACCATTATAAAATATACATATTTATAAGTCAAGACTTTTCGCTCTCAACGGTTATTTCACCGTTTCTAATATGGAAGGTTATACTTCCCGTTTCATCCGTGCGGTAAATCTCACCGCCGTCCTTATAAAGCCGCTTCATCGTTTCAAGGCTCGGGAGATTATAGTTATTATACTTTGAAACCGATAAAACCGAATAAGAAGGTTTTACCGAATTCAAAAACTCCTTTGAGGTAGCGCCTGCACTTCCGTGGTGGCTGACTTTAAGAATATCCGCGCGCAGATTTCTTTTTGCGCTTATCATATCTTTTTCAACCGCCGAAGAAATATCACCTGTAAACAGCAGGCTTTTACCCTTACAGCTCAGCTTTACAACGGCGGAATCCTCGTTACTGTCCTTATACTCCTTAGCAGGCGATAAAACCTCGCAAGCTATGTCATTAAGCGAAAGCTTATCGCCGGCTTTAACCTTTTTTACGGGGATATTCTTCAGCTCGACCGCGTAACGCAATTCATCAAGCGCGCTGCTGTCGGATATATACTTTTTATTTACCTTAGGCATTATGATTCTTTTTACATCGTACTCTAAAATAATCCGCGCCATACCGCTTATATGGTCAAAATCATAATGGGAAAGGATCGCGGTATCGATCGTTTTAATACCCAAACGCTCAACAGCGACCTTAACGCTCCGGGCATTTTTACGCGTTCCGGCGTCAATCAGCACAGCGCCTCCCCTACTCTTTAACACAGCGCTGTCGCCTTGTGCCGCGTCAACAAAAACTGCCGTTAAATCATCAGACGGCTTAAAGCATACAGAAAACGAAACGAATACGATTAACAGCACAAATATAATTAAGACTATCCTGCGCGCTTTTTTCGGGAACAAGCTCTTCATCGTCTTTTCCCCTTCTTAGGCTTACGGGAGTATTTCTTATACTTATCCTTTTTCTTCTTTAAATCAGGCTTATAATCAGAAGGAGCGGTAATAAGACAGTTTTTACCGTTACCTACCAGATCAAGCCTCCCCGCAGCCTTCAGCGCCTTAAAGACCTTATCCTTATTAGCAGGGATAAAGTACTGCATCAACGCCCTTTGCATAGCCTTTTCACCCGGCGTTTTCGGAACATAAACCTTTTCGAGCGTATAGGGGTCAAGCTCGGTATAAAACATCGCGGTAGAAATCGTACCCGGAGTCGGATAAAAATCCTGGACCTGTTCGGGATGTATTTTCTCGCGCTTTAAGAATTGAGCAAGCTCAACCGCCTCCTTAAGCGTACAGCCGGGATGAGAGCTCATAAGATACGGTACGATATACTGCTCCTTTTCAGCTGTCTTAGTCGCGCTGTAGAACTTCTCGGAGAATTTTTTATACGCCTCGATATGAGGCTTTCCCATTTTATCTAATACGACCTCGCTGCAATGCTCGGGAGCGACTCTCAGCTGACCGCTGACATGATGCTTAACAAGCTCGTATAAAAACTCGTCGTTCTTATCGGCGAGGTAATAATCATAACGGATACCGCTTCGTATAAAAACCTTTTTTATTCCGTCGATTTTCCGAAGCTCCCTTAAAAGATGGATATAATCCGAATGGTCGGCTTTTAGGTTTTTGCAGGGCTGAGGCGCAAGACATTTTTTGTTCTTACAAAGACCGCATTTTTCCTGAATATCGCACGAGGGGATCCTGAAATTTGCCGTAGGACCGCCGACGTCGCTTATATATCCCTTAAAGCGCGGATTCTTTAGAAAGCTTTTCGCCTCCTCAATAACATTCTCCTCGCTTCTGACAGTTACGGCTCTCCCCTGATGGAACGCGAGCGAGCAGAAGTTACACGCTCCGAAGCAGCCGCGGTTATGCGTTATTGAAAACTCAACCTCTTTTATACCCGGAACTCCGCCCAATGCCTCGTAGCTCGGGTGATAATACCTTTCGTAAGGAAGCGAATAAACATGGTCGAGCTGTTCGGTATTCAGCGGATACATCGGAGGATTCTGGATAAGAATATATTTTCCGTGTCTCTGGATAACCTTTCTTCCGCGAATAGCGTCAGCTTCCTCGAGCTCCTTTCGTGCGGCGATAGCGTAATCTCTTTTACTTTCGCTTACCCTCTCAAAGCTCGGAAGATCCACTACCGATTCGGGCACATAGTCCTTAGTCGGTATCGCGTAGCATATCCCGCGGATATCATAAAGCGCTTCGAGAGGAAGCCCGTCGTTAAGTCTGTTTGCGATTTCAACCGTCTGAAGCTCGCCCATCCCGTAAACGAGAATATCCGCCCTGCTGTCGAACAGAACGGAGGGCATTACCTTATCCGCCCAGTAATCATAATGAGCGAAACGCCTTAAAGAAGCCTCCAGCCCGCCGATGATAACCGGAGTATCGGGATAAATCTTTTTAAGAATATTGGAATATACGGTAACCGCCCTGTCGGGGCGCTTGCCGGCTTTTCCTCCGGGGGTATAAGCGTCGTCGCTGCGCTTGCGTTTAGCTACGGTATAATGCGCAACCATACTGTCGATATTCCCTGCGGAGACAAAAAAGCCCAGCCTCGGTTTGCCGAAGCGCTTAAAATCCCTGTCGCTTCGCCAATCAGGCTGGGAAATAACGGCAACCCTATAACCCGCGTTTTCTGTCACGCGGGTTATTATAGCCGCACCGAACGAAGGATGATCAACATACGCGTCTCCCGTCACATAAACAAAATCCACATAGTCCCATCCGCGTTCTTTACATTCTTCAGTTGTCATCGGTAAAAAACTCATTTTTTCCACATCCGTCTATACATTCCCTGTCTTAAAAGATATCCCGTACCTTATGCTCACGGCAGATTTCGGATACTTGAGACAGGTTCCGCTATAGACTTTTTACTTACCGTTCAACACTAATCGCTTAGCGCTATCCCTGAGTATGATTGCGCTCAAGCCACTGGCTGTAGGTCATAATAACCTCTCTCGGCTTCGAGCCCTGATGAGGACCTATTACGCCAAGCTGTTCCATATCGTCGATCATACGTCCCGCTCTCGCGTAGCCGACATGCAGCCTTCGCTGTAGCATTGAGGTCGAGGCCTGTCCTGCTTCACATACAAACTTGATCGCCTCTTCCATCTTAGCGTCAACCTGAATATCTCCGGAGTCGCCGGACGAATCCCCGTTATCCTCTTCCTCGTAGATACGCTTGATTTTCTCCTCGATCTCCTCGTTATACTGAGCCTGAGCGGACTTCTTAACGTACCTCGTAACCGAACCGATTTCGTCGTCGGTAGCGAAACAGCCCTGAACTCGAATCGGGTTGGGAGCGCCTACCGGCATATAAAGCATATCGCCTCGTCCGATAAGCTTCTCGGCGCCGCCGGTATCGAGGATAATACGCGAATCCATATTTGAGCCAACCTTAAGAGCTATACGGCTCGGTACATTTGACTTGATAAGACCCGTGATAACATTAGCTGTCGGACGCTGGGTAGCGATAACAAGGTGCATACCCGCTGCTCGGGCGAGCTGAGCGAGGCGCACTATGCTGTCCTCGACCTCTCCGGGAGCCGTCATCATAAGGTCGGCAAGCTCGTCGATAGCGATAACAATTCTCGGAAGCTTTTCTTTTCTTACATCCAGTCCGTTGACCTCGAGCACAGGCTGAATAAGCTCGCCCTCCTCATCCTCGTAGGGCGGATTTTCCTTCATATATTCTATATTTGAATCTATTAATTTATTATAGGACTCGATATCCTTACAATCGAACTCAGCGAACAGCTTATATCTGTCCTGCATTTCGCTTACCGCCCACGCTAAAGTACTCGCCGCCTTTTTAACGTCGGAAACTACGGGCACCAGTAGATGCGGAATTCCTTTATACTTTGAGAACTCGACCATTTTCGGGTCGATAAGCACAAGCTTGACCTCATCGGGCGAAGCCTTAAAGAGAATACTTATAAGAAGCGAGTTCACGCATACCGATTTACCCGAGCCGGTAGTACCGGCAATAAGAAGATGAGGCAGCTTAGCGATATCAGTAGTGATAATCTTACCTGTGATATCTCTTCCGAGCACACAGGTAAGCTTGCTCTTACTTTCCTCAAATTCGTCGGAGTCGATAAGCTCGCGAATCGATACAACGCTTACCGCCTTATTCGGAACCTCGATTCCGACAGCAGCCTTGCCCGGAATAGGCGCTTCTATTCGTATTCCGTTAGCCGCAAGATTAAGGGCTATATCGTCCGAAAGATTCGTGATTTTATTAATTTTAACGCCGGGCGCGGGATGAAGCTCGTAGCGCGTTACCGACGGACCTCTCGAAATATGAGTGATGGACGCTTCAACGCCGAAGCTTTTAAGAGTGGAAATAAGCTTTTCAGCGTTCTGACGCATTTCGTCGTCGCCCTTTACTCCCGAATTGTCGGCGATTTTTAACAGTCCGACAGGAGGAAACCTATATGTATTTTCCTCGATAAAGATATCTTCCTTCTCTTTTTTAGGCTTTCTTGTACGTTTAGGCTTATCTTCAGTCTTATCCGAGCCCGCCATCTGAGCTTTTTTGACCGCCTCCATAAACTCGTCCGCGGCGTCGTTTTCCTTAGATATCTCGGGCTTTCTGTCGTCGTCTATTGAAATATCGATAGAAGATTTCCTTCTGCGGCGTTTTTTCTTTGAATCGGCGTTTTCGATAGGAATATCAATAGAGGTATCGAAGCCGCCGCCCGAATACACGTCAACAGCAGGCTGTTCACCCTCATAATCATCGTCATTATAATCATCGCGCCAGCGTCTTCTTACGGGACGGCGGCGCTCGCCGCGGTGCTCCTCATACGCCTGAGAAACATTCTTGCCGACCGAAACGGCAACCCTTCCGAGGTCGTTAAGAGAGATTTTACATATAATCAGCGAAAGCGCAACCAAAAGCACAAATACGACGCCTATCGAAGCCCACCAGCCGAACGCGAGGAGCATTGGATAACCTATTATTCCGCTGAATAATCCGCCGCCGGATAAAAACTTATTATCGGCGGCAAAGCCGTTATAAAACAGATTTCCGAGAGCGGAGAAGTAGTTTTTATCGAGGTAATGCTCCTTTGAAATAAGATACACGGCGCTTTCCGCAAGCAGAATGATCGATATTCCTATAGCGACCTTCGTCTTAAAATGAGAAATCGTTTTTTCCAGCGTAGTAATTACAGCGAGGTAGATCAGAAGGATCGGAACAAGGATAATACATATTCCGAGGAATCCGTAAAATATACCCCTTATACTCTCCCACACCGAAGCTCCGGGTACAAAAATCACCAGAAGCGACAGCAGCGCCGCCGCAAAATAGATAATAGCTTTAACCTTAGGGTTAAGCTTTTTACGCGGCGCGGTACGGCTTTTAGCCGCGGGTCTGCCGCTTTTAGCGGAAGAGCGTGAGCTTGATTTATTTGATTTTTTGGCGGTTTGTTTTTTTGCAGCCAAATTATTCACTCCGTTTTTTATTCTTTCTTAAAACAGTATCATACTAAACTAACCATACTGCCCGAAACTATTTCGTAAACGCTTACCGCGACTACGACAAGTCCGACAACGGCAGTATAGATAATAAACACGATCATTTTATCGGTTTTTAACAGCCACTTAAAAAGTACTATCGCGAAATAACCGACAATCGCGGCGGTAACGACACCGCAAATCACGGCGATAAGCATTTCCGTATTTATCACCGAAGCATCAACTTCCTTGATCTCGAGCGCGGCAGCCGCGATTATTGAGGGGATACCGAGCACAAAGGTATAGTCGAGCGCCGCCTGCTTATTGATTCCGCGCATTTCGCCGACCGCAAGCGTAGTTCCCGAGCGTGAAAGTCCGGGGAATACAGCCGCAAAGCACTGACCGATACCGACTAAAATCGCGTCAAGAATATTATAGCGCGAGCGTCCGTTTCCTGTATAGTTACTTTCGTTATCCTTAGCGTAATGTCTTCCTGTCTGGCGCATATTGCACAGATTACCGATAAACAGCAGCAGGCTTGTTGTAAGAAGCGATAAGCCTACAACTATAAAATACTTGCTCTCGGCAAACAGATCCGCTAAATCCTTAACCTTCATATCGGTTCCGGGAATCGGTAAGAAAAGCAGGAATAACGGGATAAGCCCGATAAAGAGCATAACGATCAAATTGCGGTCGCCGTCCATTTTTGACCACTTGAACTTACCCGTGAATACGTCCTTAATAAGCGAGAAAAACGCCTTAATAAGCCTCCATATAAGCTTACGGTAGAAGAATATTACCGCGGCGAGAGTACCGATATGTAACATAACGTCAAGAAAAATCCCGCCGTCGTCCATATTCATAAGGTGCTTCGAGATATTCAGGTGACCGCTGCTTGAAACAGGAAGGAACTCCGTGAGTCCCTGAACGGCTCCTAGAATAACCGTCTTGATAATTTGTGTTATAAGATCCATATTTACCTCCAAATTGCTATGTATACTTGCAAAAGCAAGTATATTATTCGTTTTTTTCTATCATATAATACAGGCAGTAGAGATCCTCTGTAATATATA
>CAZERR010000069.1:0-839 GCA_964514785.1 uncultured Ruminococcus sp. | reverse complement strand
AGCGCCTCGGTAAGATTTCCCACCGAGTCAATCAGTCCGACCTCAACGGCGCGCTGTCCGTCAAGTATCGTTCCGACATCCATCACGAGCTCGCCCGTATTCATAACAAGCTTGGTATAGTCTTCCCTGCTCACAGCAGAGTTTTCAACTATAAAATTCGTAATTCTTTCCTGCATACGGCGGTAATACTCAAAGGTCTGAGGAACTCCGATTGTAAGCCCGGTGCTCCTCACGGGATGAACCGTCATCGAAGCGCTTTTAGCGATAAAGCTCTTTTTTGCCGAGACCGCAAGCGGGATACCGATAGAGTGTCCTCCGCCGAGAACGATCGACACCGTAGGCTTTCTCATACCCGAAATCAGCTCCGCTATCGCAAGCCCCGCCTCGACGTCGCCGCCTACCGTATTGATAAGAATAAGCAGTCCGTTTATCCTCGGGTCCTCGTCGATCGAAACAAGAAGCGGAATAACGTGCTCGTACTTAGTCGTCTTGTTATTCTGAGGCAACACATAGTGCCCCTCGATCTGCCCGATAACGGTAAGGCAGTGTATAACCTTATCTCCCCTTACGGCGAGTATCGAGCCCGAGTCCTCTATTACGTCAAAATGCTTCTCATCGATCGGGTTATCGCCGTCGATTGAGCCGTCGTTTTCTTCGCAGGGATTTTTTACAAATTCGTCCTTTTGATCTTTTTTATCACTCATTTTACATACCTCCGCATATATTTTACCCGCGAAAGCGTAAAATGATGTACACACTACAGGAAATTATACCATTTTTCGTAATATAATTCAAGAAAATTATTCTTTTTTCTAAATAAAAATTATTTTTTAAAAGAA
>CAZERR010000068.1:0-10477 GCA_964514785.1 uncultured Ruminococcus sp. | reverse complement strand
GATTTACTCCGAGAATATATCCCGAAATAGCGCAGGCCTTCTCGAGGAAGTAGATAAGATAACCGAGGTTGCTTTCGTCCATTTCCTCAACGTTAAGGACGATATTCGGTACTCCGCCGTCGTTATGAGCGAGCACGGTACCCTCGAACGCCTTACGGTTTACAAATCCCATTGTCTTACCCGAGAGGAAGTTAAGTCCGTCAACATTAGTCGGATCCTCGCCGAGTGTAATTTCTTTTTTACATTTATCAAATAGAACAACAGTCTCAAAGAGATTGCGTCTGCCGTCCTGAATGTACTGACCGAGAGAGTGAAGATCGGTTGAGAAGATAACGCTCGCCGGGAAAATACCCTTCTTATCCTTACCCTCGGACTCGCCGTAGAGCTGCTTGAACCACTCGTTCATAAGAGTATAGGCAGGCTCGTAGCTTACCATAATTTCAGTTGAATAGCCCTTATTGTAAAGGATATTTCTTATAGCGGCGTATTTATAACAGTCGTTAGAATAAAGGTCGTCGTTATTAAACTCGTCCTGAGCCTTTTTAGCGCCCGCCATAAGAGCGTCGATATCGGCTCCGGCTACCGCGATCGGAAGAAGTCCTACCGCTGTGAGCACAGAGTAACGTCCGCCAACGTCGTCGGGAACTACGAAGGTCTCGTAGCCTTCCTTATCGGCAAGCTGCTTTAAGGTACCGCGAGCCTTATCGGTAGTACAGAAGATACGCTCGCGGGCGCCGTCCTTACCGTACTTTTTCTCGAGCATATCGCGGAAAACTCTAAACGCGATAGCGGGCTCGGTGGTGGTACCTGATTTTGAAATCATATTAATGGAAACGTCCTTACCCTCGCAAAGCTCGATTATATCAGCGAGAGCCGAGGAGCTTATTGAATTACCCGTAAAGTAAATCTGCGGAGTATCCTTGCACAGCGCGTTGTAATTCGGAGAGGTCAAAAACTCGATAGCCGCTCTCGCGCCGAGGTAGGAGCCGCCGATACCGATAACTATGAATACGTCGGTATTGCCTTTGATTTTTTCGGCAGCCTTTTTGATACGGTCAAATTCTTCCTTATCGTAATTTGTAGGAAGATCTACCCAGCCGATGAAATCGTTGCCGAGTCCCGTTCCGTCGTGGAGAGCCTTATGAGCGTTCCTGACCTGAGCCTCGATACCCTTGTACTCGTCCTCGCCTACAAAACCGTTAAGATATTTGTCAATTAATTTAGTTGACATAAAATTACCTCCTAACAAATATTATAGTTACTCATATTTGCATATTGTTAGGTATATTTTAGCACAAAACGGTATTGTATGCAACATTATTTTGTATAAAATTTAATCAAAATGTACATATATTGATTTTCACCCGGATCACAGCCCTACCATAGCCTTATAAACCGCCGAGGTCACCGAGGAAAACGTCATCTTATCTATCGTATTTTTGGCGGTGATTTTGCAGGTTTTTAATAATTCTTTTCCGGAATAATAATTCACCTCGCCCACAACATCGCCTGCCTTTACGGGGAGCTCTATTTCCTTTTTTATTTTGCACTCGGTCAACAGCTTCTCCCCTGCCATACGGCTGACTATCATCGTACCCGGTTCTTCGCACCTCAGATACAGCGTATCGCTCATACCGCCCTTCACCTTTACGCTTTCGGTCGCTTTCTTCGGGAGAGAAAGCTTTTTTACCGTATAATCGGCGAAGCCGTAATCAAGCAGCGCCGCGCTGTCGGCAAAACGCGCGGTACCGCTGTCGCATCCGAGCACAACAGCGATAAGCTTCAGACCGTCGCGCTCGGCGGACGCGCTCATACAGCAGCCTGCCTCGTCGGTGGTGCCGGTTTTAAGCCCGGTGATACCTTTATATGTTTTAAGCAGCTTATTAGTATTTACGAGCTGAGTTTTTCCGCCGCGCAGGTTTTCGATCCAGATATTAGTGTAATCGAAAATCCTCTTATGCTTTACGAGCTGCGCGGACATCAGAGCTACATCGTAAGCCGAGGTAAGGTGACCGTCCTCATCAAGTCCGTTGCAGTTCTTAAACTCAGTATCCTTCATACCGAGCTGCTTCGCGCGCTTATTCATCTCGGCGACGAACGCCTTTTCACTTCCGCATACCGCCTCGGCAAGCACGACCGCGGCGTCGTTGGCGGAGGCTACGGCAGTAGCTTTGATAAGGTCGTCAACCGACATGACCTCGCCCTCCTCCAGCCAGATATCGGAACCGCCCATCGAAGCGGCGTGAGCCGACGCGGTAAGCTCGTCGGTAAGTTTAAGCCTGCCTTCGTCAATAGCTTCCATAACGAGCAGCAAGGTCATTACCTTAGTGACCGAAGCGCAGGCGCGCTTTTCGTGCGGATTTTTCTCGGAAAGTAGCTTTCTGCTGTCCGCTTCGATCAGCACCGCGGACGGCGCGCTTACGTCTACCTTACTTTCCGCGCGGGATACAACCGGAAAAGCTCCTAAAATCAGTATACACGAAAATAACGCAATTAATCTTCTAAACATAAAAACACCTCGTTCAAGGGTATGAACAAGGTGTTTTGAATATGTATGGTTTTTAAAACTGACCGCTTCTTATTCGATCAAACATACGCTGTGCGCGGAGATCCCCTCGCCCGAGCCCGTAAAGCCGAGCTTTTCCTCGGTAGTTGCCTTAACGCTCACCTGACTTACATCAATTCCGCAGGCGGCGGCGATATTTTCGCGCATAGAAGCTATATAATCCTTGAGCTTCGGCTTCTGAGCGATAACGGTCGAGTCGATGTTCCCGATGTTATAGCCGTTTTCGCCGAGCACTCGGCAAACCTCCTTTAGCAGAAGGATACTGTCGGCGCCCTTAAAGCGCTCGTCCGTATCGGGAAAGAGCTTACCGATATCTCCGAGAGCTGCCGCGCCGAGCAGAGCATCCATTATTGCGTGGAGCAGAACGTCGGCGTCGCTGTGTCCGAGCAGTCCTTTTCCGTACGGAATATCGACACCGCCGAGTATCAGCTTTCTTCCCTCAACCAGTTTATGTACATCATATCCGTGTCCAATACGCATTTTCTCAATCCTTTCAAACAGTTCCCGGTTATTATAAATTATATCTAAACGGTCACTATATACTCAGTATACTTTCCGCTAATACGATATCGTTCTGCGTCGTAAGCTTTATATTCGTTTCGCTTCCGATAACGATATTTACCGTTTCACCGATATTTTCAACCAGCTTACAGTCGTCGGTCACGGGCTGCTTATTCTTTTCGGCATAATCAAGCGCTTCAAGATACAGCTCCTTCTCGAAAACCTGAGGTGTTTGAACTGCTCTGAGCGTGCTTCTTTCGGGAGTTGAAACGATCTCATCCGCCTCGTTCACCACCTTGATCGTATCGGTAACGAGAGTTCCGAGCGCCGCCGCGCGGGTTTTGAGGGCCTTATCAACAACTTTTTTTATATCGTCACTGCCGATAAGCGGACGCGCTCCGTCGTGGATCGCGAAATGAGTAGTCCTTTCGTCGCATAAAGCGACTCCGTTGCGGACGCTGTCGGAACGCTCCGCTCCGCCCGGGGCGAGCGCCCTCACCTTGTTATATCCGCGGTCGCGGATTATCCTCTCAATTTCGGCTCGGTCGCAGTCGCGGCACACCACGACGACGCTGTCGATAACACCGCAGTTTTCAAACGCTTTAAGTGTGTGAGATATCACAGGCTCGTTTTTAAGCTTAATAAACTGCTTGCTGATTTCGAGTCCCATTCTCGTCGAGTTTCCGGCGGCAACGATCACCGCACTGACAAACACCTTATCCATAATCACGAGAACAGCGACTTAATAAAAGCCGTAATATAGTCGGTTCCGTAAATCACAAGCGCTATAAGAATGATAAACAGGATAGCCGAAAGCACCCTGACCGTAGTTCTTTTAGAGCGGGACATACTCTCAAACTGCTCGACGGTCTCGGCGAGCTTTTCATCCTCAACGATTTTTTCGCCCTCAAGCTTTATAGCGCCTATACCGACGGCGACGTCGTAAGCCTTTTCATAAAGCTCATACGGCACTAGAATATCAAAGCCGTCAAAATCCATGCCCGTAAGCAGCTGAGAATTCGCGCTCACCATATGGCGCGTGTAAACGCTCGGAATACCGCTGTCGGAAAGCGCCGCCTGAACGCGGTCGCGCTCTATGACGTCCCCGGAGCAGAGATATACGGAGGTCGTCTCATCCGAGACGGATTTAAGCGCCTTGCCCTTACATTCGGGACAGGAGCAGCTCATTTCTTCGTCGTTATATAACCTTTTACATTTAGGACAGTATTTCATAACTCAGTCCTCCTTGTTATTATCAAAATCAATTATAACAAAGAGGACTGTAATTTTCAATAGTTTTAATTCTTCGGGTCAAGCGTATAACTTTATTTTTAAAAAGCCGTCTTGCCGCCGCAGCTGCGCAGGGCTTGTGATAATGCCGGCGGCTTCTGTTTTCTACATAAACACCGGCTGAGGTTGTACACCTTTCAAAGCCTTTTCGACGCACTCGGGTATCAGCTCAAAATGCCCCACCAGCGACTTCGGCTTGTTGACGTAATCGTCCTGGGACATCGGCGTAAAATAGATATTTTTTGTATTTAAGAGCTTTCCGATATTTAAAGCCGAAGCGCCGAGCCCGTCGTTGGTCGCCGCGCACAAAAGCACCGGACGGTTTATTCTGAGATGAGATTTTACCGCCATGGCTACAGGGCTGTCGGTAAGCCCGAGAGCAAGCTTCGCAAGCGTATTTCCCGTACACGGCGCGACGATCATCAGGTCACAAAGCTTTTTCGGCCCGATAGGCTCCGCCGCGTCTATCGTTTTTATGATCCTTTTTCCGGTTATATCCTCAATTCTATCTGTAAAATCCCGCGCGAGCCCGAACCTCGTATCGGTCGAGGCGGCGGTCACGCTCATTACGGGGATAATGTTATAGCCGTCGTTAACAAGTCTTTCCATCTGAGGTATCGCCCTCGAAAAGGTACAGAAAGAACCGCACAGAGCAAATCCAATGTTTGCTTTCACAGGCTGTATTCCTCCTTAAGAATAGTCACAAGGGTATCGGCTATGATCTCGCCTGCCGTCATCGGAGAGAACTGTCCCGGAAGCGCCGACGCAGTGAACGCCGTAAAGCCGAGCTTTTCCGCAGCGTTGAAATCCACGCCGCCGGGATAAGAGGCTAAGTCGATAATCAGAGTATCGGAGGCACTGTTTTTCAAAACCTCCTCGGTAATAACGGGCGCGTCCGCGGTATTGAAAACTATATCGTACCCGGAAACCGAGCCGAGCGTCCGGGTATCCTCCGGGATGTTTCCGTCGGACTTTATATACGCTCTCTTAACGCTGCTTCTCGAGGCAACGCTTACCTCTGCGTTCAGCGCCCTTAAAACCTTTGAGAGCGCTTTTCCGATTCTGCCGTATCCGATCACGAGGATTTTCGAGCCGAGGATAGCTTTTTCATAACCCTTTATTGCTACGCATACCGCTCCCTCGGCGGTAAGCTGAGCGTTAAGCACGCTGAAATCCTCCCGCGCCGAGAGATCATACGCCTTGACTCCCTTTAAAGAAGCGGCACGCCCCATGATCACCGGTTTTTCGTTTAATGCTCTCTTTACCCTGTGAGTGAGTTTTATTTCTTTATCAGAAAAATAGCAAGGTATCACGTCGCCTTTCACGCCTGTAAGGGGAAGCAGGAACGCGTCGGCGCAGTCAAGCGCAGTATCTAAACAGGTAAGCTCAAGCTCACCGTAGCTTTCGAGCAGGTCAAAGCCCGCAAGCACAACGCGGAAGCCGTGATCAACTAAAGCCTTAGCGCAAAAGAGCTGGCGCTTATCTCCGCCTAAAACTGCGATCGTTTTTATTTTTTCATTCATAGCTAACACCTACTATGGTATATACTATGAGATCTGACGTACATTGTGACAATGAGTATTGTCCGCTCGTTTCCTTACTTCGCAGAAACAGGCGATAACATAAAGAAGCGCGGCTCAGTTTACCGAACCGCGCTTCCTAAAAGGGGAAATTAAATGAATTCCTTATTTTTATTTTTTTATTGAATCGGTCTTGTAGATAAAGTCTACCTTACCGTCCATACCCGAGCCTGTGCCTGTGAAGGATTTATAGTTCGAGCTGACCTTTGAAATAGCTTTAAGTCTGCATACAAGTCCCTTAACGTCTCCGTCAACGATATCAACAAGCTTTTTAATGCCCTGCTCCTTATACGTTTTAAGACCTGAATTAAGCGTCAGCGAACCGTCCTTAAGCTGCTTGACTCCGCCAACCAGCGCGTCGCTGCCGCCGGCGAGCTTTTCGACTCCGTCAACAAGTGTGATCGAGCCCTCGGACAACGCCTTAGTGCCCTTCTTCAAATCCTTTGCTCCCTTTTCAAGAGTACTTGTACCTGATTTAAGGTCGCCTGCACCCTTCGAGAGCTGTTTTGAACCGGCACTCAACCGGTCTGCGCCGGCCTTCGCGCTGTCAACTCCGCCTGTATAGGAGAGTACGCCCTGATAGAACTTATTATATGAATCAAGCTGAGTCTTTAACTCCGAGATAGCTGTAGCTCCGCCCTTAGCCTTTTCGACCGCGGCGGTAATCTGAGCCTGAACGGCGTCGGATTTCATATTCTCATCTATTATCGACCGGATCTGTCCGTTAGTCTTTTCGGTAATGGTATTCTTGATCGCGTCGCTCTTCATCTGCTGCTCAACAGCGGCGCTGATCTGAGCCTGAACGGTTTCATCGACCTTGCCTGCCGCCGCTGCGGCGCTGTACTGCTCGGCTGTCATTTCCATACCTGCTTTTGCGAGAACTCCCTCTAAGACCTGAGCTTTGACCGCTGCTTCAACCTTAGTCCTAATAAGCTCCTCCTGAGCCTTAACAGTAGAGGTCACCGTCTCGAGAGCCGTATTATACGCAAGCTTTTTAACGGACTCCTCGCTGAGCGAATCCCCTATTCCCGACAGCACCTTAGCGTAATTATCTATAGTGAGCTTTTCGGCTTTTATGCCTGCGGCGGCGATCTGAGTATCCGCGGTCGAAAGCAGACTCTCAAACACCTGCTTTGCTCCGGAGTTAAGAGAGTAGCTGTTTGAGGATAAGGTAGAAAGTCCGCTCGCAAGCTGATTTACTCCGTTCTGCAAGGTATTGATACCCATTTTAAGGGAACCTGCGCCCTTATCGAGCTTGCCGGCGCCCTTTTTAAGCTTGCCGGCGCCCTTATCAAGCTTTGAGGCTCCGCCGGAAAGCTGCTTTGCGCCCTTAACGAGACTCTTAACGCCCGAGATTAGCTTATCGGACTTTTCGAGAAGTGTTGAAATACCCTTATAAAGCTTCGATGAGCCGTCAATAAGCTTGTCGGTAGCGTCGGTGAGCTTTTTAAGCTTCTTATCGAGGTTTTCGATTTTCTCGTCAGCCTTTGTAAAATCGATATCGCTGAAAACGTCGTTTGTCGCGAGAGTCATAGTAGTAGTGAGCTCAAATTTTTTGACGTCCGCTTTGATCTCGACGTAGTTCGGGAACTCAATCTCGTCGCTCTCAAGCGCTAAATCCTCCTCAAGTCCCGGAGTCGCAAAGCCTGCGACAACGGTATGGCTTCCGTCGTTAACAATCTTGCCGTTATTAACGGTGACATTGGAGAACTTATCGTTGTCGAGTATCATACCCGTAAGCATAACGAACGGAACGTAGATCTTCGTTTTCTTACCGTTTACCGTCATATACTCGTACTGCTTGTTATTGTAGTCGAAGCGCATTGTTACGCGTCCGCTCTTACCCGCAAGCTCCTTGGGAGATACGGATTTTCCGTCAAGACGATAGCTTACGCTTAAATCAACAGGAACGTCTTTTTTTGAGGTTCCCTGATAATAGATATCGTTGCCCTGAGCGTCCCATATACACATATCGTCGCCGTTAAGAGTGTATTTCTCGTCGCCCTTAAGGTTCTTGATATTCTTTAAATCGGTTTTATCGTTAATCTTATCAAGCTTATCGGGATTTTTTATCCAGTCGCTTACAATTACCTTAT
The DNA here is from genome assembly GCA_964514785.1 of uncultured Ruminococcus sp. GTDB lineage: Bacteria > Bacillota > Clostridia > Oscillospirales > Acutalibacteraceae > Ruminococcoides. The sequence continues at coordinate 2,444 of CAZERR010000068.1, read as the reverse complement.
TCGGATTACCCTCTGCGTCGGCGATAACGTAAACCGTCTCCTCTTTGCTGACCTTTGAATTATCCGAATCCGAGCTTCCTCCGGAGTTTTCGGCGCCTGCCGTATAGGCGGTCATCGCCGTTACGGAGCAGATGATCGTAACCGCAAGCAAAAGGCTTAAAGCCTTCGGCATATATCTTTTGATTTTATCCATTTTTCTTACCTCCTGTTTTAGGCAAAAATCCTATAGTCGTTTTAGCAATAACCTTATCGAACAGCATAAACATCGCAGGAAGAATAAGCAGTACACAGAACATACTTACTATTGCTCCCCTCGCCATCAGCGCGCACAGCGAGCCAATCATATCAACGTCGGAGTAAACCGCAACGCCGAAGGTCGCCGCAAAAAGTCCCATCGCACTTACTATAACCGACGGTATTGAGGTCGACAGCGCAGTAGTTACCGAAGTCCGTTTATCGTTTCCGAGCGAGCGTTCCTTTTTATAACGCGTCGTCATAAGTATCGCGTAATCGACCGTCGCGCCGAGCTGAATCGTACTTATACAAATCGGAGCTATAAACGGCAGACTGTCTCCGAGATAATGCGGCAGTCCGAGGTTAATAAATATTGCAAGCTCTATTACCGCCACGAGTATAACCGGAAGCGATATGCTCTTTTCCACAAAAAGAATAATTATAAAAATCGCAATAATCGAGATTATGTTAACAACCTTGAAATCGACGTTTGTAACATCAATCATATCATTGACGCAGGAGGCTTCACCGATAAGCATACCTTTTTTATCGTACGTTTTTATTATACGATTGAGCGATTTAATCTGTTTTGAAACGTCGTCTGTGGCGGGTTTATACTCGGAGTTTATAAGCATAAGCTCCCACCTGTCGCTTTTAAGCACATCGGTTACAGAGGACGGGAGCATTTCCTCGGGGATCGTATCTCCGACGATGCTCTTCAGTCCGAGAACGTATTTAACGCCCTTTACCTTCTTGAGCTCGGCTACCATTTGGTAACCCTTTTTACTGTCGAGCTTTGAATCCGAAAGCACCATATGAGTTGTGCCGACTCCGAAATCCTCCTCGAGCTTCGTATTCGCTATTACGTTAGCCATATCCTTGGGAAGGCTCTGTGAAATATTGTAGTAAACCTCGCTGTTGGTTTTTGAGTAGCCGTAAAGCGCAGGTCCTAAAACCACGAGGAATACTATAAGGAATACAGGGAAAATTTTCACTATTCCCTTTGAAATCTTTTTCGTATTTGGTATCAGGCTGCGGTGCATTGTTTTTTCAAGCGGCTTATCGAATAAAAGGATCATAGCCGGGAGGGTTGTAACACATCCTATAACTCCGAGCGCTACGCCCTTAGCCATTACGATGCCGAGGTCGCGTCCTAAGGTAAAGCTCATAAAGCACAGCGCAATAAATCCCGCAACTGTAGTTATTGAGCTTCCGAGTACCGAGAGTACGGTTTCGTTGATTGCCTTAGCCATAGCAGTCTTATGGTCGGGCTGGAGCTTTTTCTGTTCCTCGTAGCTGTGCCAGAGAAAGATTGAGTAGTCCATCGTAACGGCAAGCTGAAGCACAGCCGCAAGCGCCTTCGTGATGTACGAAATCTCACCCAAAAAGTAGTTCGTACCCATATTAAGGAGTATGGACATACCTATACTTGCAAGGAAGATAAACGGAATAAGGAAGCTGTCCATAAAAATCATCATAACGGCGACAGCCAGCACAACGGCTATTCCGACGTATACTGCTTCTTCCCTTTCGGCAAGCTCTCTCATATCGGTAACCATAGCGGACATTCCCGAAACGAAGCACTGCTTGCCCGTAATCGAGCGTATCTCGGTAATAGCGTCCATCGTCTCGTCGGCTGATGTAGACGTATCGAAGAATACCGCTATCATCGTTGAATCACCGGCGTTGAACGCGTCCTTTACCTCGGACGGCAAAACATCAATCGGGACCGAGATATCCGCAATATCGGCGTACCATAACACCGTATCGACATGGTCAACCTTTTTGATTTTTTTCTCAAGCTTAACGACGTCTTTTTCTTCCATATTTTCGACAATAATAAAGGAGAATGCGCCCTTACCGAAATCATCCATAAGGTAGCTTTGTCCCTTTACGGTGTCGAGGCTCTCGGGAAGATAATTAAGCATATCGTAGTTTACGCGCGTAAAGATCATTCCGAGAACAGACGGCACCATAAGCGCCAGCGCGATTATTAAAATAACTACGCGGCTTTTTACGATCGCCTTACCGAATCTCATTAACCTTTCCTCCAATTATAGCAGTTAGTTATAATTAATCATTACAGCTATATTATATTTTCAGCGCCGAAAAAGTGGAATAGTCAAGAAATTTTACATGTTCGAATTTTAGGCGTTTTAAAGAAAATGCACAAAACAAAATGCGCAATATAAAAAAACGGCAAGTGTATT
>CAZERR010000067.1:0-10550 GCA_964514785.1 uncultured Ruminococcus sp. | reverse complement strand
CCCTCGGAATCGTAGTAGAACAGGACGGTAGTATTTCCCTTTTTAAGTCCGATCAGGTTATTACTATCGTCATAATAGTAGAAAGTATTTGTTCCGTTAATACTCTTCTTTGTCCTAAGTCCGTCGAGGTTATATGTAAAGCTATATGTATTACTGTTCTTAGTTATGCTTTGGAGTTCACGCCCTGTCCAAGACATAGTCTTTTCTAAAGAGTATAATAACATATTTTCCTTAAAATGTAAACAGTTTTACACATAATCTGGGCGTCGGGATGTGAATAATATATATAACTATTCAACAATTGTGCTGTTTTTGTTGACAAACGCCTATAAAATGATAAAATAATTCTAAGAAAGGCTGTGGAATTATGAAAACAAAATTCAAGACGACTAAGGCGTTATCCCTCGTTCTGGCTTTAGCCTTAGTGTTGTCCTCGTTCTTCGTGCTGTCGTCGGTTACGGCGTACGCGGACGACGATATATATATATACTACGACAAGGATCTGACCGACCAATACCCAAGCGCGGTCAAGGCTGTGACTGACGGAATCAGAAACTACGAAAGCACAATCAATATTCACGACTGCGCTTTTCCGTTTGACGGAGATTTGATAGAAAGGCTGCTTTATGTCGTACTTTATTCCAACCCGGACTTTTTCTACCTTAAAAGTATAAGTTATAACAGACTCTCGGGTGACAGCGTTGTTTATTCTATCTCCCCGGTTTATAAGTACGACAGGGAAACTACGGAAACGATGCTTCAGGAATTCGAGACTAAAACGAGCTGGTACTTAGGGAAGATAAAAAACGGTATGAGCGATTTTGAGAAGGCGCTTACCCTTCATGACGAGATGATTTTAAACAGCTCCTATCTTCTCGGCACCGATGTTTACGACCTTATGGTGAGAGGAAAAGGCAGGTGCTACGGTTACGCCGAGGCGTACTCGTATCTTCTCGCGAAAATCGGAATAAAAAGCGAGCAGGTCATTTCCGAAACCATGAACCACCAGTGGAATAAAATTTGCCTTGACGGTCAGTGGTACCACGTTGACGTTACATGGGACGACCCTACTCCAAACAGAGAGGGCAGGGTTTCGCACACCTACTTCCTCTTAAGCGACAACGCCTTCCCCGAGGATACGGAGGATAATCTTGCTCACGACCACTATGACTTCACTTCGGCGTTTACTTCGGATACAAAGTACGATAACTATTCTTATCACTCTTCAAAAGCTAAGATCTGCTATATAGACGGCAATCTGTATATGCTAAACGGCTCAAAGCTCGTTAAGTACAACTACCTCACCGACTCCTCAGACGAACTGCTGAGCTTGAACTATAAATGGAAAACTTCGAACAACGGATACTGGAACGGAACCTTCAGCAGTCTCGATACATACGATGGTTTTATATATTACAATTCTCCGAGCACGATTTACGCATATGATCCGGCTAAAGCGACTGTTACCGAGGTATATACTAAAACAAGCGGATATGATTTCTACGGCTTTATTATCAACGACGAAAAGCTGTACGGTCTCCGATCCGAGACGCCTAATGAAAGCGGCGAGCTCGAATACTGCGCCGACGTTCTCGAGAACACCTCGCTGTACAAAACAGCATCCGGAGCTTCGATCGACCTGAATACGGTCGTACAGAGAGAAGCTGACGACACAACGCTTACCGGGATCGGAAGCTCCTTTAAGAATCTCCAGACGCTTGGAGTTCAGGTTAAAAAGACCTCCTACAGCAGCACAAGAGACATCCGCTTTGTAGCGGTAATCAATAACGAAATACTTAAAGACGCCGATGACTACGGCTTTATCGCTGCCGGTTCGGCTAACCGCGAAACGGCTCAGAATAAAATCAGCGCGCTTACCCTCGATAACGCCGAAAGCTATAACATCTTCTCCTGCTATAATTCCAACAATATGATAAGCGGAGATTACGGAAAATACAGCGCCGATAAAAAATATAAGTACGTCACCCTCGCTGTTAATAACATCCGCGACAACAACGTCGCAGTAAAATTTTACGTTAAAAAGGGCAGCAAAACCTACTACGCAGCCTATGTCAACGGAAGCGGAACGGAAGCGGAATACTGTATTGCCAACTGGGCTGCACTTAATTGAACATATTAACATACTAAAAAGGGCTTACTCAACGAGTAAGCCCTTTTACTATGTGCTGATTATTTAACTTTAATCTTAAACTTATAGGTCTTGTACTTATTAACCTTAACGGTTACAGAAGCAGTACCCTTCTTTAAGCCCTTAATCTTGAATGTTCCTTTCTTTTTGGAAGAAGAAACCAGCTTGCAGATCTTGGTGCTCTTAACGGTAATCTTGTTTGCGATTGCCTTAACCTTACCTGATGTAGTGAATTTAAGAGTTTTTTCAACCTTAACACCGTAGGTTTTTCCGTTTCTGACTGTCTTGCCCTTAAGCTTAACCGCAGGATTATTCTTAACATTTACTGTGCAGGTCAACGCCTTGCCGGCAACGATAGCAGTAACTACCGCCTCGCCCTTCTTGAGAGCTGTTACCTTACCCTTAGAGTTAACTGCAACAACCTTTGTACCGCTGATTACAGCGAAGGTCACAGCATCCTTAGTTCCCTTTACGCTGAGGGTAAAGCTCTTACCTGCCTTAAGCTCCTTAGATTTATCGGAGAGCTTAACGTTCTCGTTAGCGGGCTGTGTGGGGCCCTGAGTTGCGGGAGCAGTTGTAGGCTGAACATAAACTGTAGTCGGCTCGGTAACGGGTACGGTTGTAACCTCAGGAACCGTAGTTACGGGAGCTGTTGTAACCTCGGTAGCGTCTGTCGGGGCTATAGTCGTCTCGGGAACGGTTGTAGCCTCGGTAGCGTCTGTCGGAGCAGAAGTTGTCGCGGGAACTGTAGTCTCGGGAACGGTTGTCTCGGGAGCTGTAGTTACGGGAGCCGTTGTTGTCTCAACAGGCTCGGTTGTTACCTCGGGAGCTGTGGTTGTTTCGGGAGCTGTTGTAGTAATAACTTCCTCGGTAGTCTCCTCGGGATACTCGGGCTCGCCCCATTCGCCTGTATATTTTGTTATTAAATTGCCGAAGTCGTCGTCAGCTTCTGCTGTGCCTGTAATAGTATATTTCGCATAATTTACTGTTGTTAATTTCTCAGTCTGAGCAGCTCTGTTTGACCAGTTCTTAAGGGGAGCGCCGTTGAACGAACCGAAGATAACTGTATCACAGAGTCCCTCGAAGGAGTATAAGCCGTCTGCTGTCTCGGTACCCTTAATCCACTGACCGTCAGCTCCGCCGTTGTTCCATGTCCAGGCGTACCAATCTCCGTCATTCTTTGCCTGACCTGCATCAAGCTTAGCGGTATAGGTTCCTAAATCGGTAGCCTTAGTAACGTCGGGATCTGTAGCGGGAACATCGGGAACAGCTGTACCGCCGCTCCATTCGCCGATATAGTTAGGAATAACGTTGCCGAAGCCGTCGCCGCCCTTTTCATTAAGGCTGGTAATTGTGTAAGTACCGCCGTCCATAAGCTTTAAGGTTTCTGTCTGAGCAACTCTTCCGGTCCACTTCTCATCGGGCTCAGATGTAAATGTCGCGAAGATTACGCGGTTGCAAAGTCCGGTAAAAGAAACGGTGTTACCGCTCTTTTCACCCTCTACCCAGTGGCTGTTAGCCTCTTCATATGTCCATGTCCAAGCGTACCAAAGTCCGTCGCCTGCAAATTTGCCGGCGTCTACTTTAGCGGTAAAGGAACCCTCCTTGTGGCCGCTTACTTCGCCGCCGGAGCCTGTGCCTGTGGGAGTAGTAGGAGCGACCTCGGGGGTTAATGTTCCGCCTACCCAAGTTCCTTCATAGTTCTTTATAACGTTGCCGAAGCCGTCGTCGCCGTCAACCTTACCTGAAATAACGTACTTTCCGCCGTCCATAGTGTTTAAGGTTGCTGTCTGAGCAACTCTTCCGGTCCAGTCATCATCGGGCTCAGCTGTAAATGTTGCGAAGATAACACGGTTGCAAAGTCCCTCGAAGGAAACTACCTTACCGCTTTTTGTACCCTCTACCCAATGTCCGGGGTTACCGTTGTTTGTCCATGTCCATACATACCATGTACCGTCGGCTGTATAAGAGCCTGTGTCAACGGAAGCGGTGTAGGTGCCTTCCTTGCTGCCGTCGCCTGTCGGACCCGCAAATGTTGTAGCCTCGGTTGAAGGATTGGAGGAAGTGTCTGTCCATGAGTCTACTTCCCATTTACCCTTATCGGGGCCTTCCTCGGTAACCTGATTTGTAAGATAGTAGCCTGCAACTGATTTATCATACTTGATATCTACAGTCTGCTCGGTGCCACCGTTGCTGAAAACTAAGTTGTCATAATCTGAACTGAGCTTAAAAATAAACTGAGTCTCTTTGAAGTCGTTTATCTGTGATTCAGTGAGCTGAACACCGGGCCAATCACCGTTTTTTGCGTTAGCGTCAGTGGAACTCCATGCATACAGATATACCTTGTCCCAACCCTTGTTATTAGTAAACAAAAGAGTTGAGTCGCCTGCACTTGCCGAAGCGCTCATAGGTACAATAGCAAATACACCAACAAGCATAAGTACAGCGAGAATCACGCTGATACTGCTTTTGAGTTTCTTCATTCTCCTAACCTCCTGAAAATATAAAAAAGTTTTGATTACATGAGACAATAGAGGTATCGTCCCAATCAAGTATATTCTAACATAAACCCACGAATTTTGCATAACGAATATTTACAAAAATCACGCCTGTTCTTTGTATAACACGCACAAAGAACAGGCAATTTTAACGGTTTACCGGTAATTATTTCTTATTTTACCTTAACGGACGCCGCCGGCGACCAATTGGAATACAGCGTTTTTCCGCCGGATTTTTGGAAGGCTCTAACGCGGACGTAGTAGGTCTTTTTTGATTTCAGCCCCTTTACCTTGTATGATTTAGAGGGCTTAACGGAAACGGTTTTTGAGGATTTAAGGCTCTTTTTAAGGCTGTACTGCAACTTAAAGCCAGACGCCTTCGCGATACCCTTCCAGCTCGCTTTGAACGCCTTAGGCAAGCTTTTAAGCTTGATTTTTCCGAAAGTCTTCTTAGGAATAACTGTTTTTCCCGAGAGGCTTTTTCCGCATACCGAGCACTCTTTAGCAGGTATCAGTCCCTGCTTAAAGTATGTTGCGCTTACCGGATCGCCTACCGACTTAACCTTGTGACCGAGTGCAGGAAGCTCTATGAAGTCGGGGTCAATAACCGCGCCGCCCTTTTCGTCATCATAATCCTTATCGCACAGTGAACAGTGCCAATACTCCATTTTACCCGTTTTTTCACATGTGGGCTCAACACCCTCATGATGAGTCATAGAATGGTTAAGCTTAGGGATTTCTTCCTGATTGATATGTCCGCAGATTCTGCATAAATAGGTGTTGATTCCCGTTGATGTGCAAGTAGGCTTATCCTCGGAAACAAGCGCATAATCGTGCTCACAGATTATTTCGAGCTCGAGTTTCTTCGATACGCCGAACGCCTTTACGCTAAGCTGAGTTTTTCCGAGCTGTTTTCCTGTTAGCTTACCGTCTTTAAGCTCGGCAAAATCAGTATCATCAACCGAAAGCTCCTTCTCGAAATCCTCAACCGCGCACTTGAAATCAGGAAACATCTCCTTTATCGAAAGCTCCGCCTTAATTTCCGGAGCGTTTACGTCCTTCTTATACTTCGCCTGAACCTTTTCGGGAACAAAATCAACATTCTCGATAATCGAGCTGTCGATTTTTACTGAAGCAAGCGCTTCGCCGTCAAGGGCTTCGGCAGGGGTTGTAACGGCGTTAGCGGTTTTAGCGAAAACCTCAACCCAGTAATCCACCGTATTATATACAACGTGAGCTATTCCGACAGCGTTGAAATCGGGGTTAAGCATATTGCGCCTGTGTCCCTGACCGTTATAATCCGCGTCATCCTCACGCCACAGCGAGTTTATTCCTGCGGCGGATGAAAGTCCCTCGGCGATATTCTCGCCGTAATTTACCGCCGAATATCCGAACTCATCAAACGCCGTAAAGCAGATTGTGCCGTCGGTACGGTAGTGGCTGTACCTAAGCGCAGTCTCCGCGGCTCTCTGCATGGCGATTTTCTCAAGAGAATAATCGTAGGTTAAATCTCCGAGCGAGGATAAACTTACCTTGGTTTTATTATCGGTATCCCAGTACCATGCGTCTGAGCTTTTTCTCATATCGTTGATCATAGCGCAGATCTCACGGGCTGAGCTCTGATTATAAGTCACCTTGATCTTAGCCGAATACTTTCCGCTTTCCTCGGCAAAGGCGTTAAAGCCAAAGCAGGAAACAAGAATCGTAAGAGCAAGAAAAAATGATAAGAATGCTTTTATTTTTTTCATAAGTAACACCTCATTTCATTACTGTATTTATTGTACCTTTTTAACACGAAAACGTCAATATCCTTTATCTGTAAAATTCCTTTTCTGTATTGAATTAATGCACTACATATAGTAAAATTAAGAAAAAGGGGGAATATGATGAAAAACGCTGAGATTTTTAAACTATCCTTACCGTACCCGGGCACGAAAGACCGCACGGTGCGCGTATATGTTCCCGCCCGTGAGGAGGGCGAAACCTTCCCGGTAATTTATATGACCGACGGCCAGAACCTTTTTGAGGAGGAAGGTACTCCTTTCGGGAGCTGGTTCACCCACACGGCGGTGGAGAATGAGCAAAAGGAAAACCGCCGCGCGGCAATTATTGTCGGTATTCATAACGACTTCAGCCCGATGCAGCGCACTAACGAGCTTACGCCTAAGTCAATCGGCGCGATAACTATTCCTCCCGAGGTTGACGAGGAAACGCGAAACAGCTTCTCTCCCGAGGGCGAGATTTTCGACGACTTCGTAGTAAACACGGTAATGCCTGCCGTTGAAAGAAACTTCCCGGTTAAAAAAGGCAGGAACAACACCGCTTTCTGCGGAAGCTCCTCGGGCGGATTACAGTCGTTTTATACGGTTTTAAGCCACCCCGACCTGTTTTGCGCGGCGGGAGCGTTTTCACCTGCGTTTATATTTTATACGCCGGAGAATATGCAAAACTGGATTTTAAGCGTGCTAAAAAGCGATACGCCTTACCTGTACCTCTACAGCGGCGGCGCGGATGAGCTTGAGCAGCAGATTTATCAGAGCACGGAGCAGGTTTACGATATACTAACGGAAATCTACCCTCCGGAAAAATTCTACGAGGTTATACTTTTTGAAAATAAGCACTGTGAAGCCGCGTGGCGGGAAATCTTCAAGGACTTTTTACACACCTTCCTCACACGGCGAGATGAATTTTAACATATGCACATATGAAAACGCCCTGCAGCAAAAAACTGCAGGGCATTTTTTATGTTTCTTTATACCAGTAGCTTCTGTTTTTACTCATAAAGCACTTCGCGCCTTTAGGCATCTGAGTAATCGCGTTAAATACGTTGATATAATCCCCCGCGCCCGAGCCTAAGCAGAAGGCTCCGAAAAGCCCGAGCCAAAGCTGAGACGGAAAGAAAAAGAACAGAATATACGGAATAAATCCGAAAACGAGATTAGGCAGCATACTCATAAAAACAAACCGCGCCTTTGACATTGATTCGGTGCCGACAACGAACATCAGGCCTTTTTTCAGGTAGGTATAAAACTCAACCTCACCCTTAAAACAGCTCGCGTGGAGAACCTCGTGGACGGGCATAACGACTAACGAGAGCACCGCCGCTATCATTAAATTAAATAATACGAAGTCGCTTCCGCTGAATACTAACTCAATCGCTCTCGAAAGTATAATTACGGGCACAACCGCAACTATGAGTATTATCGCAGCTAAGGTATTCGCTATAACGGCAAATTTCTGAATAGTTTCGGGCTCCTTAAACGCGACAGCTCCCTCGACCTCACGCGCCGGAAGCTTCTCCATATCGCCGTCAAAGCCCTTTTTAAATATAAGCTTCATAAATAATACCTTTCTGATTACATTTTATGAATATACATTCTCGTCATTTCGGGCTCGCCGTCGCCCTGAACCATACACAAGAATTCCCAGCCGTAGCGCTCGTAGAATGAGGTGTGGTCAGAAACGAGATAAAGAGTCTTTACCCCTTTTTCAGCCATATCGCGGCATACAAAGTTTAAAAGCTCTCCCGCGATCCCCTTACAGCGGTACTCCTCCTCGGTGTATACGGCGCAGACATTCGGGGCTAAATCCTTTCTGTCGTGAAAATCGTTCTCGATAACGCCTAATCCTCCGACTATTTTTTCACCGTCAAGACAGAGGTACCAGCCGTACTCGGTCTCTCCGCTGAGGTATGAGTTCATACATTCAAGATAAGCCTCGGGCGGTACGCCCCACTTTTCATGGAACCAGTTTGCGGCAGTTTCTTTCAGCTCGGGACACTCGCGTAAGGTTATGTATCTATAATTATTCATAAGTATCTTCCTTTCTTTAGTAATACACTTAACAATACAACATTATTCACATTTTGTAAAGCAAAACCGGCTCGATTTCGAGCCGGAAATTTTTACTTCTTCTGTACTTCCTTAGCCCTGATTAAATCGTCTACGGTATCAACCTCAGCCCAGGAATAATCTTTAATATCCTTATAATACAAGTCAAAATCATTCTTGAAAATCATCTGAACAAGAGCGTCCTCAAAGAGCTGGTTATACATCTCGCCGTTAACCATATCGTCGATTTCCTCGATCAGGAAACGTGCCGAAACGGCGTCGAGCTTAGTAACGCTCACATACTGAGCGTAGAATGAGGAAAGCTCCTTGCTCATAACACATATTCTGTCACCGTTAACCTGAACGTTATACTTACCTTCGCTTTTGCTTGAATCGATAAGAACGTACGGAACGTCGGTAGGCTTACAGAAAACTTCCTCAACGAGCTTATCCTCGGCTACGATATCGGAGTTGATAATCGTGATATTATCGCGCTCAAGATACTTCTTCGCAAACCAGAGAGAAGCTATTGAGCCTGTTGTCGCATAAAACGGATTTCTCACAAAGGTTACGTTCTCTCTCTCGAGCTCACGGGTAATCTGATCGTATAAAAATCCTGCGATAACGACAATCTCGGCTTTCATATCATTTTTTCTTATAAGCCTTACCATTCTCTGCAAAACGGTAGTATCGCGATCGAGCTTATAAAGCGATTTAGGAGTTTTTAAAGTCAAAGGCTGAAGGCTTTTACCTTTTCCTGCTGCTAAAATAATATATGTCATAAAAATACCCTCCCGATTACTTGTACATTTCCAACGCGCGAACGCTGTAGTCCTTTGCGAATCGGTACCAGAGCGGCTTTAAATAGCCGACCTTCTGTCCTGAGGCTTCCTTAAACATACACCAATGCATAAAGAAGAAGCCTGTTATCGCAATCCACGCATAGAAATGACGTCTTTCGATTTCGTTCGGCTTATGGCCGAAGTAAATAAAGAGAATTCTGTCAACCTCTTCATCGGAATGGTCACCGCCGCAGATATAAGTGCCTACGTCAAATCCGGGGTCGTTAAATCCGCCGTACTCCCAGTCGGTCAAGTAAATCTCGGAATCGTTAATGAGGAAGTTCTCGTCACGGGCATCGCCGTGAGTAACACACCTCGGTATTCCGTCCTGCTTGGTAAGCTCAACGAGCTCATAGACTCTATCTCTGATATCGTTAAAGCCAGGATACTCGGGGAAATTCTCGCCGTACTTATCCTCGGGGATCATCGCCTTGATCGACTCCCACTTTTCCTTTACGTCGAACTCCCATCTTACTTTTGCGGAGAAATGGTGAAGCTTATTTAAAAGTCTTACGCCGCGGTAAATATCACTTACGTCGTTATAGTCGAAATCGCGGTGCGGTACAAATTTAGCGATCTTCCAGCCCTTTGAAACGCTCATAGCGACAAGCGTAGTATCAACTCTCGCCTCGTATGCCTGACTCTGAATCATCGACTCGCGTCCGCGGTCAACGAGAATTTCGGAGCCGAGACCAGGAAATCTGAATACATATTTGCCGCCGTTCAACTCAAAAGACAGGACAGAATTTGTCAGACCTTTCTGCAAAGGCTTCAAATCGATAATCTGGTCTTCTGTGCAGTTAAAAACCTCACAAATGGTTTTATTGATAAAGACAAGATCCTCTTCGTGCAGAATTCCTCCTGTGGTCTGGATTGTTTTTTCTGACATTGGAAAAACCTCCCAAGTGTATTTTTAATTTATGCTTTCGGGGAGATATCGGTACCAGGTTATACTCTACATAAATTACTATTATTATACATATTCCCACAGGTAAAATCAATATGTTTTTTGGAAATAAAGCGTTAAAACAGATTTATTGGTAAAGGAAAAACCTGCCTAAAGCAGACAACATAAATTATTTTCACAAAATAAAACTTAAAAATGCTAAAAAAGCTAATGAAGCCGGAGCCAAACCCGAACAAAACTGTAAACAGAAAGCGATTGAAAAACCGGCACACACCGGACCGTTTCCTTTTTCCGCCTTTCGAGCCCATCAGTCCCCACATCTAA
>CAZERR010000066.1:9550-11102 GCA_964514785.1 uncultured Ruminococcus sp. | reverse complement strand
ACACTACTATCGAACCTATGGTAAGCAAGCAGTGGTTCGTTAAAATGGAACCGCTCGCAAAGCCCGCGATTAAATGCGTGCGCGAGGGAAAAACAAAGTTTATCCCCGACCGCTTCGATAAAATCTACTATCACTGGATGGAGAATATAAAGGATTGGTGTATCAGCCGCCAGCTCTGGTGGGGACATCAGATCCCGGCGTGGTACTGCGATGACTGCGGAGAGGTTATAGTAGCCAAGGACGAGCCTCATACCTGTCCGAAGTGCGGCGGCAAAAAGCTCACCCGCGACGAGGATACGTTAGATACCTGGTTCAGCTCTGCGCTGTGGCCGTTCTCGACCCTCGGCTGGCCCGAAAAAACTCCCGAGCTCGACTACTTCTTCCCGACGAGTACGCTCGTTACGGGTTACGATATCATATTCTTCTGGGTTGCAAGAATGATTTTCTCATCGGTTGAGCAGATGAACTCTCAACCGTTTGATACCGTATTTATCCACGGAATCGTCCGTGACGAAAACGGCGTAAAGATGAGTAAATCCCTCGGAAACGGAATCGATCCGCTCGAGGTTATAGAGAAAAACGGCGCCGACGCGTTAAGATTCTTCCTCGCTACGGGTAACGCTCCGGGCAACGATATGCGTTATTCCGATAAGAAGGTCGAGGCGTGCGGAAACTTCGCGAATAAGCTTTGGAACGCGAGCCGTTTCGTTCATATGAACATCGACGACTTTGAGGTTAAAAATGAGCTCCCCGAAACGCTTACTATGGAAGATAAGTGGATCGTATCAACGCTGAATACCGTTGCTAAGGAAATCAATATCAATCTTGAAAAATTTGAGCTCGGTGTTGCCGTTCAGAAGCTCTATGATTTTATCTGGGATTGCTTCTGCGACTGGTATATTGAGCTTTCAAAGTCAAGACTTCAGAGCGAGGGCGAAACTGCCGCTAACGCGCGTCAGGTTCTTCTTTGGACGCTCGATAAGATTCTAAAGCTCCTGCATCCGTTTATGCCTTATATCACTGAGGAAATTTGGCAGACACTGCCCGTTGACGGGGAGACTATTATGCTTGAGGAATATCCGAAGTACGACGAGGCGCTCGACTTCCCCGAGGCTGTTGACAGCATGGAGAAGATTATGGAGGCGATCCGCGCTATCCGTAATCGCCGTAACGAGATGAACGTACCGCCCTCAAAGAAAGCGAAGGTTTATATCGCGACTAAGTTTAAGGACATTTTTGAGAGCGGAGCTCAGTTTATCTGCCGTCTTGCTTCCGCGAGCGAGGTAGAAACAGGCGACAGCTTCGATATTCAGGGCGCAGTCAACGCCGTAACCGCCGACGCTAAAATCTACATTCCGATGGATGAGCTTGTAGATAAGAAGGCGGAGCTTGAAAGGCTTAACAAGGAGCTGAAGGCGGTCGAAAAGCGCCTTGCTCAAAGCGAGGGCAAGCTCAACAATCAGGGATTTGTCGCTAAGGCTCCCGCTGCCGTAGTCGAAAAGGTTAAAGGACAAGCCGCAAAAGAACGCGAGAAGATCGCTATGATCAAGGC